>NZ_CAACUY010000008.1 GCF_900659615.1 Actinomadura fibrosa | reverse complement strand
ACCACCGCACGGCTAGGGCGCGGTTCCCAGAGACGGGACGTGCGGTCCCTGCGCCAGCGTCCAGCGCCCCGCCGGCCTCGTCGATCAGCGCGTCGAAGCGCCAGGCGTCGACGTCGCCGGGCGGGAGCCGGAGCGCGTACCCGGGCGGCTCGGTGACGAGGACGCGCGCGGGCGTCCGGGGCGGGCGGCCGGGTTCGAGCGCGCGCCGCAGATGGGACACGAACGACTGGAGTCCGGCCGCGGCGCGCTGCGGCGCGGTGCCCGCCCAGAGCTCCTCGACGAGCCGGTCGGCCGGGACCATCCGCCCCTGCGCCGCGACGAGGCGCGCGAGGACCGAGCGCTGGCGAGGCCCGCCCAGATCCGCCGGTGCCCCGTCCACCGCCGCGCTGAAGGCGCCCAGCACGCGTACCGCGGTCGTCATGTCCCGCTCAGACTAAACCGGGACATGACGGACCGCGGTGGGCCCCCGCCTACGCGACGGTCACGCTTGGCTGGGCTGCCGCTCCCGGGCGCCCGGGCCGTCCGCGCCTTCCGGCGCGCCAGGGCCCGGCGCGCCGTCACCGCCGTGCGGGTCGAACTCGGGCAGGACGCGCGCGAGCGGCCGCGGCAGCCACCAGTTCGCCCGTCCGAGCAGCGCCATCGTCGCGGGCACCAGGACCAGCCGGACGAGCGTCGCGTCCAGCGCCACCGCGACCGCCAGCCCGACTCCCATCTGCTTGATCACCAGGCTCGGGTCCAGCGCGAAGCCGAGGAACACCGCCACCATGATCAGCGCCGCGCTGGTGATCACCCGGCCGGTCGCGGCGAGCCCCGCGGGCACCGAGCCGCGCGCGTCGCCGGTGCGCCGCCACTCCTCCCTGACCCGCGAGAGCAGGAAGACCTCGTAGTCCATCGACACCCCGAAGAGCACCGCGAACATCAGCAGCAGGATGAAGCTCGACACCGGGACGCTGTGCGGCAGCCCCAGCAGCGTGGCGCCCCACCCCCACTGGAACACCGCCGTCAGCACCCCGTACGCGGCGCCGATCGACAGCAGGTTCATCGCGGCGGCCTTCAGCGGCGCGAGCACCGACCGGAAGACCAGCATCAGCAGGACGAACGAGGTGGCCACGACCGCGCCGATCACGGGCCAGAGCCGCTCCGACAGCATTCGGGAGAGGTCCGTGTAGCTCGCGGTGAGCCCGGCGATCTCCGCGCCGGGCGGCAGCGCGTCCGCGCGGATCCGGTCGACCAGGCGCGGCGCCTCCGCGTCCTGCGGGCCGTACTCCGGGGTGACCACGACGACGGCGGCCGAGCGGTCCGGCGACAACCGCGGCTGCGCGACGGCCGCGACCCCGCGAGTGCGCGCGAGCCGCTCGCCGAGACCGGGCAGCGCGGACGCCTCCACCTTCCGCAGGTCCACCGCGACCAGCAGCGGTCCGTTGGCGCCGTCGCCGTACCCGTCGGCCAGCAGGTCGTATGCCTGCCGGACCGTGCTGGACGTCGGCTCGCTGCTGGAGTCGCTGGGCCACGTCCGCATGCCGAGGGCGGGCGCGGCCAGCGCCAGCATCAGCACGAGAACGGCACCGAGCCACGGCCACGGGTGCCGTCCGACGTGCTCGGCCCAGCGCCGGACCCGCGGCGAGTCCGTCGAGATCGTCGCGCCGGCGGCGCGGTCGCGGCGGCGCAGCACCCGCGTCCCGGCGAGCCCGAGGACGGCGGGCAGCAGCGTGACGGCGCTCAGCATGGTCGCCGCGACCACGAGCCCGGTCGCGAAGCCCATGGTCATGAACACGGGGATCCGGGAAAGCACGAGCCCGCACAGCGCCAGCAGCACCGTCCCGCCCGCGAACACGACCGACTGGCCGGCGGTGGCGATCGCGCGTCCCGCCGACTCGGGCACGTCGAAGCCCGCGGCCAGGCCCTCGCGGTGCCGGGTCAGGATGAACAGCGCGTAGTCGATGCCGACCCCGAGCCCCACCATGATCGCGAGGGTCGGCGCCGTGGTCGCGACGTCGGTGAACGCCGCCAGCAGCGTGATCCCGGACACCCCGGCGCCGAGCCCGGCCAGCGCCACCGCCAGCGGCAGCCCCGCCGCCACCACCGATCCGAACGCCAGCAGCAGGATGACGAGGGCCGCGACGATCCCGATGACCTCCGCGACCCCGCCGGGCGCCGTGACGTTCTCCGGCACCTGGCCGCCGAACTCCACCTGGTATCCGGCGGCCTTCAGGTTCCCCGTGGCGCCGCGCAGCTCGTCGAGCGTCGGCCCGGGCTCCAGATCGGTAACCGGCACCCCGTACTGGACGGTGATCAGCGCGGTCACCCCGTCCCGCCCCGGCGGCGCCGGTTCCACCGCGCTGACCTGCGGCAACCGGCGCAGCTCCGCCGCGGCCGCACCGAGCTTCGCCTGGTCAACCGTGCCGGACCTCGCGTGGACGACGACGCGGGCGTCCGCGCCCGCCATCGCCGGAAACCGCTCCCTCAGCAGGTCGGTCGCCTTCTGCGACCCGGTCCCCGCGAGGGTGTAGTCGTCGTGCAGGGACCCGCCGGCGACGCCCGCGAGCCCGGCCACGGCCCCGACGATCACCAGCCACGCGACGACGAACCGCCAGGGCCGCAGCGCCGCGGCCTTCCCCAGGCGGTAGAGCAGACGGGACATCGCTTTCTCCCCCAGAACTCCGGTACCGGACGTTCCGAGGATCGCCGCGTGCCCTTGGCGGCCACTTGCCACCGACTTGCGACCGGCTGCCCGGACCGCCTGGACGCCCGGGAACGCCCGCCCCGTACGCTTGGGGACGTGAGCGAGCTGAACCCCGAGGACGCGAAGATCATCACCCTGGCGCGGTCGTCCAGGGCCCGCGCGGGCGCCGCCGAGGGCGCCGCGGTACGCGACGAGACGGGCCGCACCTACGCGGCCACGAGCGTGGACCTGCCGTCCCTGAAGCTCTCGGCGCTCAAGGTCGCCGTCGCGATGGCGGTGTCGAGCGGCGCCGAGGACCTGGAGGCCGCCGCCGTCGTCACCGCCGCCGGGACCGCCGACCCGTCCGACGTGGCCGCCGTCCGCGACCTCGGCCGGAAGGCACCGATCCTGCTCGCCGCCCCCGACGGCACCCTGACCACCATCATCGAGTAACGCCCTCCGCGTTCACGAACGGTCGATGACGGCAAAAACGATCTTGCCGACACCGTCGGCCAGGGCACGAATGCCCCAGCAGCGGGCGTACTGATCGACGATGAACAGCCCCCGTCCCGTCTCGCTACTCGCGTCGGCCGCCAGCATGCGCGGAAGCCCGCACGCGGCGTCCTGAACCTCCACCCACAGGGCGTCGTCCTCGGTACGACTCAACCGCAGGACCACATCACCGTCCGTCCCGGACGCCGCATGCTGAAGCGCATTGGTGACCAGTTCGCACGCCACCAGGCACGGCACGAAGTCGTCCATGCCCCACTGACCGACGACCAGCCGCACGAACCGCCGCACCTCCGCGACCACCGCCGGATCCCGCTTCACTACCATCTCGCCCTCCGCCGCACCACCCATGACCCTCTCCTCACTGTGTGTGTCGAACACCACACATTGAGCCACTATCCGGGCTACGGTTTGACTACCAAGTTCGATCGGTAAGAGCTGGGAAGCGCCTGATCAATTAGGGCAGCTTCCATCGAGAGATAAGAGCCATGCCCCCACGGCGCCAGCGCCCTCGCGAATCCCCCGCCTTAGTCGCATTCGGACGGCAGATGCGTCGAATGCGGGAGGCGAAAGGGGTTAAACAGGATGCCATCGCACAGTTGACCACGATGAGCGGGGCTCAGATCAGTCGCATCGAGAACGGAAAGAGGCGGGCCACCCGCTCCTTCGTGGAAATCGTGGACGATCACCTCGATGCCGGTGGCGCGCTCATCAACCTCTGGGAGGACCTCAACAAGGACGGCCATCCTGTCCCGATCTGGTTCGACTGGCCAAAGATCGAGGCCGACGCAACGATGCTGATCACCTATCAGCACTCGGTCATTCCTGGCCTGATCCAGACACCCGCCTACGCACTAGCGATCCTGCAAGGCAATCAGAGCGCCGCAGACGCTCGGATCGGCCGCCAGGAGATCCTCCGAGGACCGAGGGAAGACGGCTTCTCCCCACCGATTTACGTGATTCTGATCGACGAGCAGGCGCTCTACCGACAGGTCGGCACCTCCGAGACGATGAAGGAGCAACTGGAGCACCTGCGGCACATGAGTATGTCACCCAACATCACGGTTCAAGTAGTGTTGGGAAGCGGCGAACATGACGGCAACATGGGCGCGTTCGTGGTTGCGACGATGGAGGATCGAAGCGAAGTCGCGTACATCGAGACAGCCGTCCGTCCCATCACGACGGACGCCCCCGCAGACTTGTCCACTGTCGCAAGAACCCTGGTCAGCCTCCGTTCACGGGCACTGACAGACGAGATGTCACGTGATTTCATCGGGAAGGTGGTTCGAGAGAGATGGACCTGAAGCACGCCGCGTGGCGCAAGAGCAGCTACAGCGGTTCCAACGGCGGCGACTGCGTCGAGCTGGCTGGGGCGGACGGGTCGGTGGTGGCGGTTCGGGATAGCAAGGACCCGGATGGGGCCGTCCTCGTGGTGACCGGCGCGGCTCTGCGCACCGCTGTCCAGGCTGCCGCCAAGACGCGCTGACCGTCCGGTGGCAGCCACTGCCGACACCCCTCGTTCACGGGTACTCACTAGAGAGACATCTCGGGAGCCGATGAGAGAGGTGGTGCAAGGCAGATGGACCTGAACGACGTTGCCTGGCGCCGGAGCAGCCGCAGCACGTGCAGTGGCGGCAATTGCGTCGAGCTGGCAGGGCTCTCGTGGCGCAGGAGCACTCACAGCGGTCCGAATGGCGGTGAGTGCATCGAGCTGGCTGAGCTTCCATGGCGCAAGAGCACGCACAGTGGCTCGAACGCGGCTGAGTGCGTCGAGCTGGCAGGGCTCTCGTGGCGTAAGGCCAGGCGAAGCCTGAGCAACGGCGGTGAGTGCGTCGAGTTGGCTGGGGCGGACGGGGCGGTGGTGGCGGTTCGGGATAGCAAGGACCCGGATGGGGCCGTCCTCGTGGTGACCCGCGCGGCTCTGCGTGCTGCTGTTCAGAGTGCTGTCGGGGCGCGCTGACCGGTCTGGGGCGGGTTAGGCGCCCTCGTCGCCGGAGGCTCGGAAGGTGTCGTCGGCGGCTCGGCGGTCACCGTCAGGGCTCTCGCCGTCGCCGTGGCCGTTCTCGTCGTTCAGGCGGCGGACCAGGACGGTGCCCACGCGGTTGCGGCGGCCGGCGATCGTCTCGGCCTTCAGGGACAGGACGGCGCCGTCACCGTCACCGTCGGAGCCGACCCGGGCCGTGGAGCCCTCGATGGGCACGCGGCCGAGGGCGTGGGCGAGCAGGCCGCCGACGGTCTCGACCTCCTCGACGTCGATGTCGGCGCCGAACAGTTCGGCGAGGTCCTCCACGGGCAGGCGCGCGGTGACGCGGGCGGCGCCGTCCGGGAGCCAGGTCACCGGCGGGGTCTCCACGTCGTACTCGTCGGTGATCTCACCGACGATCTCCTCCAGGATGTCCTCGATCGTGACGAGGCCGGCGGTGCCGCCGTACTCGTCGATCACGATCGCGAGGTGGATCTGCCGGGCCTGCATCTCCCGCAGCAGCTCGTCGATCGGCTTGCTGTCGGGCACGTAGGTGGCGGGCCGCATCACCGACTCGACCCGCTCGGTCGACTCGCCCTCGCGGTGCTCGTGGCTGCGGCGGACGACGTCCTTGAGGTAGGCGATGCCGACGACGTCGTCCTCGTTCTCGCCGACGACGGGGATGCGGGAGAAGCCGCTGCGCAGCGCGAGGCTCATCGCCTGCCGCAGCGTCTTGCCGCGCTCGATGAACACGATGTCGGTGCGCGGCACCATCACCTCGCGGACGAGCGTGTCGCCGAGCTCGAACACCGAGTGGATCATCTGCCGCTCGTCCGGCTCGATGAGGCTGCGCTGCTCGGCGAGGTCGACGAGGTCGCGCAGCTCCGCCTCGGACGCGAACGGGCCCTCCCGGAACCCCTTGCCGGGCGTGAGCGCGTTGCCGAGCAGGATCAGCAGCCGCGGCAGCGGCCCGAGCACCCGCGTCACCGGATGGATCACCGCCGCGCCGGCCAGCGCGATCCGGTCGGCGTGCTGGATGCCGAGCGTCCGCGGCCCCACCCCGATCGCGACGTAGCTGACGACGATCATGATGGCGGCGGCGACCACGTAGGCGCGCCACGTCTCGTCCAGCCAGGAGATGCACAGGTCCGCGACGATCACGGTGGCGACCAGCTCGCACGCGATGCGCAGCAGCAGCACCATGTTGACGTAGCGGGCCGGGTCGGCCACGACCTCGGCCAGCCGCCGCGCGCCGCGCCGCCCGTCCCGGACGATCTCCTCGACCGTCACCCGCGACACCCTGGCGAGCGCCGCCTCCGTGCTGGCCAGCAGGCCCGCCGTGAAGACCAGTCCCACCGCCAGCGCCGACAGCCACCCCTGTCCGGTGCTCATCAGCGCCCGCGCTTCTCCCGCCAGGAGGCGAGCAGCTCGGCCTGGAGGCCGAACATCTCCTTGTGCTCGTCCGGTTCGGCGTGGTCGTAGCCCAGGAGGTGGAGGATGCCGTGCGCGCAGAGCAGTTCGAGCTCGTCCTCGGTGCCGTGCCCGGCCTCCCGCGCCTGCCTCTCGGCCACGGACGGGCACAGGACGACGTCGCCGAGCAGCCCCGGGTCGGCTTCGCCCTCCTCGTCGGTGCCGCCGGACATGTGGCCCGGACGCAGCTCGTCCATGGGGAACGACAGGACGTCGGTCGGGCCGGGCTCGTCCATCCACTTCTCGTGGAGCTCGGTCATCGCGGCCTCGTCCACCAGCAGGATCGACAGCTCCGCGAGCGGATGGACGCGCATGCCGTCCAGCACGTGCCGGGCCAGGTCGGCGAGGTCCTTCTCGCCGACCGGGACCCCCGACTCGTTCAACACCTCGATGCTCATCTAGCGCCCCCGCTTGCGGGATCCGCCGCCGCGGCCCGCCGCCCCCTGCTTGATCTCCGGTACCCGCGACTCGTCGTAGCGGTTGTAGGCGTCCACGATGTCGGTCACCAGCTTGTGGCGGACGACGTCCTTGCTGTTCAGCCGGGAGAAGTGGATGTCGTCGACGCCGGCCAGGATGTCCTGGACGACGCGGAGGCCGCTCATCTGCCCGTTCGGGAGGTCGACCTGGGTGACGTCGCCCGTGACCACGACCTTCGAGCCGAAGCCGAGCCGGGTGAGGAACATCTTCATCTGCTCGGGCGAGGTGTTCTGCGCCTCGTCCAGGATGATGAAGGAGTCGTTGAGCGTGCGGCCGCGCATGTAGGCGAGCGGCGCCACCTCGATCGTGCCGGCTGCCATCAGCCGCGGGATCGAGTCGGGGTCGACCATGTCGTGCAGCGCGTCGTACAGCGGCCGCAGGTACGGGTCGATCTTCTCGTAGAGCGTGCCGGGCAGGAACCCGAGCCGCTCCCCCGCCTCGACCGCGGGACGCGTCAGGATGATCCGGTTGACCTGCTTGTCCTGGAGGGCGCGGACCGCCTTGGCCATCGCCAGGTACGTCTTGCCGGTGCCGGCGGGGCCGATCCCGAACACGATCGTGTGCTTGTCGATCGCGTCGACGTAGCGGCGCTGGTTCAGCGTCTTCGGGCGGATCGTGCGGCCCCGGCTGGACAGCACGTCCAGGGTGAGGACCTCGGCCGGCCGCGCGCCGCTCTCGCCGCGCAGCATCGCCAGGCTGCGCTCGACCGCGTCGGGGGTGAGCTGGGTGCCGCCCTTGAGCAGCTCGACCATCTCGGTGAAGAGCCGGGAGACCAGGTCGGTCTCGCCCTCGGGGCCCGTCACGGTGATCTCGTTGCCGCGGACGTGGATGTCGATGCCGTTGCCGAACGCCCGCTCGATCGCGTGGAGCAGCTCGTCACGGGAGCCCAGCAGGCTCACCATCGAATGGTCGTCCGGCACCACGATCTTGATCTGGGAGCGCGGGCCGGTCCCGTCGCCGCGCCTCGCGTGAGTTGATTCGACCATCAGCCGGGCCTTGCGGCCTCTCAGACCTGCCTTCTGTCTGCTCCGGGTGTCCAGGTGTGCCCTTCCCATGGTACTGGGCACCCGCGACGGATCGCCGCTTCATTTCCGCTCGCGGCCGCGCCGCCGGCTCCCGCGAATCGGCGCCCGTGGGCCGGGTCCGGCGCGGCGGGCGCCGCGAGGCGCGGTGCGGGCGGCGGGGGGCTCTCGTCAGCCGGGCGGCCAGTTCAGGCCACGTCCGCCGAGCACGTGCACGTGGACGTGGTGCACGGTCTGACCTGCCTGGTCGCCGGTGTTGAAGACCAATCGGTAGCCGGTGCCCGCGACGCCCTCGCCCTCGGCGACGCGGTGGGCCTCGCCGATCACCTCCGCGAGGAGCTCCGGGTCGGCGGCGGCGAGCGCGGCGGCCGTCGGATGGTGGTCCTTCGGAATGACCAGGACGTGCGTGGGCGCCTGCGGGTTGATGTCGCGGAACGCCACCGTGCGCGCGCCCTCACGGACGATCTTGGCGGGCACGTCGCCGGCGACGATCCCGCAGAAAAGGCAGTCGGTCATCTGTCTCCTTCCGGGGGCGGCCGAGACCGCCACGGGATCCTATCGAGGCGGAGGCGGGCGCGGCCCGCGGCGCCCCGCGCCGCCGGGATTCCCGATGATCGATTCCCCGCCGTCGAGCCGCATTCCGACCGCCCCTTGGTTAAGGTTGTCAGCTCAGGCGTACTCCCCGGCTCGCAGGCTCTGCGGCGCGCCTGCGGCCGGTCGGGCGCGCCCGGACGATGCCGTTGCGAGGGCGACCATCCGAATGGACGGCCGGGGAGCGGCGAAGGCGGCGGATAGGTGACCGAGGCAGACCAGAAGATGCCCTTTCGTAAACCGGACGACGAGGGTGCGCGTCCCACTGACGTGACCGAGACCCTCGTGGCCAGGGGCACGGCGGCGGCTGCTGTTGCCGTCACCTGGGACGCCGACCAGGCGGTGACCGCGCTCTACAGCGCCAACTACCGCTCGCTCGTCCGGCTGGCCGCCATGCTCGTGCGGGACTCCGGGACGGCCGAAGAGGTCGTCCAGGACGCCTTCGTCGCGATGCACGGCGGATGGCGGCGCCTGCGCGACCCCGACAAGGCCCTGTCGTACCTCCGCCAGTCCGTGGTCAACCGGTCGCGATCGGTGCTGCGGCACCGCGCCGTCGTCGAGAAGTACGCCCCCAAGGGCCTTCCCGACGCGCCGAGCGCGGAGGCCGGGGCCATCGGGGAGCTGGAGCGCTCGGCCGTCATCGACGCGCTCTCCGGCCTGCCCGCCCGCCAGCGGGAGGCGCTCGTCCTGCGCTACTACGCCGATCTGTCCGAAGCCGAGATCGCCCACGCGATGGGCATCTCCCGCGGCGCTGTGAAGAGCCATACGGCGCGCGGCATGACCGCGCTACGCAATGTCCTGGAGCAATTCTCATGACCACCGACCCCCACGACGAGCACGGCGAGATCCTGCGCCGCGCCCTGCACGCGGAGGCGGACTCGGTCACCCCCGCCGACGACGGCCTGGACCGCATCCGGGCCCGCATCGCCGAAGGCGGCGGCCGCCGCCGTTTCGGCCCGGAGCGGTTCGCGCCCGCCTGGCTCCGGCCCGACCGCTTCTCCGTGACCTGGGCGCGTCCCGTCCTCGCCGTCGCCGCCGCCGTGGCGATCGCGGGCATCGGGGTGACCGCACCGCAGACGATCGAGCTCATCCAGCACTCGGTGTCGGGCAACGGCCCGTCCGGCGGCGGCAACGGCGACTCCGACGGCGACCGCACCGACGCCCAGGGCCGCCCGCTCCCGTCGGGCGCCCCGTCGTCGCAGGGGCCGATCTCCGCCGGGGCGTCCAGCGAGCCCGCCTCCGCGTCTCCCAGCGCCGCGCCCGGTGGGGCGGCCTGCGGTTCGGGTGGGGCTGCCACGGCGGCGCCGACCACGGCCGCGGCCGGCGGTGACTCCGCCGCCGCCTCCGAGAGCCCGTGTTCGAGCGACTCCCCCTCGACGAAGCCGGAGCCGCCCACGACGCCGGTGCCGCCGACCACGTCGAAGCCGGCCGACCCGCCGACGTCGGAGGAGCCGACCCCGCCCGTGTCCACTGAACCGTCCACGTCGTCCGAGCAGGGCGCCTCCTCAAGCACTCCCTGATCCGCTCCCTGGAACAGCCCCGCTCCCGATCAAGGACCCCCGCCGCCCCCGAACCCCCGCCGCCTCCACGCCGCCGCTCGCCGAGAGCGATCATCGGCGTGCCTCGAAAGGGTCGCTGACGCGCCGGTGAGGCCCGTCAGCGGCGCGCGGTGGGCTCACCAGCGGCCGGTCGCGGCGAGCAGGACGGCGGCCGCGGCCACGCCCGCGGTCGACGTGCGCAGCACGGTCGGGCCGAGCCGGGTGGCCCGGCCGCCCGCCGCCGCGAAGCGCTCCAGCTCCTCGGCGGTGATGCCGCCCTCCGGCCCGACCACGAGGACGATCTCGCCGTCCGCGGGCGGCTCGACGGCGCTCAGCGGCGCCTCGGCCTCCTCGTGCAGGACCAGGGCGAGGGACGCGGCGGCGATCCGCTCCGCGACGTCCGCCGTGGACGCGAGGCCGGCGACGTCCGGGAGGCGGCTGCGGCGGGCCTGCTTGCCCGCCTCGCGGGCGGTGGAGCGCCAGCGGCCGAGGGCCTTCTCGCGGCGCTCCGGGCGCCACTGGGTGACGCAGCGGGCCGCCGACCACGGGACGATCTCGTCCACGCCGGCCTCGGTCATCGTCTCCACGGCCAGCTCGCCCCGGTCACCCTTGGGCAGGGCCTGGACGACCACGAGGCGGGGGCTGGGCGGGGCCTCCCGGTGCCGGGCCAGCACGTCCAGCGTGAGGGACGCCCGGTCGGCCGCGGTGACGACGCACTCGGCCAGCAGCCCGGCGCCGTCGGTCAGGTCGACGCGCTCGCCGGGCCGCAGCCGGCGGACGGACGCCGCGTGCCTGCCCTCGGCGCCGTCGAGGACCACGCGGTCGCCCTCCAGCGCGGCCGTCCCGGCCAGGAACACCGGCGGACTCATGCGCACCACCTAGGAACAGTGACGAAGCCCGCCCGGCCACGACCGGCGGTCATGGCAGCGGGCCGCCGCGGCGGCCCTCCCGGTAGGCCGCCGCCGCGACGCTTCAATGCTGGTTGAACACGTCCCGCAGGCGGGAGAACATGCCGCGCTGCCCCGGCGCGAACTTGCCGGGCGGGCGCTCCTCGCCGCGGAGCTTCGCGAGCCGCCGCAGCAGTTCCTCCTGCTCCTCGTCGAGCTTGCCGGGCGTCTCCACGTTGACGTGGATCATGAGGTCGCCGCGGCCGCTCTCGTTGAGGTGCCGGACCCCGCGCCCGTACAGCGTGATGACCTGCCCCGACTGCGTGCCGGGCTTGATGTCGACGGGCTCGGCCGCGTCGAGGGTCTCGACGGTCACGCTGGTGCCGAGCGCGGCGGCGGTCATCGGGATCTCGACCGTGCAGTGCAGGTCGTCGCCCTCCCGCTCGAAGATCGGGTGCGGCTTCTCGACGATCTCCAGGAACAGGTCGCCGGGCGGGCCGCCGCCCGGGCCGACCTCGCCCTCGCCCGCGAGCTGGATGTGGATGCCGTTCTCGACGCCCGCCGGGATCTTGACCTTGACGGTCCGCCGGGTGCGGACCCGGCCGTCGCCCGAGCACTCCGCGCACGGGTTGCGGATCACCGAGCCGAAGCCGCCGCACGCCGGGCACGGCCGGGCCGTCATGACCTGGCCGAGGAAGGAGCGCTGCACCTGCTGCACCTCGCCGCGCCCGTGGCAGGTCTCGCACGTCTCCGGGTGCGTGCCGGGCGCGCAGCCCGAGCCCTCGCAGGTGGCGCAGGCGACCGCGGTGTCGATGGACAGCTCGCGCGTGGTGCCGAAGGCCGTCTCCGCGAGGTCGAGCTCGACCCGCAGCGTGGCGTTCCGGCCGCGCCGCGCGCGGGACCGCGGGCCCCGCGAGGTCGAGGTGCCGAAGAAGGCGTCCATGATGTCGCTGAAGGGGAACCCGGCGCCGCCGAAGCCCCCGGCGCCCGCCCCGCCGCCGGGCGCGAACGGGTCCGCGCCCAGGTCGTACATCTCGCGCTTCTTCGGATCGGAGAGCACCTCGTACGCCTGGGTGATCTCCTTGAACTTCTCCTGGGTCTCCGGATCCGGGTTGACGTCCGGGTGGAGCTCCCGCGCGAGCCGGCGGTAGGCCTTCTTGACCTCGTCGGCGCTGGCGTCCCGGCGGACGCCCAGGGTCGCGTAGTAGTCGTTGGCCACTTACGACCCCGCCAGGATCTGTCCCACGTAGCGTGCCACTGCCCGTACCGCTCCCATCGTGCTGGGGTAATCCATGCGTGTCGGCCCGAGCACTCCCAGCCGGGCCAGCGTGAGGTCGCCCACGCCGTAGTCGGCGGCGACGACCGAGGTCGATCGGAGCCCCTCGTCGGGGTTCTCGGTGCCGATCCGCACCGTAACAGTAGAGGAGTCGCCGGTCTCGCCGAGCAGACGCATCAGGACGACCTGCTCCTCCAGCGCCACCAGGACGTCCCGCAGGCTCTGCGAGAAGTCCACCGCGGCGAGGTTCGCCGCGCCCGCGAACACGATCTTCTCCTCGTGGTTCTCGACCAGCGTCTCCAGCAGCACCGACAGCACCGACGCCGCCACCGGGCGGTCGGCCGGCCCCACCTTGTCGGGCAGGTCCGCGACCGCGGACGGGACGTCGCCGAGGCCGAGCCCGTCCAGGCATGTGTTGAGCAACGCCCGCAGGTGGCCGATCGATTCCTCCGACACCGGGCCGGCGGTCTCGATGAGCCGCTGCTCCACCCGCCCCGTGTTGGTGATCAGGACGAGCAGCAGCCGGCCCTCGGCGACCGGGACCAGCTCGACGTGCCGCACCGTCGAGCGCGTCAGCGACGGGTACTGCACGACGGCGACCTGCCGGGTGAGCTGCGCCAGCAGCCGCACCGTCCGGCCGACGACGTCGTCGAGGTCGTAGGCGCCGGTCAGGAACGTCTCGATCGCGCGGCGCTCGGCGACCGAGAGCGGCTTGATCGTCGACAGCCGGTCGACGAACAGCCGGTAGCCCTTGTCGGTGGGGACGCGCCCCGCGCTGGTGTGCGGCTGGGCGATGTACCCCTGCTCCTCCAGCACGGCCATGTCGTTGCGGATGGTGGCCGAGGACACCCCGAGGTTGTGCCGGTCCACGAGGGCCTTGGAGCCCACCGGCTCGTTGGTGGAGACGTAGTCCTCGACGATGGCGCGCAGGACCGCGAGTTTCCGGTCGTCCAGCACGTGGTCACCTCCTCCTTGCCACCGCAGTCCCCGATCGGCCGGCTCGGCGCCGGCCCTTGCTGCTGGCACTCCTTACTTCCGAGTGCCAAGTGTACGACCCGGCGGCCCCTGTCCGTGGTCCCCGCTCCCGCACGCTCCGCCCCGCGGCCACCCGGGAACGGCCGGGAACGCGGCACGGCGCCCCTGTACGGGAGGCGTCCGGGCCGTCTCCGGGGCCCGTCCGGGCGGCTGCGCGATCTTATCCTTCCGGTTATCGTGCGGGACTGTGCGCAGCAAGGACTACGGAGACGACGTTCTGTCCGGCGACTGGCGACGGCCCCGCAAAGGTCAGATACCCGAAATACCGGCCGAACCCGGCCTTGTCGCGGAAGATCCCGACAGCGGCTTCTGCGGCGCCGTCGTCGGCTGCGACAAGCTCGGCGTCACGCTGGAGGACCGCTTCGGCAAGCGGCGCGTGTTCCCGCTGACGAAGTCGGGCTTCCTCATCGACGGCAGGCCCGTCACGCTCGTCCGGCCGGCCGCCGCGCCCAGCGGCCCCGCCCGCTCCGCGTCCGGCTCCATCGCCGTGCGGGGGCTGCGCGCGCAGGTGGCCAAGGAGAGCCGCATCTACGTCGAGGGCCTCCACGACGCCGAGCTGGTGGAGAAGATCTGGGGCCACGACCTGCGCGTCGAGGGTGTCGTCGTCGAGTACCTCGAAGGGGTGGACGACCTGCCCGCCATCGTCGAGGAGTTCGGCCCCGGCGAGGGCCGGCGGCTCGGGGTGCTCGTCGACCACCTCGTGGCGGGCTCCAAGGAGAGCCGGATCGCCGCCCAGGTCTCGTCCCCGCACGTGCTCGTCACCGGCCACCCGTTCATCGACATCTGGGAGGCCGTGAAGCCCGCATCCGTCGGCATCCGGGCCTGGCCACGCGTGCCCCGCGGCGTACCCTGGAAGGAAGGGGTCCTCGCCGAACTCGGCTGGGGGGACGACGTGGGCGCGAGCTGGAAGCGGATCCTGCGCTCGGTGAACGCCTACACCGACCTGGAGCCGGCCCTGCTGGGCCGCGTCGAGGAGCTCATCGACTTCGTGACCGCACCCTGACCCCCCGGGCCCGCGTCGCGGCGCGGCGTCCGAGAAGGAGCACGCGATGACGCACGGGCAGCCGGAACGACCGGGCCAGGAAGGCGACTCCGGTCAGGGGCAGGGCGACCAGTCCGGATATGGCCAGGGACAGCCGTACGGTCAGCAGCAGGGATACGGGCAGCAGGGATACGGCGAGCAGGGTCAGGGGCAGCAGGGTCAGGGCTACGGGCAACCGGGTTACGGCCAGCAGCAGTACGGACAGCCGGGGTACGGGCAGCAGCAGTACGGGCAGCCGGGCTACGGGCAGGCCGGTCAGGAGCAGGGCTACGGGCAGCCGGGATACGGACAGCCGGGCTATGGGCAGCAGGGGTACGGGCAGTCCGGCTATCCCGGGAGCACGCAACCGGGGTACGGGCAGCAGCAGGGCTACGGGCAACCCGGGCAGGCGGGCTACGGCTACGGGCAGCAGGCCCCTTACGGGCAGGATCCGGGCTACGGGTACGGCGGGCAGATGCAGCCGTACGCCGCTGCCGGCGGATACGCGGCCGCGACGTCCGACGAGCGGACCTGGGCGATGCTCGCCCATCTGGGGCAATTTCTGGTCGGCTTCATCGCCCCCCTCGTCGTTTACCTGACCAAGAAGGACGAGTCGCCGTTCCTGCGCCACCACGGCGCGCAGGGCCTCAACTTCGCCATCACGCAGTTCGTCTACCTGTTCATCAACATCGTGCTGATGTTCGTGATCATCGGGTTCTTCACGCTGATCGCGCAGGGCATCGCGGAGATCGTCCTGCTGATCATGGCCGGGCTGGCCGGCAACCGCGGCGAGTACTACCGGTACCCGCAGTTCATGGCCTGGCCCATGATCAAGTGACGCCGGAGCCGCGCGGCGGGCCGCGTCAGGTCAGGTCGCGGACGACGGCGTCGGCGAGCAGGCGCCCGCGCAGGGTCAGCACGGCGCGCCCGTCCTCGACCGGGCCGGGCTCGATCAGCCCGTCGGCGACGGCGCGCCGGACGGCCGCATCGTCGAGCAGATCGACCGGGCAGCCCTCGGCGAGCCGCACTTCGAGCATGACGCGCTCGATCCTGCGGTCCTCGGCGTCCAGGACCTCGCGGGCGTGCGCCGGGGTCGTCCCCTCGGCGAGGCGGGAGGCGTAGGCGGCGGGGTGCTTGACGTTCCACCAGCGCGTCCCGCCGACGTGGCTGTGGGCGCCGGGGCCGACGCCCCACCAGTCGGCGCCCGTCCAGTAGAGCAGGTTGTGGCGGCAGGCCGCGTCCGGGCCCGTCGCCCAGTTGGAGATCTCGTACCAGCGCAGGCCGTGCGCGCTCAGCATCGCGTCGGCGGCCAGGTAGCGGTCGGCCATGGCGTCGTCGTCGGGCGCGGCGAGCTCGCCGCGCCGCACCTGGGCCGCGAGACGGGTGCCGTCCTCGACGATCAGCGCGTACGCCGAGACGTGGTCGGGCTCGGACGCGAGCGCCGCCTCCAGGGACGCGCGCCAGTCGTCGTCGGTCTCGCCGGGCGTGCCGTAGATGAGGTCCAGGTTGATGTGTTCGAACCCCGCCTTGCGCGTCCAGTCCACCACCTGGGGGACGCGTCCGGGAGTGTGCGTGCGCTCCAGGACGGCCAGCACGTGTTCGCGCGCACTCTGCATGCCGTAGGAGATGCGAGTGAAACCGACCTCGCGGAGCTTCGCCAGATACGTCTCGTCCACCGATTCGGGGTTCGCCTCCGTCGTCACCTCCGCACCGGGCGCGAGGCCGAATTCGGCGTCGATGGCGGACAGGACGCGACCCAGGTCGTCCGGCGGCAGAAGGGTGGGCGTGCCTCCGCCCACGAACACGGTCTCCACCGGAAGGTCGGCGTCACCGAGCACACGGCGCGCCATCCGGACCTCCGCGATGGCGGTGTCGGCGTAGGAGTCTCGACTCGCCCCAGGGCCCAGCTCGGTCGCCGTGTAGGTGTTGAAGTCGCAGTACCCGCAGCGCGTCACGCAGAACGGCACGTGCACGTAGAACGCGAAGGGGCGCCCGCCCAGCCCCTCCAGGGCGCTGGAGGGCAGCGCACCGTCGGCGGGTACGGGATCACCATCGGGAAGAGTCGCGGGCACCTCTCAAGTCTGCCTCGCACCCGCCCCTGCTCCGTCCAGGCAACTCCCGAGGAGGACTCCAGGCGCCCTAGGGTCTCGCCGCGTCAGGCCTCGCGGAGCTTCTGGCGGAGCCAGGAGGGGATGTTGTCGTCCGTCCGGGGGAAGCGGTCGAGGTCCAAGGCGTAGGCGGCCGGGGTCAGCGGCGGCGTGAAGTCGGGCTCGCCGTCGTAGTCGAACTCGGCGCTGAACCGGCCCGAGCGCTCGATGTCCAGGCGGGCCGTGAACCAGGCGCCCTTCCCGCGCCGGTACATGACGCGGCGCAGCTCGTCCATCCGTCCGACGGCCTGCCCCGGCGGGGTGGTCGGGCGCCGCTGGCCCGCCGTGTCCTCGACCTCGAAGGAGGCGCTGTCGATCCCGACCGTCGCGCGGAACTCGAAGCCGAGCCGCTCCCAGCCGGCGGGCGCTGCCGACCGGAGCGCGCGGACGGCGCCGTTCACCGCCTCCCGCTCCCGCGGGGAGCGCAGGACCTGGTCGGAGTGGGTCACGCGCGGAACCTCCGGAAGGTCGGTCGGGTGGATCCGGCCGGGAAGGCACGGAGCCCGTCGCGGCCGCTGCCCTCGACCGTACCGACATCTCCGCCCAGGTCGAGCAACGGCCGCCGTGTCGCGGCGAAACCGTCCGTCCGCAATCGCGCCTCGCGGGACGATCTTGGTCGAGCCGGGCGCGCCTCCCCCGGGAGGCTTCCGGTCGGCGATCCGGCACGCCGGGACCGGGCCGAATGGAGCATGCTGCGCCTCTTGGGCGGATAGGGTCGTCCGAATGCGGATTGAGGGGGCGGACCGGGAACGCGTGCCCGCGCGCGTCCTGCTGCGCGGCGAGCCGGCCGGCTGGCACTGCGTGATCGTGGACGACTCGGGCGCGGAGCGGCGCACCGACTTCTCCGGGGCCGGCACGCGCTGGCAGACCGGCGCGGTGTCCGATCCCGAACCGCCGTGGTGGCACCGCCGGCTGAGCGAGACCGCCGAGGGGCTGCGCGAGGCCATCGCGGAGCGGCTCACCGACGCGACCTTCCACGAGCTGGGCGCCGAAGCCGCGATCACCTGGTTCGCCGTGGACGAGCCCGTCGCGTGGGAGGGCCTCGTCACCCTGCGGGAGGCCGACCCCGCCCGCTTCCCCGGCCGCGTCGCCCCGTACGTCATCACCCTGGAGCCCGGGCGCGGCGCCCAGCTGCCCGACGCGGACCTCCTGTTCTCCACCGAGGCCGCCGACGCCTGGGCCGCGCTCGCCGCGGTCGCCGAGAACTGCGGCACCCAGCCGCCCAAGGCGTCGTTCCTGTGCGGCTGGGCCGACCACCGCAGCATCCGGGTCGGGCGCGGGCGCCTCGCGCTGTCCACCGACCGGAGCGAGGGCGGCGTCGAGCGGATCGCCGAGATCTTCGGGACCCGCGGGCCCGGCTGGAGCGGCAACCCCGAACTGCGCCTGCGGCTGGACGGCATCGACCTGCTCGACGAGCCCGCCGCGGACGTCGTCGCCCTCTTCCGCGAGCTCGGCCACGACGTCGTCCGGCGCGGGCGGACCACACGGCTCCCCACCATCGGCCTCACCCTGTACGAGCCCGAGTCCGGCCGGGGCGAGCGCGGAGGACGGGAACCGCAGCGGTTCACCGGAGTGTCGCTCCAGTTCCCGAACGCGCTCGCGCCCCTGCGCACCACGGTCTGAACGCCGCCGAACCGGTCGACGGCTCGGGGACCCGGGGCACGCCGGCGGCGTGCGCCGTGCGGCAACAATCCCGACACCCACGGGGGACCGGCCCGTCACCCGAACGCAACCGCGCCGCCCTAAGTTCGCCGATCATGAGTAGCCGTGCGCGTCACGCCGTCCTCGCTCTGACCGGCGCCGCCCTCGCGAGCGCCCCGCTCGCCCTCGCCCCCGCCCACGCCGGCACGGCGCCGGGCACCATCAGCCTGCACCGCGGCGGTCCCGCCCGGTCGCTGACGTTCACCGCCCGCCGCGACGGGGAGGCCGTCATCGGCTTCAGCGTCGCCGCGCCGGGCGTCTCCTGGGCCGCCAAGGGCGCCGAGTCCGCCGTGGTGTCCATCGCCGTGGACGGCCGCCACGTGACCGACCTGGTCGTCCCCTCGTCCACCCCGACGGCCCGCAGCCTCGGGCTCGGGCACGTCCGCCACGGCAGGCACCGGGTGACCCTGCGGTTCGCCCGCGGCAGCGCCCCGGCGGCCCGGCGCGTCACGCTCGCCCGCCCCCGCGTCACGCTGCCCGCCGCCGCCCAGCTCGCCCTCCGCCACGCCCCGGTCGTCGTCGGCCGCACCAACGGGCCGCTGAACGACCCGTACCAGAACGCCACCACCGACACCCCGCTGATCGCCTGGCACGAGACGAAGCCCGCCGCCGCCCCCGGCCACCAGATCATCGAGTACTCGGTGGTGTGGAGCAACGAGGACGGCGGCACCGACTCGCCCGCCCTCATGGCCCGCTGGGGCCGCACCACCGACATCGAGTGGATCTACCGCGTCGAGGTCGACGCGCAGGGTCGCCGCGTGGACGGGACCGGCGTCTACCAGGCCCCCGAGCACCTGACGCTGAAGTTCACCGGCCGCTACGAGGGCGACCATCCGGTCCTCCAGACCTGCACCCAAAATAACAATATGTGTGACGTCGTCTCGGCGGGCGCGCCGCTGCGCTTCCTGCCGGACGCGACCGCCACCCGCCCCGCCGGGCGCGCCCGCGAGGTCGTGATGGACCGCGAGCCCTGGACGTACCAGATCATGGCGCAGGAGATGGTCCGCGAAGGCAAGATCGAGAAGCCGTCCGACCCGGCCACCCGCGCAGTCGGCGACCAGCGCACGTACCTGTGGGCCGAGTTCGCCAAGACCACCGGCGCCGCCAGGGGCCTCGGCTCCGTCCCGGGCGTCGCGCTCGGCGTCCGCCTCAAGGCCGACCCGTCCCGCCTCTACCGCTCCGACCACGACGAGCCCACCTGGTCGATCGACCGGGACGGCGCCGTCGCCACCACGGTCGAGCTGCCCGAGGGGACGAAGCTGTCCGACATCGCGAGCGTCGAGGCGATCCGACGGCCGATCGGCCTCGGCGACAACGGCGCGCCCGCCACCGTCACCGCGATCAACCGCGGCTTCCTGCTGGACTCCTCGTACCTGCCCGGACCGTCCGGCATCACCTGGACGGGCTCCGTCACGCTCACGCAGCAGCAGCCCACCGCCGTCCTCTGGCGCCCCTGATCCGCATCCCCGGGGGGACGCCCCTGGGGCCGCGCTGATCCGGCGTCCGCCGGTCCGTGGCATGGCGTGAACCGGCCACGGACCGGCGGAACACGAGAACTCAGGAACCGGGACGAACTCCGGGTGCGTCCAAGGAGTCGTACACTTCGCGGACAACGCGCGCCGCGAACGCCCACAGCGCACTCGGAGAGGACACCCGCCATGGCCTACGGGCCTCCCCCGTCGCCCGGCCAGGGGCAGCAGCCCGGATGGCAGCAGCAGCCCCAGTGGCAGCAGCCCCCGCAGCACCAGCAGCCCGGATCCCAGTGGCAGCAGCCGCAGGGGTCCGCCTGGCAGCAGCAGCCGCAGGGGTCGGCGTGGCAGCAGCCGCAGAACCCCTCCTGGCAGCAGCAGCCCTCCCAGGGGCCGGGCACCGCACAGATGCCGGGGCAGTTCGGCCCCGTCAGCGACGACGACAAGACGTGGGCGCTCATGGCCTACCTGGGCCAGTTCCTCGTCGGCGCGATCGCGCCCGCCGTCGTCTACCTCGGCAAGGCCCGCTCGCCCTTCGTGCGGCGGCACGCCGCGCAGGGCCTCAACATGGGCATCGCCGCCATCGCGGTCTGGATCGTCGGCGGGCTGCTCTCGATGGCCCTGGACGTGCTGATCTGGGTGCCGCTCGGCTTCACCGCGGTCGTCCTGTTCTTCCTGGTCTACGCGGCCAGGGCGGCGAACCGCGGCGAGTTCCGCCGGGTGCCGCCCCCCGTCGCCTGGCCCATCCTGAAGTGACGCGATCCCCGGCCTGAGGGTCGGGGAATCGACGCCCGCCCCTGCGCCTGCGCATCCTTGCTCCGCTGCACCTGCACACCCCGGCGGGTGTCAGACGGCTCTGGCCTCCACCTCCTCCTCGGCTTCGGCTCCGGCGTCCGCCTCGATCCCGCCTTCGGCCGGGACCTTCGCGGGCGCTGGGAGGACCGTCAGCGTGCCCGGCTCCCCCGGCGGCTGGTCGAGCCGGACGATCCGTCCCGGATAGGCGCGCTGGGCTATCTCGACGTCGCGCTCGTCCCACAGCCCGTAGAACACGGGGCAGCCGTCCCACAGCTCGACCTTCTCCGCGCCCGTCGGCCAGCGGTGGCCGAAGACGTCGAGGAGGATCGGGTCCTCGCGGTGCGGCAGGTCGGGGCCGGTCGCGGGCAGGACGGCGGCCAGATCGGGCACGGTGATTCTCCTCTTCCGGACGGGCCGGCGCGGCAGCCGGCCGAAGATCGCGTCGGGTGCGAGCTCCAGGTCCAGCGGCCGCGCCAGGCGGTGCGACCGCCCCCACGGGACCCGCTCGGCGTCCGCGTACCACCCGTCCGCGCCGAGCTCGTGCACGCGCAGCTCGGGCCTGCCGTCGTCGGCCACGTCCACCACCACGTACGCGGGCACCTCGAAGCGCGCGTAGAGCCGCCTCTTGGCGCCGAGGTCGGCGCCGCGCGACGCCGGCGAGACCACCTCGACGGCCAGCAGCGGCGCCCCGCGGATGTACCAGAGGTCGCCCTCCGCCTGCTCCTTGCGGAACACCATCAGGTCGGGCCGCAGCCAGGTGTCGTCGGCGAGGCGCGTGCCGAACTTCGTCAGGCACTCATGGCCGGGTTCCTGCGCCAGCTCGACCGGCACCACCAGATCCGAGACGAGCACCTGGTGCAGCAGCGTGTTGCTCACGACACCCAGTGTCCACGCGGGAGCGCTGCGTCACCACCGGTTTCACCGAACTTGCCGAACGCGCTACTTGCGGCCCTTGTCGGTGTCGCCGCCGCCCGTGGACAGCGCCGCGACGAAGGCCTCCTGCGGAACGTCCACCCGCCCGATGGTCTTCATCCGCTTCTTGCCCTCCTTCTGCTTCTCCAGCAGCTTGCGCTTGCGCGAGATGTCGCCGCCGTAGCACTTGGCGAGCACGTCCTTGCGGATCGCGCGGATGTTCTCGCGGGCGATGATGCGCGCGCCGATCGCCGCCTGGATCGGCACCTCGTACTGCTGCCGCGGGATCAGCTCCTTGAGCTTCGCGGTCATCATCAGCCCGTACTCGCGCGACTTGTCCTTGTGGACGATCTGGCTGAAGGCGTCCACCGACTCGCCCTGGAGCAGGATGTCGACCTTCACGAGGTCGGCCTCCTGCTCGCCGCTCGGCTCGTAGTCGAGCGAGGCGTAGCCGCGGGTCCGCGACTTGAGCTGGTCGAAGAAGTCGAAGATGATCTCGGCGAGCGGCAGCGTGTAGCGGATCTCGACCCGGTCCTCCGACAGGTAGTCCATGCCGAGCAGCACCCCGCGCCGCCCCTGGCACAGCTCCATGATCGCGCCGATGTGGTCGGCCGGGGACAGCAGCGTCGCCTTGACGACCGGCTCGTACACCGTGCCGATCTTGCCCTCGGGGAACTCGCTGGGGTTGGTGACGGTGTGCTCCGACCCGTCCTCCATGACCACCCGGTACACGACGTTCGGCGCGGTCGAGATCAGCGACAGGCCGAACTCGCGCTCCAGCCGCTCCCGGACGATCTCCATGTGCAGCAGCCCGAGGAACCCGCAGCGGAAGCCGAACCCGAGCGCCGCCGACGTCTCCGGCTCGTAGACCAGCGCGGCGTCGTTCAGCCGCAGTTTGTCGAGCGCGTCGCGCAGCTCCGGGTACTGGTCGCCGTCCACCGGGTACAGGCCCGAGAACACCATCGGCTTCGGGTCCTGGTAGCCCCCGAGCGACGTCGGCGCGGGACGCGACGCCACGGTCACCGTGTCGCCCACCCGGGCCTGCCGCACGTCCTTCACACCGGTGATCAGGTAGCCCACCTCGCCGACGCCGAGGCCCTGCACCGGCTTCGGCTCCGGGGCGATCACGCCGACCTCCAGGGTCTCGTGCGCCGCCCCCGTCGACATCATCAGGCTCTTCTCGCGGCGCGACAGGTGCCCGTCCATGATCCGGACGTAGGTCACGACGCCGCGGTAGGTGTCGTACACCGAGTCGAAGATCAGCGCCCGCGCGGGACCGTCCGGGTCGCCCACCGGCGCCGGCACCTCCTGGACGATCTTGTCGAGGAGCTCGCCGACCCCCTCGCCCGTCTTGCCGGACACCCGCAGCACGTCCGAGGGGTCGCAGCCGATGATCCCGGCCAGCTCCTCGGCGTACTTCTCCGGCTGCGCCGCCGGCAGGTCGATCTTGTTCAGCACCGGGATCAGGTGCAGGTCGGCCTCAAGCGCCAGGTACAGGTTCGCGAGCGTCTGCGCCTCGATGCCCTGCGCGGCGTCCACCAGCAGGACCGCGCCCTCGCACGCCGCCAGGGACCGCGACACCTCGTAGGAGAAGTCGACGTGGCCGGGCGTGTCGATCAGGTTCAGGACGTACTCGCCGCCCGCCGAGCTCCACGGCAGCCGCACGGCCTGGCTCTTGATCGTGATGCCGCGCTCGCGCTCGATGTCCATGCGGTCGAGGTACTGGGCGCGCATCTGGCGCTCCTCGACCACTCCGGTCAGCTGCAGCATCCGGTCGGCGAGCGTCGACTTGCCGTGGTCGATGTGCGCGATGATGCAGAAGTTGCGGATGATCGCGGGATCGGTCTTGTTGGGCTCAGGCGCTGGCACCGGGGTCCGTTCGCAAACTCACAGGTGGACATGGATGTACTTCTCTATGATCCCATGCCGAGCCCGATGCTCCGCCCGCTCTCCGGTTTGGGCTGGGCCGCCGCGATTGGTAAGCTGTGCGACTGCGTGTGGCGTACCGTCGTGCCCCGGGGGCACCGACCGCCCCCGTCAGACATTTCGTCAGGAACCTGCCATCGAGGGCAGGCCAGGATCGCGACCAAGCTGAGGCACTACGACGTGGCTAACATCAAGTCCCAGATCAAGCGCAACAAGCAGAACGAGAAGGCCCGGCTGCGCAACAAGGCCGTCAAGTCGGAGCTGAAGACGGCGATCCGCAGGTTCCGCGAGGCCGCCGAGTCCGGCAACGCCGCCGAGGCCGCCGCCGCGCAGCGCAACGCCGCCCGCAAGCTCGACAAGGCCGTGAGCAAGGGCGTCATCCACAAGAACCAGGCCGCCAACCGCAAGTCGGCGATCGCCAAGCAGGCCGCCGCCCTGCAGGCCGAGTAGCGCACGCGCACCCGGGGCCGGCCGCGCGCCGGCCCCGACGCATGTCCATGGACGAGCGCCGCGTGGTGAAGATCTCCAAGTATCTCGCCAAGCACCTCCGGCACCGCCCCGAGCGCATCGGCCTCACCCTCGACGCGCAGGGCTGGGCCGACGTCGACGAGCTCCTGGCGGCCGCCGCGCGCCACGGCTTCCGGATCACCCGCGCCGAACTCGAACACGTGGTGGCCGTCAACGACAAGAAGCGCTACGCGCTCGACGGCGACCGCATCCGGGCCGTCCAGGGCCACTCCGTCCAGGTCGACCTCGACCTACCGGTAACCCCTCCGCCAGAGTTCCTCTACCACGGCACCGTGGCCCGGGCCCTGGAGGCGATCCGTCAGGACGGTCTCATGCCCATGCAGCGCCACCACGTCCACCTGTCCCCGGACCGCGAGACGGCGCAGCGGGTCGGTGCCCGCCGAGGCGTCCCCGTCGTCCTCACCGTCCAGTCGGGCCGTATGGCCGCGGACGGGCACGAGTTCCGCCTCAGCGAGAACGGCGTGTGGCTGGTCGACGCCGTCCCGCCGGAATATCTCGGCTGATCTCCGCCGCGTCCGCCCACCCGCGGACGTGCCGCACCCAGTCCGGCCCCGGTACCGGCCCGAACAGGTACCGGTACGGCACGATCTCCCGGATCGCCCGGTGCACGTCCAGCCGGTCGTCGATCATGTGCGTGATACCGAGCTCCCGGCAGTGCCAGGCCTTGTCCGGCCGCTTCCGGCAGAACCGGACGTTTTCCCTCGGCAACCCGACCCGCTCGTAGAAGTCATGGTGGTCGAGCCACGCCAGCGTGCGCTCCCGAATGCGGTCGCCGCACTTCGAGATGATCCACGCCTGCCCACCGAAGGCCTCGATCAGACCGGGCAGCACCTCGTAGACGCCCTCCGTCGCCGGCGACGCCATCGCCTCCTCGAAACTCCCGTCGAGGAACACCGTGTCGGCATCCCCAGCAGCCGACACTCCCCCGTGGATGACCCGCCCGAAATCAACTCCGAGCCGGGGCTCTCTCGTATCCATGCCCTCAGCATCGACGCGCGCTCTCTAAACCAGAACTATCAACAACTACGGCAGCTATAGTCCCTCACTATGGACCTGGGCCGCCTCTCGACCGACGCCCTCGCCTCGTTCGCCGTCTTCGCCGAACACCTCAACTTCACCCGCGCCGCCGAGGACCTGCACATCTCCCAGCCGGCCCTGCACGTCAAGATCCGCAAGCTCGCCGAGACGCTCGGCCGCCCCCTCTACGTCCGCCAGGGCCGCCGGCTCAGACTGACCCCCGAAGGCGAGGCCGTCGCCCGCTTCGCCCGCGACCTCGACGCCCGCGTCACGGCCTTCCTCGCCGACGTCCGCGGCACCTCGCCCGCCCGCGTCCCCGTCCTCGCCGCCGGCGAAGGCGCCTACCTCTACCTGCTCGGCGACGTCATCCGCCCCGGCATCCGCCTGATCAACGCCGACCGCGCGGGCACCCTCACCGCCGTCCGCACCGGCCGCGCCGACCTCGGCGTCGCCGTCCTGGACGTCCTGCCGACCGACCTCCAGGCCGTCCTCCTGGCCTCCTACCCCCAGACCCTGGTCATGCCCGAGGACCACCCTTTGGCCGCCCGTCCCACCCTGACCCTGGCCGACCTGGCCGGCTCGTCCCTGGTCGTCCCGCCGCCGACAGGCCCGCACCGGATAGCCCTAGAACGCGCCCTACACGCAGCCGAGATCCCCTGGTCCGTGGCCGTGGAAGCGGAAGGCTGGCCCCTCCTCCTCCACTTCGCGTCCCTAGGCGTGGGCCTAGCAGTAGTGAACGGCTGCGTAACCCCACCACCGGGCCTGGTCCAACGAGAGATCCTCGACCTCCCCGCCGTCCCCTACTACGCCGTACACCACCCGACCCGCACCAACGACCCCATACGAGAAGCCCTCCTAGAGGAGATCCAACAAGCCCTCCCGCCCCCCTGAAACAAACCCAGCCCAACCCAACCCCACCCAGACCCAAGCGCCGGACGTACGCCGACCCACCGGACGTGCACCGACCCACCGGACGTACGCCGACCCGCCGGGCGTAGACCGACCCGCCGGGCGGGCAACCACCACCTCCCGGTCGCTCGACACACCACGCCGGGCGGCCGTACGCCACCTCCCGGCCGCTCGACACACCACGACCGCGCGGCCCTCCGGCTCCGCTCGCACCAACTCGCTGACCAGAGGACAGGGGTGGGTCAGCCGCGGGCGGCGACGATGTCGGCGACGGTCTTCTCCAGGGCGTAGGCGGGGTCGGCGGCGCCGCCTTTGACCTGGGCGTCGGCCTCCGCGACCACGGTCAGGGCGCGGGCGACGCCGTCGCCGGACCAGCCGCGGAGCTGCCGCTGTACGCGGTCGATCTTCCATGGGGGCATGCCGAGCTCCTTGGCGAGGGCGGCGCCGCGGGCTCCGCGCGGTGCGCCGCCGACCTTCGCGAGCCCGCGGACGCCCTGCGCGAGCGCGCTGACGATCAGCACCGGCGCGACCCCCGTCGCCAGGGCCCAGCGGAGTTGTTCAAGGGCGTCCGCGAGCTGGCCCTCGATGGCCTTGTCCGCGACCGTGAAGCCGCTGACCTCGGCGCGTCCGCGGTAATAGCGGGCGACGGCCGCGTCGTCCACCCTGCCGCCGGTGTCGGCGACGAGCTGGCTGCACGCCGCGGCGAGCTCCCGCAGGTCGTTGCCGACCGCGTCGAGCAGGCTCCGCGCGCCGTCCGCGGAGATCTTGCCGCCGGCCGCGCGGATCTCGGCCCGCACGAAGTCGATCCGCTCCCCCATCTTGGTGACCTTGGGGCATGCCACCTTTCGGGCACCGAGCTTGGCGAGCCCGTCCACGAGCGCCTTGCCCTTGGCGCCGCCGTGGTGGACGGCCACGAGGACCACGTCGTCGGCGGGCGTCTTGGCGTACTTGAGCACCTCGGCGGTCAGGTCCTTGCCGAGGTCCTGGGCTGACCTGAGGACGAGGACCTTTCCGCCGCCGAACAGCGAGGGCGAGGTCAGCTCCGCCAGCCGTCCCGGCTCCAGCCCGCCGGGGCCGAGGTCGATCACCTCGGTCTCCGGGTCACCCGCCCGCGCGGACGCGACGACGTCACCGATGGCCCGCTCTACGAGCAGCTCTTCGTCTCCGATGATCAGGATGATGCCTTCGACTGACACCCATGCAGCATGCCACGCCTCCGCGCCCACCGGCGCCACCGCGGTTCATCGTCGGGGGACGACGGCGAGGCCTGTCGCGGTACGGGTGACGGCGATGTCTCCTTCCTGGTCAGTGCGGTGCACCTGCGTGTGCAGGCGCCGCAACAGGTCGACAGTGGTCGAGGACGGATGGCCGTAGTCGTTGTCCGCGCCGACCGAGATCAGCGCGACCGAGGCGTGCGCGGCCGCGAGGAACCGGGCGTCCTGGCTGCGGGAGCCGTGATGAGGCACTTTGAGGACCTGGACGGACGGGACGCTCGCCTCAAGGGACCGCTGTGCCTCCGTCTCGACGTCGCCCGCGAGCAGCGCGCTGAAACCGGGCCTGCGAGCGACCAGGACGATGCTGCCGTTGTTGATCGTGGTGCCGTCGTCGTCCGGCGCGAAGGCGGGGCCGGTGGTCAGCGGGCCGAGGATCGACAGCGTGAGATCGCCGACCGTCCACCGCTGGCCGGGCAGTGCCGCGCGGGCGTGCAGGCCGGCTGTGAGGCGGGCTTCGCGGCCGGCGGTCCGCGGGGTCGTCAGGACCTCGCCGACAGTGCGGCCGTGTCTGACGCCCGCCGTCCCATTGATGTGGTCGGCATGGGGATGGGTCAGGACGAGGAGGGGCACGTCCCGGACGCCGAGGCGCGTCAGGCACGAGTCGACCGATCTGGGTTCGGGCCCCGCGTCCACCACGATGGCCTGCCGTGGACCGGTGGCGAGCGCCAGGGCGTCCCCCTGACCGACGTCGCAGGCGACCATCTGCCAGGCGGGCGGCGGCCATCCCGGTGACGCCACGCGCAGGGCGATCACCGCGATCAGCACGCCGGCCATGGCGGAGACCGCGACGAGCCGCACCCTGGGACTCCGCAAGATGAGGAACGCGATGGCGGCCGCGGCCACGAGCGTCATCGCACCGAGTCCCCCGCTCGCCCAGGGGATCGTCGCGTACGGAAGGGCCGCTGCCTGACGGGCGACCCAGACGATCCAGCCGACGGCGAATCCGGCGGGCCATACTAAAACGCGCGCGAAAGGCAGCGAGACCAGAGCGGTGACCGCGCCGAGCGCGCCGAGCAGCGTTGCGGGCGCCACCGCAGGAGCCGCCAGCAGGTTCGCGAACACGGAGACGACGCCCACCTCGCCCGAGAGCATGACCAGCACAGGCGCGACCGCGACCTCCGCAGCCGCCGCGACGGCCAGGGCGTCCGCCACGGGTCCGGGCAGGCGGCGGGCCAGCCGTCCACGCCAACGCGGAGCGAGCACGAGCAGCCCGGCGGTCGCAAGAACCGACAGGGCGAACCCGTACGAGCGCGCCAGCGTCGGGTCGGCGAGGACGAGCAGCAGCACGGCCGCCGCGAGGGCCGGAACCCCGTGGCGTTCCCGCCCGGTGAGCAAGGCGAGGAGGCCGATCATGCCCATGACGGCGGCCCTCAGCACGCTCGGCTCCGGGCGGGCGACCACGACGAAGGCGACCACGGCCAGCGCCGCGACCGGCGGGGCGCGGCGCCGTCTCAGGCCCGCGACGCGGCACAGGGCGAGGACCGCGCCGATGACTATCGCCAGATTCGCTCCCGAGACGACGAGCAGGTGAGTGAGTCCGGCCCTCTTGAAGTCCTCGGCGAGGTCCGCATCCAACCGGGACGTGTCGCCGACGACCATGGCGGGCAGCACGCCGCGCCGGTCGGGCGGCAGGTGCGCCACGGCGGCCCGCAGCCCCGCGCGCAGGTGTTCGGCGGCGCGCTGGACCGCCGACGGCGGCCCGAGCACCGTGGGCGGCCCGCGGACGATGACGACGGCGGCCAGCAACTCGGCGCGCCGAGGCGTCCGGAAACCGCCCTCGAACCGGACGCGCTGACTCGGAACCAGACGCAACCATCGCGGATCGGCAGCAATCAGCAACACAGGCACCCGCACCCGCACCCGCAAAACCCCCCCCACCCCCACCCGCCCCCGCGACACGCCCTCCACCCGCCCCCGCGACACCTCCCCCACCCGCGCCCGCGGCACCTCCCCCACCCGCGGCACGCCCTCCACCCGCGCACGCGGCACCTCCCCCTGCACCCGCGGCACCTCTTCCCCTTGCGCACGCGGCACCTCCTCCACCCGCGCACGCAGAATGATCACCGGTCGCCCGTGCCCGGTCTTCGCCTGCGGGTCACCGGTCACGACCGCCTCGGCCGTCACCGTTTGTCCGGCCTGGGCGAGTGACCTTACGGGCCCGGTACTCACGGCCATCACGCGTAACGCCACCCCGCCAGCCGACGCCGCCGCGCACACGAGAACGACGCCCGTCACCGTCCGGCGAAAGCGAGTGAGCAGGACGGCCGCCGCAACCGCCGCGACGACGGCCAGCCCGGCCGTGACCCACGGCGGAAACCCCATCGTGCAGGCAGCCGCACCCCAAACCGCCAGCGCCGGAGCCACAACCCGCACCTCGCCTCCACCCATCCCGGCTCCCCACCGCCCCAACCCCAACCAATCCCGCGGCATCGAGCGATCCACCCAAACCCTTCCCTCACACCCAAGAGGCCAAGACAACAAACAACGCCCCAACCAGCCCGGCCCACCGCGACTGAGCAGGGCCACGTAGAACGCACAGAGCCGCACCCTCACCACGCCAAGCCGTCCAGCCCCACGAACCCCACGCCAGCCATCAGCCCATGAGCCCTACACCAGCCGTCTAGCCCTATGGGCCCCACGCCAGCCGTCCGGCGCCATAAGTCCAAGACCAAGACGTCCAACACCAAGGCCCCACTCGGGACGTCCGACGCCACACACCCCGCCGAGACGCCTAGCGCCACGCCTCCCGCCGAAAGGTCCAGCGCCACGCACGTCGCCATGACGCCCGACACCACACACACGCCAAGACGCACCACGCGACGGACCACGCCGAGACACCTCACGCGACGCACGCCACCGAGACATCGGGCGCCGTGCACGACGCCGGAAAGTCCAGCGCCACACGCCAAGCCGGGATGTCCGACGCGACGCACCACGCCGCGACGCCCCACCGCCATGCACCACACCGGGATGTCCAGCGCCACGCATCACACCGGGATGTCCAGCGCCATGCACCACACCGAGAGATCTAGCGCCCCCGCACGACGCCGGGACGTCCAGCGCCCCGCACCACGCCGGGACGTCCGACGCGACGCACCACGCCGCGACGCCCCACCGCCATGCACCACACCGGGATGTCCAGCGCTATGAACACAGGTCCAGGACGCGGCCCACAGACACCCCCACGCGGGGGGTGCAGCGCCGGATGAGCGGCGTCAGACGGGCACCATGCGGCAGGGAACCTCAACGCCACACGAACACCACGCGCCAGAAGGGCACCGCATACCGAACACCGCCGAAGACGCGCGGCATCGGCCACCAACGGTGAACGAGCACCGCCTTCAACGCGCGATGCCGAGTGAGGCCTTCGCGAGTGCGGCCTTCGTCGGAAGAGCACGGCACCACCGCGCGGGGCGCCCGGCAGTGAGCACCACACGCCGGAACCGCGTAGCGCTTTGGATGAGAGCGTCGGCGAGTGCTAGGCGCCGGAGGCGCTCGGCGCTGCGCGAACACCGCAGGCCGGAGGCATGCGACCTCTGCCAAGCGATGCCGAACGAACAACATGCGGCCGGAACGACCAGCGTTGAGCGAGCCCCACGTGGCAGAGACACGAGACGCCTTGTGAGCACCGCGCAGCACAGATGGTGCAGTCGAAGGGGCACGTCGGCACGTGTGGCGCGGATGAGCGGCGGCGCGCGAGGAGGGCGCGGCGAGAACGGCCACGGCCGGCGGATAAGCGCCGTGGCGCAGAGGCGCGCGCTCCAAGTGAGCACCCCGCCCAACTCTCCACGACAACAGGAGCCAGGACGCGCTCCAGAGGGACGGGGACGGGACCGGGGGACGGGGACGGGGACGGGGACGGGGTGAGTGTGCCCACCGGACGTGTGAGCGAGGTGAGTGTGCGCGTCGGGGCGCGCTGGCTGTGTGAGCGTTCACGCTGAGACGTCCAGCACCACGTAAGAGCCCGCAGCAACATGGCGTCGCGGACACCACCTGGTGAAAGCGTGAACGCTCGATAGAGCAGCTCCATACAAACGCTGCACGGGGCATACGTCCGACACCGCCTGACCGTCGCAGCGCGACGTCCAGGGCCGCATAGGACGTCGGGCAAGGCGTCGCCGACACCACGTGACGAGCGTGTGCAGGTGCCGGATCGGTAGCGCCCTGCCAGGCTGCGCGGCGACGACGCCCAGCGCCACAAGCACCACGCCAACATGTCCTCTCGCGCATGTCCTCTCGCGTCGCATGAGCACCACGCCTGGACGCCCAGCCGCGTGTACGCCGCCGGGACGTCTCGTGCAAGCCGAAACCGCGTCGGGCGGGCGTCGCGGACACCATGTGGCGCAGATGCGCGGGCGTTCGGTAAGTAGCGCCGCGCGAGAGTTGGGCGATGGAGACGTCCGGCACTGTGTGCGCTCCACACTGGGACGCGAGGCGTTTGGGTGAGCGCTGCGCCGAGGCGGGCGTCGCGAAGGCCACGTGGTGAGGACGCGTGGTTGCTGGATGCGTCGCGCTGTGCCAGGGGTGTGCGGCGAAGACGCTCGGCCTCGCGAACACACCGGCGGAAGGTTCGGTGCGGGCTTGAGCAGCGCGACGGACGTGGTCGTGGACATCCTGGAGGTGCAGAGGCGCAGGTGCTGGATGCGTCGCGCTGTGCCAGGGGTGTGCGGCGAAGACGCTCGGCCTCGCGAGCACACCGGCGGGATGTTCGGTGTCGCTTGAGCAGCGCGGTGGACGTGGTCGTTGACATCGTGGGTGCAGAGGCGCAGGTGCTGGATGAGCGGCGGTGCGTGGGGGTGTTCCGCGGAAGTCGCGGTGTGGGTGTGCTTCGTCGAGGCGTTTGGCGTTGGGGCGGGCTGCGGTGGGAGTGGCGGTGTTGGGTGAGGTCTGGGTAGGCGGTGTTGGGTGAGGTCTGGGTAGGCGGTGTTGGGGGCGGGCTGGGTAGGCGGTGTTGGGTGAGGTCTGGGTAGGCGGTGTTGGGGGCGGGCTGGGTAGGCGGTGTTGGGGGCGGGCTGGGTAGGCGGTGTTGGGGGCGGGCTGGGGCGATTGTTTGGTGGGTGGTGTTGGGGTCTTGTTCGGTTTGTTGGGGTGGGGTGCTTGGGGTGAGTTTTGCGTGGGTGTTTGGGGCGGGGTCATACGTGGACCTTCGCTTTCAGGTCGGCGAAGCGGCGGGCGCCTATGCCGTTGACTTCCTGGAGTTGGTCTACTGAGCGGAAGGCGCCGTGCTGGGTGCGGTAGTCGACGATGCGCTGGGCGAGGACGGGGCCTACGCCTGGGAGTTGGTCGAGTTGTTCGGCGGTGGCGGCGTTGAGGTCTAGGGCGGTGCTCGCGGACGTGCCTGGGGTGGGCGGCGGGGCGCCGCTGGACGGCGGGGTGGGTGAGGGTGGGCGGATGCCTACGGGGATCTGCTCGCCGTCCACGATCTTGCGAGCGAGGTTGAGGGTGCCCGTGTCGTTGCCGGGGCGGACGCCGCCGGCCGCTTTGATCGCTTCGGCGACGCGGGAGCCGGGCGGGAGGGTGATCACGCCTGGGTGTTTCACCTTGCCAAGGACGTGGACCACGACCGAGGTGCCGGTGGTCGAGCCGACAGGGGTGCCTGCGGCTGGCGTCGGGTCGGTGGCGAGGGTGGCGTTCGTAGCTGGGGCGGGTGCCGGGGCGGGGCGTGGGCGGGCCGCCCAGAGGTAGCCGGCGGCGGCCAGGCAGGCGACCACGCCCACCAGGACGAGGATGCGGACGTTCGGGCGGGGTGTGGCGGCCGGTGTGCTGGTCGAGGTCCGCAGGCGGTCTGCGAGGGTCTGGAGGCGTTCCTGGCTCATGCCACCGACGTTACGGAGGGCGGCGAGTGAGTGACAGGGCGTCCGGGAATTGTGGATAACTTCGCGGCCGGGCGCCGGGCCTCAGAGCTGGGGGGCGATCACCACGCCGACCATGCCGGGGCCGACGTGGGCGCCGATCACGGGGCCGACCTCGCCGACGTAGACGTCCTCGACGTGCGGGATGCGTTCGCGCAGGCGGGACGCGAGGGTCTCGGCGCGGGCGGCGGCGGCGAGGTGCTGGACGCCGAGGTCGACGCGGCGGTCGCCCGCTTCGGCGACGGCGATCTCCTCGAGCCGTGCCAGGGCGCGGGAGGACGTGCGGACCTTCTCCAGCGGCGCGATCGTGCCGTCGGCGATGCCGAGCAGCGGTTTGACCATGAGGGCCGAGCCGACGAGGGACGCGGCGGCGCCGATCCGGCCGCCGCGGCGGAGGTGTTCGAGGGTGTCGACGTAGATGAGGGAGCGGGAGCGTTCGGCGCGGGTGAGGGCGGCCGCGGCGGCGGTGGGGCCGTCGGCGCCGGAGAGGGCGGCCGCGGCGGCGGAGAGGGCGGCGAAGCCGAGGCCCAGTCCGATGGTGCCGCTGTCGACGACCCGGACGGGTACGGGCGCGTCCTCGGCGGCGAGGCGGGCGGCCTCGATCGTTCCGGAGAGGGCGGCCGACAGGTGGACGGAGACGATCTCGGTCGCGCCCGTGCCGGCGGCGGCCTTGTAGGCGTGCGCGAACCGTTCGGGGGCCGGGCGGGACGTGGTGACGGGGCGCCATTCCTTCATGGCCTGGGCCGCTTCGGCGGTGCTGATGTCGCCTTCGTCCCGCATGACGCCGCCCACGGCGACCTGGAGGGGGACGACGATCAGCCCGTGCCGTTCGGCGAGCCCCGGCGGGAGGTAGGCGGTTGAATCCGTGATGACCGCGACCGCGCTGCCCATGGAGGGGACCCTACCCCTCCTGGTCGGTCGTGAAATGTCCGGCTTGTAACGACCGCCGGCGCGTCCTAGGGCTGGACGGGGACGCCGCCGCGCCAGACGCGGAGTGCGCGGAGGCCGAACGCCCACGCGAACGCGCCCTCGTGGTCGGCGTCCCAGAGGACGATGTCGGCGAGCATGCCCGGGGCGAGGGAGCCCCGGTCGCCGACACGCAGGGCGGCGGCTCCGCCGAGGGTGGCGGCGCGGAGGGCCTCGGTGACGCTGAGGCCGAACATCGCGACGGACAGGCCGATGACCAGCGGCATGGACGTGATGCCGCACTGGCCGGGGTTGTGGTCGGTGCCGAGCGCGACGGTGACGCCGCGGTCGATCATCTGCCGGACCGGCGCCGGGGCGCGGCTGCTGTTCAGGGCGCTGCCGGGGCAGACGGTGGCGGTGACGCCGGCGTGGGCGAGGGCCTTGATGTCGTCGTCGTTGGCCTGGGTGAGCAGGTCGGCGGAGGCGCAGCCGACCTCGGCGGCGACCTGGGCGGCGCCGATGCGCTCGTTGGCGCAGGCGTGCATGCGGGCCTTGAGGCCGGCGCGCTTGCCGGTGAGCAGGAGGGCGCGGGCCTCCTCGGCGGTGAAGTGGCCCTCGTCGCAGTAGACGTCGATGCTGTCGGCGCCGGCGACGGCGGCGTCGCCCGCCCAGAGGCGGACGGCCTCGATGTAGTCGCGGCGGCGTCCGAAGAACTCCGGCGGGAGGATGTGGGCGGCGAGGAACGTCGCGTGGATCCGCGGCATGGACGGCTCGCCTTCGAGCGAGCGCAGCATGCGGATGTCGGCGAGCTCGCCGTCGCGGGTGAGGTGGTAGCCGGTCTTGGCCTCGACCGTGGTCGTCCCGGCGAGGATCCACTGGCGCAGGCGTTCGCGGACGCCGTTGCACAGGGTCCAGGGGTCGGTGCCGCGGGTGACGGTCACGGTGGAGTTGACGCCGCCGCCCGCCGCGGCGATGGCCGAATGGGACGAGCCGCTGGTGCGCATCGCGAGCTCGGCCCAGCGGTTGCCCGCGTAGACGGGGTGCGAGTGCGCGTCGATGAGGCCGGGCGTGACCAGCCCGCCGCCGAGGTTCTCCACGTGGTCGACGTCGACGATGTCGTCGATGATGCCGGGGACGCTCTGGGGCAGGTCGGACGCGGGTCCGGCCCAGACGATCCGGTCGTCGTGGATGAGGACGGCGGCGTTGCTGCAGACGTCGGTGCCGGTCCAGAGCCTGCCGATGTTCGTCAACAGCCGTACCGTCATAGGGTCACCGACCTGGGTGGAGCGTCGCGCCGCAGGGCGCGGAACCGGACGCCGAGAGGGGTTGGAGCAGCGGGCCGCCTGTCCTCGTTCCGGCGTGGGGACGTGCCATGAAGTGGGCCACCTGCTCTCGATCCGAAGCGCCGACTGGGTGCCGGCGAATCACTGGAGGGCCGGGTGATCGCGTGACCACCACAGGCAACGAGACCGGAGATATCGGTTTCGTCACGGTAGTGCACTGGAGGCCCGTCCGACAACCTCTGGTCGTCGAACGCCTCCGTCCCGGCCAGAGTTCCCCGCGGACGGCCGGCGGCGGCCCGGACGGGCCGGGCGGCGCCGCGGCGGGCGCATGCCGACAGAGCTCGCGGCTCGCTCAGTAAGCCGTGGAAATCCTGGTCGCAGCGCATCGACAGCCATCACCCCGCCCTTAGCTCTACGACCGTACGGATTTCAACGGAACCGTCAAGCGAAATGGGGAAGCTGTCACCGTTCGGCGACCGAGATCAGCCTCGCGTCCACTTGCGGTCAACCCGAACACCCTTTTCGGACGCGAGGACGCGCCGTCCGGCCGGGCGTCGGGGCCCGGCCGGACGACGGCGTGCGCTCAGGCGGACGGGGCCGTCTCGTACCTGGCCAGCTCTCCGGCGAGGTCGCCGGGGAGCCTGGCGTGCAGCACGGTGCCCTCGGCGATGTGCTCCTGCTTGAGCACCTCGCCGCGCTCGTGGACCTGCGCGACCAGGTCGCCCCGGTCGTAGGGCACGAGGACGTGGAGCTCGCTCTCCAGGCCGGGCAGGTCCGCCTCGATCGCGGCGCGCAGGTCCTCGATGCCGAACCCGGTGCGGGCGGACACGACGACGCTGTGCGGCTCGCGGCGCTGGAGCCGGGCGATCGCGAGATCGTCGGCGGCGTCGGCCTTGTTGATGACGACGAGCTCGGGGATCCGGTCGGCGCCGATCTCGCGGAGCACCTCGCGGACCGCGTCGAGCTGCGCCTCGGGGTCGGGGTCGGAGCCGTCCACGACGTGCAGGATGAGCCCGGCGTCGGTGACCTCCTCCAGCGTCGAGCGGAACGCCTCGACGAGCTGGTGCGGGAGGTGGCGGACGAACCCGACCGTGTCGGCCAGGGTGTAGGCGCGGCCGCCCGGCGTCTCCGCCCGGCGGACGGTGGGGTCGAGGGTGGCGAACAGGGCGTTCTCCACCAGGACTCCGGCACCGGTCAGCCGGTTGAGCAGCGACGACTTGCCGGCGTTGGTGTAGCCGGCGATGGCGACGGCGGGCACCTCGTTGCGGCGGCGCTCGCCGCGCTTGGTGTCGCGCGCCTTGGACATCTCGGCGATCTGCCGGCGCAGCTTGGCCATCCGGGTGCGGATCCGCCGCCGGTCCAGCTCGATCTTGGTCTCGCCGGGCCCGCGGCCGCCGATGCCGACGCCGCCGGCGGCGCGCCCGCCGACCTGCCGGGACAGGTTGCCGCCCCAGCCGCGCAGGCGCGGCAGGAGGTAGTTGAGCTGGGCCAGCTCGACCTGTGCCTTGCCCTCGCGGCTCTTGGCGTGCTGGGCGAAGATGTCGAGGATCAGCGCGGTCCGGTCGATGACCTTGACCTGGACGGTCTCCTCCAGGTGCCGGAGCTGGCTCGGGGCCAGCTCGCCGTCGCAGATGACGGTGTCGGCGCCGGTGGCGATGACGACGTCGCGCAGTTCGGCGGCCTTGCCGGAGCCGATGTAGGTGGCGGGGTCGGGGCGGGAGCGGCGCTGGACGAGGCCCTCCAGGACCTCCGAGCCCGCCGTCTCGGCGAGCAGCGCCAGCTCGCGCAGGGAGTTCTCGGCCATCTCGGCCGTTCCCTCGACCCAGACGCCCACGAGGACGACCCGCTCCAGCCGCAGGGCGCGGTACTCGACCTCGGTGATGTCGGTGAGTTCGGTGGACAGGCCGGCGACGCGCCGGAGCGCTCGACGGTCCTCTAGGTCGAGGTCTCCCGTCATGGGCTCGATGTCGAGGTCGTCCGGGGTCTGGTTCACAGAGAAAGGTTGAGTCATATGTCCTCAGTCGAACGCCGCGGGGCGGCCGTATCTTCCCCGCGATGGTCTCACGCGCCGTCCTGCGTGGTCACGCGGTTAACCGGTGGTTCGGGGGGTGGTCCACGGGAACGTGGCTCCGGAGGTGGTGAGGGGCTCGCGGCCAGGGACGGTCCATGGCGTCGTTGGGGGTGCCCCGCTTTGACCGTCCTTCGTACCGCCGAGTAGCGTTCTCCACGAGACAGAAGTCGAATTTCACGATACGAAAGGGCAGGCAGATGGCTGGACTTGAAGGCATCGAGGTGACCGGGCCCCTCGGCGAGCGGTACGAGGAGATCCTGACGCCCGAGGCGCTCGGCCTGCTCGCCGCCCTCCAGCGGGAGTTCGGCGGACGGCGCAAGGAGCTGCTCCAGGCGCGCGCCGAGCGGCAGCGGAAGCTGTCCGAGGGCGGCACGCTGGACTTCCTCCCCGAGACGGCGGGCGTCCGCAACGACGACACCTGGCGGGTGGCCGCGCCGGCGCCCGGCCTGGCGGACCGCCGCGTCGAGATCACCGGTCCCACGGACCGGAAGATGACGATCAACGCGCTGAACTCGGGCGCCAAGGTGTGGCTGGCCGACTTCGAGGACGCCAACACCCCGCTGTGGACCAACATGATCGAGGGGCAGCTCAATCTGCGGGACGCCCTCGACCGGACGATCGACTTCACCGACCCGAAGAGCGGCAAGTCGTACGCGCTGAAGGACGACTCCGAGCTCGCCACCATCGTCGTCCGGCCGCGCGGGTGGCACATGGAGGAGAAGCACCTGCTCGTGGACGGCGAGCCCATGTCCGGGTCGCTGTTCGACTTCGGGCTCTACTTCTTCCACAGCGCGCGCCGCCAGCTCGCCAAGGGCAAGGGCCCCTACTTCTACCTGCCGAAGATGGAGAGCCACCTGGAGGCGCGCCTCTGGAACGACGCCTTCAACCTCGCCCAGGACATCCTGGAGATCCCGCGCGGCACGATCCGCGCGACCGTGCTCATCGAGACGATCCCGGCCGCGTTCGAGATGGAGGAGATCCTCTACGAGCTGCGCGACCACTCCGCGGGCCTCAACGCGGGCCGCTGGGACTACCTCTTCTCGGTGATCAAGAAGTTCCGGGACCGGGGCGCGGAGTTCGTCCTGCCGGAGCGCAACGCGATCACGATGACGGCGCCGTTCATGCGGGCCTACACCGAGCTGCTCGTCCGCACCTGCCACAAGCGCGGCGCCCACGCGATCGGCGGCATGGCGGCGTTCATCCCGTCCCGGCGGGACGAGGAGGTCAACAAGGTCGCGCTGGAGAAGGTGCGGGCCGACAAGACCCGCGAGTCCGGCGACGGCTTCGACGGCTCGTGGGTGGCGCACCCCGACCTCGTCCCGATCTGCCGCGAGGTGTTCGACGGCGTCCTCGGCGACCGGCCGAACCAGCTGGACCGGCTCCGCGAGGACGTGAAGGTCTCCGCGGCCGACCTGCTCAACGTGGCGGCGACGCCGGGCGACATCACCGAGGCGGGCCTGCGCAACAACATCGACGTGGCGCTGCGCTACCTCGCGACCTGGCTGGACGGCGCGGGCGCCGTCGCGATCCACAACCTCATGGAGGACGCCGCGACCGCAGAGATCTCCCGCTCCCAGGTGTGGCAGTGGATCTACAACGGCATCGAGCTGAAGGACGGCCCGAAGGTCACCAAGGAGCTCGTGGAGCGGATCCTGGAGGAGGAGCTCGCGAACATCCGCGCCGAGCTCGGCGACGCCTTCAACGAGCCCCGCTACAACCAGGCCGTCACCCTGTTCAAGGAGGTCACGCTCGCGGACGAGTACTCCGAGTTCCTGACGACCCCGGCGTACGAGCGGATGCCGTAGCCGTTCGCGGGGGGACCGGGGTCCCGGTCCCCCCGCCGCGGGGAGCGGGCAGGTTCTTGCGGGGGTTCCGGCGGCGGGGAGAAGGTGGAGGCGATGGAAGCGGAACTTCAGGCGCTCGCCTCGCGTCTCGGCGCGTTGCTCGGCTCCGACCAGGTGATCACCGATCCCGTCCGGCTGCGCACCTACGACTGCGACGGGCTGACCAACCACCGCGCGACGCCGGGCGTCGTGGTGCTGCCGGACTCGGCCGAGCAGGTCGCCGCGATCGTCCGGGCCTGCGCGGACGCGGGCGTCCCGTACGTGGCGCGCGGGTCCGGGACGGGCCTGTCCGGCGGCGCGCTGCCGCGGGCGGACGGGGTTCTCATCGTCACGTCCAGGATGCGGCGGATCCTGGAGATCGACGTCGCGAACCAGCGGGCGGTCGTCGAGCCCGGCGTGATCAATCTGGACGTGACGCGGGCGGCGCGGCCGCACGGCTACTACTTCGCGCCGGATCCGTCCAGCCAGCAGATCTGCTCGGTGGGCGGCAACGTCGCCGAGAACTCCGGGGGCGCGCACTGCCTGAAGTACGGCTTCACCGCCCACCACGTGCTCGCGTGCGAGGTCGTGACGCCGGACGGCGAGCTGGTCGAGCTCTCCGCGGGCGACCCCGGGTACGACCTGCTGGGGGTGTTCGTCGGGGCGGAGGGGACGCTGGGCGTCACCACGAAGATCACGGTGCGGCTGACGCGGGTGCCGGAGACCGTGCAGACGCTGCTGGCGGCGTTCGCGTCGATCGAGGCCGGCGGCACCGCCGTGTCGGCGATCATCGGGGCGGGCGTCGTGCCGGCCGCGATCGAGATGATGGACGCGCTGTCGATCGAGGCCGCCGAGGCGGCGGTGCGCTGCGGGTACCCGCCGGGCGCCGGGGCGGTCCTGATCGTGGAGCTGGACGGGCCGGAGGCGGAGGTCGCGGCGCAGTTCGCCGAGGTGGAGCGGCTGTGCCGGGACGCGGGCGCGTTCGAGATCCGCATCGCCGCCGACGACGCCGAGCGGGCCCTGATCTGGACGGGGCGCAAGTCCGCGTTCGCGGCCGTCGGCCGGATCAGCCCCGCCTACCTCGTCCAGGACGGTGTCATCCCCCGGACGGCCCTCCCGCAGGTCCTGGCCCGGATCGACGCGCTGTCGGCCGAGTCGGGGGTGCGGGTCGCCAACGTCTTCCATGCGGGAGACGGGAACCTGCATCCGCTGGTGCTGTTCGACGACGCCGAGCCGGGCGCCGCCGAGCGCGCGGAGGACGTGTCGGGCGCGATCCTCGATCTGTGCATCGAGCATGGCGGTTCCATCACGGGTGAGCACGGTGTCGGTGTGGACAAGGCCCGGTACATGCCCCGGATGTTCAGTGAGGCGGACCTGGACACGATGCAGATGGTGCGGTGCGGTTTCGATCCGGCGGGGTTGTGCAACCCGGGCAAGGTCTTCCCGACGCCCCGGCTGTGTGGCGAGGTGCCGGGGGTGCGCAAAGGGCCCCATCCGTTCGCGGGAAAGGCGGACATCTTCTGATGCGGCCCTTGGACGCCCTGGCGAAGGTCTGCGGCGACGTCCGTCCCGGTGAGTCCGCCGAGGGCGTGCTCGGCGTCGAACCCAGTCTGGTGGCCGCGCCGGGGAGCGTGGCGGAGGCGGCGGAGGTCATGCGGGTCGCCGCCGAACTGGACTTGGCGGTCGTTCCGCGCGGTGCCGAGACGCGGCTGGATTGGGGGACGCCTCCGCGGCGCTGCGACCTTCTCGTGGACACGCACCGCCTTGACGCGTTGGTGGAGCACGCGTCCGGCGACCTGGTGGCGAAGGCGCAGGCGGGGCTGCCGATGGACCGGCTCGCGGAGGCGCTCGCCGACCGTGGCCAGCGGCTCGCACTCGACGTCCCGCTGCCGGGGTCCACGGTCGGCGGCACGGTCGCTACAGGCGCCGCAGGGCCGCTCCGGACGCTGTTCGGGACGCCCCGCGATCTCGTCATCGGCCTGACGGTCGTGCGGGCGGACGGGCAGATCGCCCGTTCGGGCGGCAAGGTCGTCAAGAACGTCGCCGGATATGACCTGGGACGGCTCTTCTGCGGTTCCTACGGGACCCTGGGATTGATCGTGGAGGTCACGTTCCGCCTCCATCCGGTACCGGCGGCCCGTGCGTGGGTGACCTGCTCGGTGGGTGACCCCGGCGAGGCACACGAGGCCGTCCAGTCGGTCCTGCACTCCCCTGTGGCGCCGAGTGCGCTCGAATACCTCAGCCCTGGGACGGTCGCCGTCCTACTGGAAGGCGTCCCCGAGGGCGTCGCCGCGCGCGCTGGGCAACTCACCACTCTCCTTGGTGATACAGCCCAGGTGACGGACACGGCTCCGGACGGATGGGGCGTCTACCCGGACGGCACCACCCTCATCGATGTGACCGCCCCTCCCACCGCGCTCCCCCACCTCCTGGCCGCGACAGCGCAACCGGAGGTCGCGGTGTCCTGGAACGCGAGCGGCCATGGCCATGTGGGCCTGCCCTCAGGAATGGCGCCGGCGGAGGTGGCCGCTGTCCTCGGCTCGCTGCGCGACACCCTGGCCGCGCACAAGGGACGCGCCGTCGTCCAGTACGCGCCGGAGGATGTGCGCGGCGAAGTCGACTTCTGGGGGCCGGTCCCGGCGCTCGCGCTGATGCGGCGCGTGAAGGACCAGTTCGACCCCGACCACCGCCTGTCACCCGGCCGCTTCGTGGGAGGTATCTAGTGAGCGCCCAGGACGACCTCCCGAAACTGCTCGGCGACTGCGTGCACTGCGGTTTCTGCCTGCCGACCTGCCCCACCTACGTCCTGTGGGGCGAGGAGATGGACTCGCCCCGGGGCCGTATCCACCTGATGCAGCAGCACGCGGAGGGCGCCCCTCTGAGCGGCCCCATGGTCGAGCACTTCGACAAGTGCCTCGGATGCATGGCCTGCGTGACGGCCTGCCCCTCCGGTGTGCAGTACGACCGGCTCATCGAGATGACTCGGGCGGAGGTCGAGCAGGAGCATCCTCGTCCGTTGCAGGAGCGGCTCGTCCGTGAGGCCATCTTTCGCCTGTTCCCGTACAGGCGGCGCCTCCGCGCGTTGCGCGGTCCCCTGAGGGCCTACCAGAAGGCGGGGCTGGACCGTCTCGTCCGCCGAACGGGTGTGCTGGAGCGCATCTCGCCCTCGCTCGCCGCGATGGAGCGGCTCGCCCCGCCGCTGGGCAAGGCCCCGAGGCTCCCCGAGCGCGTCGCCGCCCGCGGCAAGCACCGCGCCACGGTCGGGATGCTGACCGGATGCGTGCAGGGCGAGTTCTTTCCCGGCGTGAACGCCGCCACGGCCCGCGTCCTGGCGCTCGAAGGGTGCGACGTGGTCATCCCCAAGGGGCAGGGCTGCTGCGGCGCCCTGTCCCTGCACGCGGGACGCGAGGAGGAGGCCCGCGCCTTCGCCCGCCGGACGGTCGAGACCTTCGAGAGCGTCGACGTCATCGTGGTGAACTCGGCCGGATGCGGGTCGGCGATGAAGGAGTACCAGGCGCTGCTCGCGGACGACCCGTCCTGGTCGGCGCGTGCGGAGGCGCTATCCGCCAGGACCCGGGACCTCGCGGAGTTCCTCGTGGAACTCGGCCCCCGCGCGGAACGCGGGCCACTTCCGGTCACCGTCGCCTACCACGACGCCTGCCACCTCTCCCACGCCCAGGGCATCCGCGCGCAGCCCCGCGCGCTGCTCGCGGGCATCCCGGAGCTGACCGTGCGGGAGGTCGCCGACCCCGACATCTGCTGCGGCTCGGCCGGCACCTACAACCTGCTCCAGCCGGAGGCGGCGGCCGAGCTCGGCGACCGCAAGGCGGCGAACGTGGACGCCACCGGGGCCGAACTGCTCGTCGCCGCCAACCCCGGCTGCTCGATGCAGATCGCGACGGCGCTGCGCCGCGGAGGCACCGGCATCGCGGTCGCGCACACCGCGCAGGTGCTGGACGCCTCGCTGCGCGGTCTCGGCCGGGAGGCCCTCGTCGGCCGCCCGGAGTGAACCGCCGTCCGAACTGAGCTCCTGACCTGCCCGTTCGTCCGGTGTTCGACCAGGGGCGCCTCCCGGTCCGTATCCGAGATGTCCTGTATCGTGACTGGCCCCGCAGACAGGACGCGCTTACTGAGCCTGAAGAGGGCCGAGGGAGCACGGAGACATGTCCAACGGTTACGAGTCGAACAGGTACCACTCGCATCGCCGACGAAAGAGCAGTGGCGCGGGGCGCCTGGGCCTCGCCGGGGCGCTGACCGGAGCGGTCGGGATCGCCGCCGTGGCGGCCGGGATCGTCTACCTCCGCCCGGGCGCGGGCGACGGCGACCGCACCGCCCGGCCCTCGCTCGCCAGCCAGGGCGACGCCGGTGCGGCGGTGGCCACGACGGCCGCCCCGAAGGCCGGCCCGCCACTGAACTTCACCACGCCGGAGGGCTACGGCTACAGCCTGGCGGCCGTCAGGGCGGGCACCGACCGGCACCCGCTCGGCCCCACCGAGGCGCCGCCGTCCGGGACGAGCTACGCCTACGCCGACTACATCCTCACCAACAACCAGCGCAGGCCCGTCCTTCTCGACTACCCCGCGGACCTGTTCATGCCGCGCTCGCGGGTCCCGGCGTCCGCGCGGGAGCGGTGCATGCCGCAGGCGGGCATCCCGGCCGGGATGTGCACGCTGCCCAACCACAGCAAGGTCACCGCCCGGCTCGACGGGTCCAAGCCGCCGTTCGACGACGCCGGCGACACGATGATGCCCGCGGGCGCCTCCTACGTGGTGCGGATCGCCTCCGATCTGCCCGTCGAGGACGGCGTGTCCGCGAAGGACCTGCGGCTCTACGTGTGGAACGCCCGTTTCACGAGCGACCGCAAGGGCATCGAGCTCGCCCTCCCGTGAAGCCCCGGGGAGAAGCGCGTCCCTCCTAGGGACGTTCCCATGGCCGCCAACGGCGGCGGCCGCTCAGCCGCGATTCGTGAAGCCGATGTCCTGGTAGGCGGGTTCAAGAAACCCGCAGGCCCCCATGTTGGCGAGATCCGCCCGCGTCGCCACGATCTGGGGACGCTGGTACAGCGGCAGGACGAACGCCTGCCGCCAGATCAGCCGGTCGGCTTCGTTCACAAGGGCGTGAATCCTCCCAGGTTCGACCTCCGCGATCGCGCGGTCCATCGCCGCGTCGATCGCGGACGTCCCCGTGCGCGCGTAGTTCTGCTGGATGCGGTCGCCGTGCGGTCGCGCGAACACCGACTTCATCGGCGACACGGGGAACGACGTGCCGAGCCAGGAGAACGGGACGATGTCGAAATCGCCGGGGGTGACGTAGCGGTCGAAGACGTCGTCGGCGGGGACGGGCCGGATGTCGACCCGGACACCGATGCGTTCGAGCATGGCGCGCGTCAGCTCGCCCTCCTGCTTGCCACCGGGCACACCGGACGGCACGACGAACCGCAGTGCCAGGATCCGTCCGCCCTTGGCGCGGTACTTGCCGCTCCGCGCCCAGCCCGCCTTGTCCAGGAGGCGTCCGGCCCTTACCGGGTCGTAGCGACCGTACGAACCCGAGTTGTCCTGGTAGCCGTCCTGGGTGTTGACGTAGAAGTGGTTTCCGAGCGTCTGCACCGGCACGTCCAGGCCCGACAGGTCGGACCGGGCGATCGTCCGGCGGTCGATGCCGAGCATGACCGCCCGCCGGACGCGCGCGTCGGACAGGACGGGCCCGGCCGCGTTGAACGTGAAGTGCCGCCAGTCGGGGCCGCCGGCCCTGCGGACGGCGGCGCCCTGGACGCCCATCGCCCGGTGCAGCGCGCCCGCGTCCAGGCCGACGTCCATCAGGTCGATCTCGTTGTTCGCGAACGCGGCGGGCATCGCGGCGGGGTCGATGGTCCGGTAGACGATGCGGTCGAGCTTGGCGGGCGGGCCCCACCACGCGGGATCGCGCACCATGGTCAGCGTCTTCGCGGTCCGGTCGATCGTCTCGGGTCTGAACGGCCCGGCCGTGACGGGCATGCGGTCGACCCACGCGGTGTTGAACGCGGACGGCTCGGAGTAGGCCGCGGCCGGGTAGAGGGGGCTGAACAGGCTCCGCCAGTCCGCGTACGTCCCCGCGAAGGTCACCTTGACCACGTTGCCGCCGGTTCCCTGCACGACACGCTTGACCTGCCGGTAACCGGTGACGGTGGACACCTGGAACCTCGGGTCGCGTCCGGAGAGGGCGTGGACCTGGGCGGCGAAGTCGCGGTAGCCGAGGGGCCGCCCGTCCGACCATCTCGCCCGGGGGTTGAGCCGGTAGGTGACGACCTGGCCGTGCGCGGTGCGCCTCAGCTTGGCCGATTCGAGGTACTCCGGAACCGGATGCGGTACCGCCTTCCGGTCGGAGCGCATCAGGTAGGGCAGCGCTCCCTGGACGACCTGCTCGACGACGCCCTTCGTCCCGTTGACGTGGTTGAAGTTCCACTGGGACGGGAATTCCGGCAGCGGCCAGCGCAGGGTCCCGCCGTTGGTGATGCGGTCACGGGGCTGCGGATTGGTGTCGGAGGCGGGAAGCCTCCCGGAGGCGTACGTCGCCGATCTGCTCCGGCCCATGTCCGTGCAGCCACTCGCGGGCAGGATGACCACGGCCAGGCAGGCCGCGACCGCGTTCGTGCGGCGCGCGCGCACGAGCCATCTCACTGATCGGCTCCAGGGTGGGCGAGGGGGTGGTGACACGCGACGTGCCTGTCCATGGCGGTCATGATGGGCTGCGGTTCCGGGTCGCGTTCGTCGCAGAGGCGGCCTTCGTCACCGGTGAGTCCGGCATAGCGCGGACACCGGGGACGGAACCGGCACCCCGCCGGCGGGGCCGCCGGATCCGGCAACTCGCCCTGGAGAGGCGTACGGAGGCGACGTCGCTCCAGGAAGGGATCGGGCAGCGGGACGGCGTCCAGAAGCGCGCGCGTGTAAGGGTGAGCGGGGGCGTCGTACACCTCGTCCACGGCACCGATCTCCACGATCCGCCCCAGGTACATGACGGCCACCCGGTGAGCGATCCGCCTGACCACAGCGAGGTCGTGCGAGACGAACAGGTACGCCAGGCCGATTCGAGCGCGCAGTTCCTCCAGGAGGTCCATGACACCGGCCTGGACCGACACGTCCAAAGCAGCGACGGGCTCGTCGAGGAGCAACAACTGCGGTTCCAGTGCGAGGGCCCTGGCGATTCCGACGCGCTGTCTCTGCCCGCCGGAGAGGCCCTGCGGGTACCGTCCCGCGTGGCCGGGCTCCAAGCCGACGAGTTCCAGCAGTTCACGTACGCGGCCGCCGATCTGGAACGCGGGCACGCCGTGCGTCACCAGCGGCTCCGCGAGGATGTCGGCGACACGCATCCGCGGGTCCAGCGAGGTGAAGGGGTCCTGGAAGACGACCTGGACGTCACGTCTCAGGGCTTTGCGGCCGGCGCTCCGGAGCTCGGCCGTGTCCTGGCCGAGGACGGCGACGCGTCCCCGCTGCGGACGGGCCAGCCTCAGGATCTCCATCAGCGCCGTGGTCTTCCCGCACCCGGACTCGCCCACCAGGGCGAGCGTCTCCCCCACCCGGACGTCGAACCCGACACCGTCCACCGCGTGCACGGTGCCGGCACGGCGCCTGAAGAACCTCCCCCGGTAGAGCTGGTGGTGCCGGACGAGGTCGTCCACGTAGAGGACGACGGGACGCTCGTTCCGGTAGGAGCGCACCGGGACAGGATCGGCGGGCTTCTCAACGTTGCAGGGGTCCTCTGGGAGAGGCACAGCCAACGCGGTGTCCTGCACCACCTCCTCCGGACGGAGACCGTCGGAGGGGTCGGCGGTCGCCGCGGTGTTCACGCACGCGGCCGTGTGCCCGGACGGGCCGACCACGGCGGGTTCGGGCTCGCCGTCCGCGCAGCCGAGCACGGCGACGGGGCAGCGCGGCCGGAACGAGCACCCGGTGCTCCCCGCGGCGGAAGCGGTCGGAGACGCGCTCTCGATCGGCGCCATCCGCCCACCGCGCCAGGGGTCGCCGCCCGCCGGCGTCCACACGGCGCCGTCGATGCGGGGCAGCGACTGCATCAGCCCGATCGTGTACGGCATGCGCGGGCGGCGGTACATCTCCTCGACCGGGCCGGTCTCCACGGCCCGGCCCGCGTACATCACCATGACGCGGTCGGCGAACCCGGCGACCACCCCGAGATCGTGCGTGATCAGGACGATCGCGGCGCCCGTGGCCTCCTTGGCGACGCGCAGCACCTCCAGGACCTGGGCCTGGATGGTCATGTCGAGCGCGGTGGTCGGCTCGTCCGCGACGATCGCGACCGGATCGTTGGCGATCGCCATCGCGATCATCACGCGCTGCCGCATGCCCCCGGAGAACTCGTGCGGGTACGCGCGGGCCCGCCGCGCCGCGGCGGGTATGCCGACGAGGTCCAGCAACTCGACGGCCCGCGCGCGCGCCGCCGCGCGGGTGGCGCCCGCGTGGATCTGGATCGTCTCGGCGATCTGGTCGCCGACCGGGTACACGGGGGTGAGCGCCGACAGGGGATCCTGGAACACCATCGTCAGGTCCTTGCCGCGGATCCGGGAGAGGTCAGCGTCGGATCGTCCCAGCAGTTCCTCATCGCGTAACCGCACGGAGCCCGCGACCTGTGCGTCCGGTGGGAGCAGACCCATCACGGCAAGGGCCAGGGCCGTCTTCCCTGAGCCGGACTCTCCCACGACACCGAGCACCTCGCCCGGCCCTAACGCGAAGTCCACTCCGCGGACGGCGCGCACGTCCGGCGCGTACGTGACGCGCAGTCCGGTGACTTCCAGGACGGTCACGTCTCACCGCCGGTCCATCTGGGCCCGGAGGCGGGGTCGAGGACGTCGCGCAACCCGTCCCCCAGCAGGTTGACCGCCAGGACGATGAGGACGAGCAGCCCGGCGGCGAACCCGAACGGCCACGGGTAGGCGGTCGCGCCGCTCTGCCCGTCGGCGATGAGCGAGCCGAGGGAGACGTCCGGCGGCCGGACGCCGAGGCCGAGGGCGGACAGCCCGCTCTCGGCGAGGATCGCGACGCTGACGTTCACGCTCGCGTCCACGACGAGCAGCGACGCGAGCTGCGGCAGGATGTGCCGGACGATCACGCGCGGCGCCCGCACGCCGAGGAACCGCGCCGCGAGCACGTACTCGCGCTCGCGCAGCGAGATCGTCATGGCCCGCACCACCCGGGCGGTGATCATCCAGAGGAACGCGGCGAGCAGCGGGACGAGCGTGGGCCAGGTCCCCGCGGTCTGCGGCGCCAGCACGGCGATGACGAGGAACGAGGGCAGGACGAGCAGCAGGTCGACGCCCCACATCAGGGTCCGGTCGAGCCAGCCGCCCGCGAACCCCGCCGCGGTGCCGACGGCGGCGGCGAGCCCGGTGGAGACGACCGCGACGAACAGGCCGATGAGCAGCGACTTCTGCATGCCGCGCAGGGTCAGGGCGAACACGTCGCGTCCGCTCTGCGTCGTCCCCATCCAGTGGTGGACGGACGGGCCCTGCCGGAACGCCGCGAAGTCGGTGTCGTCCCAGCCCCACGGGGAGACGAGCGGGCCCACGAAGGCGAGGACGAACAGGAGGACGAGCAGGATCAGACCCGCGACGGCCCGCCGGCTGCGTGCCACGCACCGCGCGCGCGCCGCGGTCCGGATGGCGCGCCCTAAGAGCGTGCCGGATCTCCAGGCGAACTCCTCGTCCGGACCCTGCCCGGGACCGCCGCGGGAGTCGTGCTCGGTGGCGCACGTGACGACGTCCGCGGTCACACGGCCGCCCCGGTGCGGACCCGGGGGTCGAGGACCCCGTAGAGGACGTCCGACACGAGCCCCGCGAGCAGGACCCCGCACGCGGCGAGGCAGTTGACGGCCGCGACCACGTTGACGTCGCCCCGGCTGATGGAGTCGACGAGCCACTCGCCCACGCCGTGCCGTCCGAAGGCCTTCTCGGTGAACACGCCGCCGAGCAGCAGCAGGCCGAAGGTGTAGGCGAAGTACGTGGTCATCGGGATCAGCGCCGTGCGCAACCCGTGCCGCAGCAGCGCGGCGCGCCGCCGCAGCCCCTTCGCGCGGGCCGTGCGCACGAAGTCGGCCTGGAGGACGTCCAGCATCATGCTGCGCTGGTAGCGGCTGTAGAGGGCGAACTGCGCGAGGGCGATCGTGACGGTGGGCAGCAGGAGGTGCCGGAACCGGTCGCCGAGCCCGCCGAGCGGGCCGAAGGGCCCGTCGGACGCGCCCGGCGTCGACTCGCCGACCCACTCGAACACCCGCAGGCCGGTGGCGTCGTTGGCCTTGCCGGCGACGATCTGCAGCAGCACCGCGAGCACGAACACGGGCACGGCCAGCAGCAGGGAGGAGCCGACCGTGATCAGCCGGTCGGCGGCCCGGCCGCGCGCGATGGCCGCGTAGGCGCCGAGCAGGATCCCGAACGCGCTCCCGAGGACGGCCCCGGCGAGCAGGAGCCGCAGGCTGACGCCGAGGCGCCGCCACAGCTCGGCGGTGACCGGCTCCCCCTGCCAGGTGCGTCCGAAGTCGCCGTGGAGCACGCCGCCGGCCCAGGTGCGGTACCGGTCGGCGAGGGGCGTGCGGTCGTTGAGGTTGAGCCGGGTGAGCTGCGCCTCCACGACCGCCTCGGGCGGGCGGGGGGCGCGGTCCTCGAAGTTGGCGCGCGGCTTCAGCGCGGCGGCGGCGAGCAGGTAGGCGAGGCTCGCCGCCAGGACGACCAGGGCGGTGTAGTTCACCAGCCGGCGCAGCAGGAACGCCGCCATGTTCCTCCTCCCCGGCACATGCGATGGTCACAGAATGCTACTGACCCATCACGTACGGCGCGGAGGAAACGCCGGGGCTCGCCCGGACCGGGCGAGCCCCGTTTCAATCCCGGCCTCGGCACGAGTCCAGGGGACGGCGAAAACTACGCCATGACGGGCTCTCGCTCGGCCACGGTCTGCTTCGCCGCGCGGCCGCGGAGACCGCCCACGACCAGCAGCGCCGCACCGGCCGCGACCCAGGCCGCCAGGACGGCGAGCGGCCCGGCCGATCCGGCGCCGTCGAAGAACGCCGTGGCCCTGAGCAGGCTCACCGCCGCCCCGGGCGGGAGGAGCTGACCCAGGTCACCCCACGGCTGCGGAAGCAGCTCAGGCGCCGACGTGGCGGCCGACAGGGGGTTGCCGAGCAGCAGGAGGAGCAGGGCTCCGACGCCGATCCCCGCGCGTCCGAGAGCGGCCGACAGCCCCACGACGGTGCCCGAGACCGCCAGGATGGCCAGCGCCATCACTCCGGCCACGGCCAGGTACGAGCCGGGAAGCAGCGAAAGCCACCCTTGCGCGATGCCCGCCGAACCGAGCCCGCCCAGGACGGCGAACACGACGGCGCCCACCGTCCGCGCCGCGATCGAGGGGACGGCGAGCGTCAGCAGGGCCGCGGCGGCGATGCCGGACATGACCAGCGGGAGGACGAGGGCCCCGAACCCGGCGCCGCGCGGGTCGTCGGCGTCGGCCGCGACCACGTCCTGGACGGGCGCTGCGGGGGCGGCGGACGCGCCGCCCTGGGCCGCCGCCAGCTTCTGGGCCATCAGCCCGAGCTGCTGGGCGACCATCGGCGAGGCCGCGGACGCGGTGAGCACCTTGGGCCCGGACGGCGTGGTGACGATGGCGCCGTAGGCGTCGCGGTCGGCGAGCGCCGCGCGCGCGGCGGCCTCGTCCCGGCGCGTCCGGACCGAGAACGCGCCGGGCTGCTCGCGTTCCAGCCGGTCGGCGACCGCGGCGGCGCCCGGGCCGGTCACGACGATCGGGACGTCGCGCGGCGCGATCCGCGCGGACGGCCACGCGAACGCGGTGATCATGAGCAGTTGCAGGAGCGCCGCCCCGACGGCGATGCCGAGGGCGCGCTGGACGAGGGAGGACTTCACGGCCGCCTCCATAAAAGGAATGTTCGTTCTCTTATGTGCCCCAGCGTCGCAGCGCCCCGCGTCCTTGTCAAGAACGGACGTTCGTTTTATATTGGCCGCATGCCGAGAGTCAGCGAGGAGCACCTGGAGCGGCGGCGCCGCCAGATCCTCGACGCCGCGCGCGCCTGCTTCGTCCGCAAGGGCATCCGCGAGACGTCCATGCAGGACATCTTCGCGGAGTCGGGGCTCTCGGCCGGCGCCGTCTACCGGTACTTCAAGAGCAAGAACGGCATCATCGACGCGATCATGTCCACGGTGGTCGGCGACCTGCAGACCTGCTTCAGCGACCTCGCGCTCCAGGACCCGGTCCTCCCCCTGGACGAGATGGCCGTCCGGCTCGCGACCAAGATCGTCGGTCTCGCCGGCCCGGACGGCCCGCTGCGGCTCGCCCCCCAGGCGTGGAGCCTCGCGCTGTACGACCCCGAGCTGGGCCGCTACGTCCGGAAGAACGTGACCGCCCTACGGGAGACCTGGAAGAGCTACGTCGGCCGCCTGGTCGAGTCGGGCCTGCTGCCTCCCGACACCGATGTCGAGGCCGTCACCAAGACGCTCTTCGGGCTCATGCCGGGGTTCATCCTGCAGTTCCTCCTCTTCGGCGATGTCACGCCTGAGGAGATGCAGCGCGGCGTTCTGGCCCTTTCGCGGGCAAGTGTCCTGACTCGGCTCGGCTGACTGGACTCGACCGAACACCCCTGTTCACGCAACCATGAGGCCGTGCCACGACAGGGTACGACCGCGCCACCGAGGGACGTCCGGACGTCCGGCCATGCGATTCATGGTCATCGCCGTGCTCGCCGTGCCCTCGACGGGCGTCCCAACGCGTGCGTGCGCCGCCGGCCGCAGGAGATTGCGTCATGACCGTTACCGTGCCCTCGGCATGGCCGATACGAAGGTCATCCGATATTTCGGTCGCCCCTAACCCGTCGGCACCGGCGGCGCTCCGAACCCGCCCCTGTGTGAGCTCGGGAGCAGCCGCCCGCGCCGTGCGGCCGGGCACCGGTGGGAAGCGTGCCGCCCGGGGCCGGGTCCCAGCGCGCCCGATGGCCTCTGACCTGCACTTCCAATGCTTCCTCCCGGTTCCCGCGAGGACCGCCGCGGCTCGTGTCCACGTTCCGCGACGAGAACAGTCTCCGCAGTGAGGGGTCCCGCTGTCCTGAGGCGGACGCCCCTTCGACTCCAGGACAGGGAGCAGGAAGTTTTAACATTCCATTACTTTGGTGGCGGGGAGCGCGCGATGGACACGGTGGAGCACGACCGCAGGGCGGGACGCACGGCGTTCACGCTCGCCCTGGCGGCGGTCGTGGCCGTGACCGCGTCGCTGATCCTCGGCGGTTTCCTGCCCGCCGGCCGACGGCTGGTGTGGTGGCATCCGGAGATCGTCGTCGCGCTGGTGTGGACCCCGACGGCCGCGATCCTGCTGCGGTACCGGCCGGGGCTGCGGGTCGCCTGGGTGATGCTCGGCTCGGGCGTCAGCGCCGGCGCCTACGTCCTGACGCTGAACCTGGGGCCGTGGTTCGAGCTGCACCACTGGGCCGGGGCGGGGTTCTTCACCTGGCTCGGCACGTGGCTATGGGCGATCGACACCTACGTGCTGACCCTGATCCTGCCGCTGATCTTCCCCGACGGGCGGCTGGTGTCGCGGCGGTTCAAGCCGGTCCTGCTGATGGCGTGCGCGGTCCCGGCCGTGGTGTGCGTGCACCTGACGATCGACCCGGACGTGCGGCGCTTCCACAACGGGGTGTCGGTCTACTCCTTCGCCGACATCCCGGTGCCGATCAGCGTCCTGATCATCGCCACCCTGGCCGGCAGCCTGGCATCGGTGCTGGTGCGGTTCGTGCGGTCCTCGCCCGACGTCCGGCGGCAGATCGCCTGGGTGGTCTACCCCGGCATCATCGCCCTGGGGATCATCTACGTCGGCGAGAACAGCCCGATCGGCGACCCGCTCCGCAACATCACCATCGTGGCGATCCCGCTGTGCGTCGCGATCGCCATCACCCGCTACCGCCTGTACGACATCGACCTGGTCGTCAGCCGCACGCTGGTCTACGCCGGGCTCGTCGTGGTCATCACCGGCGTGTACTTCGCGCTGGTCGGCGGCGCGAGCCTGCTGGTCGCCGGGCGCGGCACCCTGGCGGGCCTGGTCGGGGCCATCGCGGCCGGCGCGGTGTTCGAGCCGGTCCGGCGGCGGCTCCAGCGGGCCGTGGACGGGCTGATCCACGGCGAGCGCGACCCGTACCGGATCGCCGACCGCCTCAACCGTCGGCTCCAGACCGCCGCCGACCCCGCCGCGGCCCTGGCCGTCGCCGCCGACGTGGCGCGCTCGGCGCTGCACGCCACCGGCGTCGTGATCGAGGTGCTGGACCGCGACGGCCGCACGATCTCCGCCGAGGACGGCGTGCTCGGCGACCGCCCGCAGCTCATCCCGCTGGTGTGGCACGGCGAACCGGTCGGCCGGCTGCTGTTCGGGGTCACCCGCCCGCCCGACACGCGCCTGTCGGGCATCCTGGCCCGCAACCTCGCCGAACTGGCCAACGCGGCCCGGCTCGCCGCCGACGTGCAGCGCTCCCGCGAGCACATCCTGCGCACGCGCGAGGAAGAGCGCCGCCGGCTGCGCCGCGACCTGCACGACGGCCTCGGGCCCACGCTGGCCAGCCTCGCCATGACCGTGGACGCCGCCCGCATCACCCTCAAGACCGACCCACAGGCCGTGGACGCGCTCCTGGAGAACCTCCGGGCGACCATGGGACGCACCATCGGCGACATCCGCGAGCTCGTCTACGGGCTGCGCCCACCCGCCCTGGACGACCTCGGCCTGGCTGGGGCCATCCAAGCGCTGGGCGGGGTCGTCGCCACCGGAGACGGCCCGAAGGTGGACGTTCATGTCGAGGGCGACCTCAAGCACCTGCCCGCCGCGGCGGAGGTGGCGGCGTACCGGATCGTCCAGGAGGCCCTCACCAACGTGCACAGGCACGCGAACGCCGACTCGGCCGTGGTGAGGCTGTACCTGAACGGCGACCTCCACGTCACCGTCAACGACAACGGGGTGGGGTTGCCGATGAGCATGCGTTCCGGCATCGGCATGTCCTCCATGCGCGAGCGCGCCGCCGAACTCGGTGGATCCTGCACCGTGGGCCCCGGGCCGAAGGGCGGCACCCTCGTCCGCGCCCGGCTCCCCGTCAACGGGGCGCTCTCCTAGGCCTGCTCCTGCGAGCCGCTTCCGCGAGCCGCGCCGCGGGCTTCTGTCGAGGAACCCCTCCCGGTGGGAGGGCCGGTGACCGCCCCCCGCCAAGAAGGTCGCCACCGGCCCTCGGGCTCCGTACGGCGCCGGGGCTCCCATCCCGGTCCGTACGGGCCATTCACCAGAGGGTGTGCAAGAAGAAAGTTATGCCGTCCCCGGTCCCGGTGCAGAGGGACCGTTGTCCCGATCGAGCCGGGACGAGCCGAAACAGGGTCGAACCCCAGGTCGGTAGGGGTGCGTCAGAGCCAGCCGGGACGGGTCTCGCCGTCCGCTACGAGGACCGCGGGGCCCTTCAGGTGACTGGTCCTGCCGTCAAGGGTGACCGTCACACGTCCACCGGGAACGTCCACGGTCCACTCCCCCTCCGGCAGGGACATCCGCCCGGTCCCCTGCTCCGATGCGGCGGCCGCCGCCACCGCGACGGTGCCCGTACCGCAGGAGCGCGTCTCACCGGAACCGCGCTCGTACACGCGCATCTCCAGGTGCCGCTCGCCGACGGCACGGAAGAACTCGACGTTCACGCCGTCCGGGAAGACCTGCGGGTCGAAATGGGGGGCGCGCGAAAGGTCCAGTGCGGTGACCGGCCCGTCCACACGGCAGGCGAGATGCGGGTTGCCCATGGACACGCGCACGCCCGCGAAGGTCTCGCCGGCCATGGACGCCTCGCCCGTGCCGAGCAGTTCCGGCGGGCCCATGTCCACGCTGACGTCCCCGGACGGGCCCAGCGTCACGCGGCGGAGGCCCGCGCGGGTGGCGATGTCCCACTCGCCGGGCTCGGCGAGGCCCGCGTCGACCAGGTAGCGCGCGAAGACCCGCGCCCCGTTGCCGCACATCTCGGCGATGCCGCCGTCGGCGTTCCGGTAGTCCATGAACCACTCGGCGCCCGCGCCGTCGAACTCGGTGGCCTTCGTCCGGACGACCCGCAGGACGCCGTCGGCGCCGATCCCGGCCCGCCGGTCGCACAGCCGCGCCACGGCGTCCGCCGTGAGTTCGAGGGCGCCGTCCGGGTCGGGCAGGATCACGAAGTCGTTCTCGGTGCCATGCCCCTTAACAAACCGCATCCTTCGATCGTATTGCCTCACCTGGGAGGCCATCCCGGCACCGGAGGACGGCCCGGCACCGGAGGACGGCCCGTAGCGTCACCGCACCAGGTCCATGGCTCGTTCCGCCAGATCGGGGGCGTCGTAGGGAAGCCAGTGGACGCGCGGATCGCGCCGGAACCACGACTCCTGGCGGCGTGCGAAGCGGCGAGTGGCCCGGATCGTCTCCGCCTTGGCCTGCTCCTCCGTCCACTCCCCTGACAGGAACCGGAGTACCTGGGCGTAACCGAGGGCCCGTCCAGCGGTCAGCCCGTCCCGCAGCCCTTTCTTGTCCAGCTCGCGGACCTCGTCCACCAGACCCGCGTCCCACATCCGTTCCACCCGCAGGGCGATCCGCTCGTCCAGCTCGTCGCGAGGCACGTTCAGCCCTATCTGGACGACGGAGTCGTACCTGTAGCGGTGCTCCGGCATCGTGGCGGTGAACGGACGCCCGGAGATCTCGATCACTTCCAGGGCGCGGACGATCCGCCGCCCGTTACTCGGCAGGATCGCCTCCGCGGCAGGGGGGTCGAGCTGGCTCAGCCGCTCGTGCAGTACAGCGGAACCCACCTCTGCCAACTCGTCCTCCAGGCGGGCGCGGACGGCCGGGTCCGTCCCGGGGAACTCCAGGTGGTCCAGTGCGGCGCGCACGTACAGGCCGGATCCGCCGACGAGGATCGGCACCCGGTTTCGCGCGCGGACCCCTGCGATGACATCGGCGCTGAGCCGCTGGTACTCGGCGACGCTCGCGGTCTCGGTCACGTCCCAGACGTCCAGCAGATGGTGCGGGACGCCGCGTCTCTCATCGGCGGTCAGCTTGGCCGTGCCGATGTCCATCCCCCGGTAGAGCTGCATCGAGTCGGCGTTGACCGCCTCACCGCCCAGGCGGAGGGCGAGCTCCACGGCGAGGTCGGACTTGCCGGCCGCCGTCGCTCCGACCACGGCGATCACAACTGGTGACGTCACAGGCGAATTGTTGCAACAGAACGGGTATGGATCGTCCCGCCAGGGCGTCCGCTTGACCGCGGCGCCACCGAACCGAGGGATCCGGGGGGATGACGATGTCCATAGTCGACAAGGTCAAGGAAATGCTCGGCCAGCACCCCGACAAGGCGAAGAAGGCCGTCGACAAGGGCGGGGACATGTTCGACCAGAGGACCGGCGGCAAGTACGCCGACAAGACGGACATGGCCCAGGGCAAGGCCGGCGACTACATCGACAAGTCCGGCGGCATGGGGCCGCAGTCCGACGAGGGGATGCCGGGCCCGAACGCGCCCCACTGACGGGGCGCCCCGATCCGTCCGAGCGCCGAGGGGACACCCCTCAGGCGCCCGTCCGCTGCTCCTTCCGCCAGGCGGCGACGAGATAACCCACTCCGTACGGAGCCTCGTCGGCGAGCAGCCGACCCGTGAATCCGCCGGTGCGGCCCGAGCCTCCACGGGCTCCGGCCGCACCGGCGAGGACCTGCCACGCCGCCCGCCCGGCCGCCAAGAGGTCGTGGGCGAGACCGGGATCCAGCGCGGCCAGAGCGTCGATGTCCGCCTTCTCCAGCGCGCGCGCCACCGCCGCGTCATGGGGCTCGGCCCGCTCATCGAGATATCCGGGTGCCTTTTCGGAACGGCACGCCGAACCATCACCCATGACGAGAAGTGCCACCCGCTCCGCGGATTCGGCCAGGTGCCGTCCGAGCCGAAGGCACTCCTCGGGCTCCGCGTCGAACGCTACCGATTGGTAGCGGGCGCCTGCCCCGGCCTCCTGACGGCGTAGTAGCCAGTGCCCGATGCTGAGTGACAACGGCAGAGCCTCCGTAGCCTCCGCTCCGTCGCCCACTGGGCTCGTCCAGTCGAGACCGTAGGGACGGAGCGTCGCGTACGCGTCCTGCCCGTAAGCGCGGGTCTCCTGGGCTCCGCCCACGACGAACAGAACGTCCACGGTGGAGGCCCGCAGGCGGGGCGGACGGACCCCGGCGTCCGCGTACGCGACCCCGAGACCCCGGACGGCCTCGTCGCACGCGGCCCGCAGACCGTCCAGCTCCGGCGCCGCCTCGCCCGCCATGGCGGGCACGAGAACGGGCGGGTGCGGGCACACCGCAGCCGAGATCAGCACGCAGCTTCCTCCATCCCTCCGGGCAGGTCCTGCCCGACCCTGCCGCGCCTCAGGGGCAGGTCGAGCAGCCGGACGCCGCCTGGACGGGCTGCGCGGGCCGGCCGATGGAGGGTATGCCGAGCGAAACGCCCTTGAGCCCGTCCTCCGCCTTGCCCTGGCGCGCCTCCCAGGCATCGCCCGCACGCGTACGGCGGACGTCCTGCACGGGCTTGTCCGCGACCAGATGGTGCGGCGCCGCGTAGGTGACCTCGACGGTGACCATGTCCCCGGGGCGGACCGGAACCTCCGGCGCCCGGAAGTGCACGAGGCGGTTGTCGGCCGCACGGCCGGACAGGCGCCGAGTGGCGTCGTCCTTGCGCCCCTCCCCCTCGGCCACGAGGACCTCCAGGGTGCGGCCGAGCTGCTTCTTGTTCTCTGCCCAGGAGATGTCCTCCTGGAGGGCGATGAGCCGCTCGTACCGCTCCTGGACGACCTCCTTGGGCAGCTGCCCGTCCATCGTGGCGGCGGGCGTGCCGGGACGCTTGGAGTACTGGAACGTGAACGCCGACGCGAACCGCGCCTCGCGGACCACGTGCAGGGTCTCCTCGAAGTCGGCGTCGGTCTCCCCCGGGAAGCCCACGATGATGTCGGTGGTGATCGCCGCGTCCGGGATCGCGGCCCGGACCTTGTCGATGATCCCGAGGTACCGGTCCTGCCGGTACGAGCGGCGCATGGCCCGCAGGACCCGGTCCGAGCCGGACTGCAACGGCATGTGCAGTGACGGCATCACGTTCGGCGTCTCGGCCATGGCGGCGATGACGTCGTCGGTGAAGTCCTTGGGGTGCGGGGAGGTGAACCGGACCCGCTCCAGGCCGTCCACGCCGCCACAGGCGCGCAGGAGCCCCGCGAACGCGGACTGACCGCCCGCCGTCATGGCCCGCACCTCGTCCGGCGCCCCGGCCAGCGCACCGAAGCCCGAACCGTAGGCGTTGACGTTCTGGCCGAGCAGCGTGATCTCCAAGACGCCCTCGCCCACCAGCGCCTCGACCTCGGCCAGGATCTCCCCAGGACGCCGGTCGCGCTCCTTGCCCCGCAGCGACGGGACGATGCAGAACGTGCAGGTGTTATTGCACCCGACGGAGATGGACACCCAGGCCGCGTAAGGCGACTCCCTCCGCGTGGGCAGTGTCGAGGGAAAAGTCACCAGGGACTCTTCAATCTCCACCTGCGCCTCGTCTTGCACCCGAGAACGCTCTAGCAGCGCGGGAAGCGACCCGATGTTGTGGGTGCCGAACACGACGTCCACCCAAGGGGCCCGCTTGACGATGGTGTCGCGGTCCTTCTGCGCCAGGCAGCCGCCCACGGCGATCTGCATGCCGGGGTGCCCATCCTTGACGGGCCGCAAATGCCCCAAGTTGCCGTACAGCCGGTTGTCCGCGTTCTCCCGCACCGCGCAGGTGTTGAACACGACGACATCCGGTTCGGCATCGCCGGCGCGTACGTACCCGGCCGACTCCAGGAGCCCGGACAGCCGCTCGGAGTCGTGGACGTTCATCTGGCACCCGTAGGTACGGATCTCGTACGTGCGGGGGCCTGTCTCAGTAGGCGCACTCATGACAGTCCCCAAGGGTACGCGTCGGTAGCGGGGCCGCGCGTCGTCGCGGACCCGCCCGACCAAGATCGTCCACTGGTCGCCCACCGTGATCGGCCCGGCCGCCGCCGCATGATCACCGAACGGTCACCGATACGTCACGGAACGGGCGACGCGCCGCGCCCCACCCACCTCAACGATCATGCTCGAAGCCGCGAATCCGCCCGCCTACATGGGTTTTCGTGATCGTATCGGTACCGCTCGGAGGCTTGCCGGTCAACGCGGATGACGTAAAGTCCGGGCGCATGACGGACAGCGAAGGCGGGCCCGAGCTCACCAAGGGCGACGGGCCGGACGACGCGATCCCGGGCGCCGGGCCGCTCGTCGTGGTGGAGCACGTCGACAAGCACTTCGGCGAGCTCCACGTCCTCAAGGACATCAACCTCACCGTGAACCGGGGTGAGGTCGTCGTCGTCATCGGCCCCTCGGGCGGCGGCAAGTCGACGCTCTGCCGGTCCATCAACCGGCTGGAGCCGATCGACGGCGGCACCATCCTCGTGGACGGCAAGGAACTGCCCAAGGAGGGCAAGGATCTCGCGAGGCTCCGCGCCGACGTGGGCATGGTGTTCCAGTCGTTCAACCTGTTCGCCCACAAGACGATCCTGGAGAACGTCACGCTCGGGCCGATCAAGGTCCGCAAGCAGGGCAGGCAGGAGTCCGAGAAGCACGCCATGGAGCTGCTGGACCGGGTCGGCATCGCCAACCAGGCCCAGAAGTACCCCGCACAGCTCTCCGGCGGACAGCAGCAGCGCGCCGCGATCGCCCGCTCCCTCGCGATGAAGCCCAAGGTGATGCTGTTCGACGAGCCCACCTCGGCGCTGGACCCCGAGATGGTCAACGAGGTGCTCGACGTCATGACCGGCCTGGCCAGGGACGGCATGACGATGATCGTGGTCACCCACGAGATGGGCTTCGCCCGCCGGGCGGCGCAGAAGGTCGTGTTCATGGCCGACGGCCAGATCGTGGAGGAGAACACGCCCGACGAGTTCTTCACCAACGCGCGCACCGACCGCGCGAAGGACTTCCTTTCCAAGATCCTCACGCACTGAGAGCCGCGGGGCTCCGCACGGAAGCAGAGGTAGACGAGAGCATGCGAGTACGTCGTTTCGGCGCCCTCATCGGCGCGGGCGTGGCCCTGTCCATGGCGCTCAGCGCCTGCGGCAGCGACACCGAGAAGACCGAGGCGAAGACCGTCGTCCAGAAGGCCAAGGACGACAAGAAGCTGACGATCGGGATCAAGTTCGACCAGCCGGCGCTCGGCCTGAAGAAGCCCGACGGCACCTTCGACGGCTTCGACGTGGACGTCGCCAAGTACATCGCCCAGAAGCTGGGCGTGCCCGAGAGCGGCATCACGTTCAAGGAGACGACCTCCGCCAACCGCGAGTCGTTCCTCGGCGGCGGCCAGGTCGACCTCGTGGTCGCCACCTACTCGATCACCGACGCCCGCAAGCAGCAGATCACCTTCGGCGGCCCGTACTACGTCGCCCACCAGGACACGATGGTCAAGGCGGACAACACCTCCATCAAGAAGCCGGAGGACCTCAAGGGCAAGAAGCTCTGCAAGGCCGCCGGCTCCAACTCCTTCCGCCGCATCACCGAGGGCCCGCCGGACGGCAAGCTCAACATCAAGGGCGTCACCCTGGTGGACGCGGCCAGCTACTCCGAGTGCACCGCCAAGCTCAAGGCCGGGGCGCTGGACGCGGTGAGCACCGACGACCTGATCCTCGCCGGGTTCGCCAACCAGCAGAAGGGCTCCTTCAAGGTCATCAACGCCCCCTTCACCGACGAGAAGTACGGCGTCGGCATCAAGAAGGGCGACAAGGAGACCTGCGAGGCCGTCAACACCGCCATCCAGTCGATGTACTCGGACGGTTCGGCCAAGACCTACCTGGAGAAGCACTTCGCGGGCACCGGGCTGAAGCTCGTCACGACGGTTCCCCAGATGGAAGGCTGCGCCTGATCCACGCCGAGCCTGTCGTGCCGGCCGGCTCCGGAGCGTCCGCCCGGAGCCGGCCGGTCCGGCCCCGACCCGCTGGAACGCCATGGAACAGCTGAGCAATGTTTGACTTCGGACCGTTCTTCGACAACTTCGACCAGATCCTCGAAGGATTCTGGGCGACCGTGCGCCTCGCGGCCGCCGCGGCGGTGCTCTCCCTCATCCTGGGCACGGTCCTGGCGAGCTTCCGGGTCGCTCCGATCCGCGTGCTGCGGACCTTCGGCACCGTCTACGTGAACATCCTGCGCAACACGCCGCTGACCCTGGTGCTGCTGATGTGCAGCCTCGGCCTCAACGACGTCCTGGCGCTGAAGTTCTCCGACACCTCGTCCGTCACCTACTACTGGTGGGCGGTCCTGGGGCTGTCCGGGTACACCGCCGCGTTCGTCTGCGAGTCGCTCCGCGCCGGCATCAACACCGTCCCGCTCGGCCAGGCCGAGGCGGCGCGCTCGATCGGCCTCACCTTCACGCAGTCGCTGCGGATGATCATCCTCCCGCAGGCGTTCCGGGCGGTCGTCGCACCGCTGGGCAGCGTCTACATCGCGATGATCAAGAACACGACGGTGGCGGCCGCGGCGAGCTACGCCGAGACGGCGCTCGTGATGAAGACGCTCCTCGACCAGCCGTCGTTCACCAGCGGCGCGCTTCCGCTGTTCATCGGCGTGGCCGTCGGGTTCATGATCCTCACGCTGCCGACCGGGTTCTTCTTCGGATGGCTGCACAAGCGGATGGCGGTGGCGCGGTGAGCAAGGAAGCAACGGTCCTGTTCGACGCGCCGGGGCCCCGCGCACGCGCGCGGCACAGGATCCTGGCCGTCGTCGCGTCGATCGTGCTGATCGCCATCGCGGCCGCGCTCCTCTGGCGGTTCAAGGAGAAGGGCCAGTTCGAGGGGAAGCTCTGGAGCCCGTTCACCAAGTGGGAGGTCTGGGACAACCTGATCCTGCCCGGGCTCGGGAACACGCTCAAGGCGGCGGCCGTCGCCTCCGTCCTGGCCCTCCTGTTCGGCGTCGTCTTCGGGCTCGCCCGGCTCTCCGACCACTGGTGGATCAGGATCCCGGCCGCGGCCGTCGTGGAGTTCTTCCGCTCCATCCCGCTCCTGATCCTGATCTTCCTGGCCTTCTTCGTCCCGAACAAGATCAGCCCCAGCATCGCCGAGTCCCAGTTCGGGACGCTGCAGCGCGTCGTCGTGGACAACTTCCTCTCCGTCTTCGGCGTGGAGATCAACGCCGGGACCGTGACCGTGCCCGCGTTCGCCGCGGTCGTGTTCGGGCTGGTGATGTACAACGGCTCCGTCCTGGCCGAGGTCGTCCGCGCGGGCGTCCTGTCCATCCCGAAGGGACAGGCGGAGGCCGCCTACTCCATCGGCCTGCGCAAGAACGGCGTCCTGCGGCTCGTCCTGCTGCCGCAGGCCGTCACGGTGATGATGCCGGCGATCGTGAGCCAGCTCGTCGTCCTGCTCAAGGACACGGCGCTCGGCTTCATCATCGCCTACTCCGAACTGCTGCAGGCGGGCTTCAAGCAGGTGCCGCCCAACTACAACAACAACATCATCCAGGCGGGCGTCGTGGTCGGGGTGATCTACATCGCGGTCAACATGTCCGTGAGCCGCTTGGCCACGTGGTTGGAGGCGCGCAGCCGCCGCAGCCGCAAGACGGCCGCCAAGACGATGGGCGGGGACGTCGGCGCGCCGCCCGCGGCCGGTGTGTCGCTGGCGGCCCAGGCCGGGTCGACGGGAACCCTCTGATCCGTCGCGACGAGTACACGGAAGGGTGCCACCGCTCTCGGTGGCACCCTTCCGTGTTCTGCGGCACTTCCGCCCGCCGCCCCCACCTGTTCCCGGCGCTTCACCGCATTCCATGCTCTTCATGACTTCCGCCGCTTGTTCATCGTGCCCGGCACGGCGGCCAGAGCCTTACTGAGAGCCTGGGACGTTCGACCGCGACACCCAGACGGACTGAGGGCCTCCCGTGCGGCAGCAGAGTCCCCAGAGGCTCCTGTTACCCGCGGGTTGCCCAGTGATCGGCATGTATCTTTCCGAAGTCAAACGGCCCGTCATGGCCCCAACCCCTCCCCGTATGCGGGACGATTCCTGGTATGACCGCTCGTGCGACCCTCCCCTACGGCTCCTGGCCCTCTCCCATCTCCGCGGCCGATGTCGCCCGCGCCCGGCTGCGCCTCAGCTTCCCGACCGTCGTGGGCGATGACGTGTGGTGGCAGGAGACCCGGCCCGAAGAGGGCGGGCGGACCACGGTGGTCCACCTCAGGGGCGGTCACCGGACGGAGTTGCTCCAGGCCCCCTGGGACGCGCGCACCCGCGTCCACGAGTACGGAGGGCGGTCGTACCTGCCGATCCGTACCGCCGAGGGCTGGTCACTCGTGTTCTCCAACTATGAGGACCAGCGCCTGCACCGGCTGGACCCGGGCGATCCGAAGCCGTACCCGTTGACTCCGGAGCCGGCCGTCCCGGCGGGCCTGCGGTATGCCGACTTCGTGCTGTCCCCGGACGGGACGGAGATCTGGTGCGTGTGCGAAGGGCACATCGCCACGGCCCCTGAGGGCGAGGAGGGCGCGGCGGGCATCAGGCGCGCCATCGTCGCCGTCCCCTTGGACGGCAGTGCCGCCGAGGACGCCGCCGCCATCCGCGAACTGGTGACCGGAGCGCACTTCTACGCCAGCCCCGCCCCGTCCCCCGGTGGCGGGCACTTGGCCTGGGTGCAGTGGAACCACCCCCGGATGCCGTGGGACGGCACCGAAGTCCGCGTGGCCGCGATCGAGGACGGTGTCACCGTCGCGCCCCGCACGGTCAAGGGCGGGCTCACCGAATCCGCCGTTGCGCCCCTCTGGAATGACGACGAGACCCTCTACGTCATCTCCGACTGGCCCGGCTGGTGGAACATCTACCAAGTGGGCCTCCACGGCGAATCGCCTCAGGCGCTGTACCCGGCGGAGGAGGAGTTCACCGGCGCCCTATGGCAGCTCGGCGGCATGCCCTACGCGCTCCTCGGCGACGGGCGCCTCGCCGTCCTGCACGGTGAAGGCGACCTGCGGCTCGGCATCTACGACCCGGAGACGCTCGATCTCATCGACCTGGAGGTCCCGTACGAGCACTGGCAGCCGCAGCTGTCGGCCGACGGCACCACCATCGTGGGCATCGCCGGAGGGCCGGACATCCCGCCGTCCGTGGTCCGGGTCGACACCACCACCGGCCGGGTCGAGGGGCTCCGCCGCGAGCTCCCCGAGCTGCCGGACGTCGCGTACCTGTCGAAGCCGCGCGCCGAACGCCTCGAAGGACCGTTCGGGCGTCCCGTCCACGCCTACGTCTTCCCGCCCACCAACCCGGAGGCGGTCGCCCCGGAAGGCGAGCTGCCGCCGTACGTCGTGTTCGTCCACGGCGGACCCACCGGACGCGTGTCCAAGGTCCTCGACCTGGAGCGGGCGTACTTCACCAGCCGCGGCATCGGCGTCATCGACGTCAATTACGGCGGTTCCACCGGCTACGGCCGCGCCTACCGCGAACGCCTCCGCCGCCAGTGGGGCGTCGTGGACGTGGAGGACGCCGTGGCCGCCGCCCAGGCCCTCGTCGAGGGCGGTATCGCCGACCCGGCGCGCCTCGCGATCCGCGGAGGGTCCGCGGGCGGCTGGACGACGCTCGCGGCGGTCACGCAGACCGACGTGTTCAAGGCCGCCACGTCCTACTACGGCATCAGCGACCTGCAGAGCTTCGCCGAGGCGACCCACGACTTCGAGTCGCACTACCTCTTCGGCCTGATCGGCCCCCTGCCCGGCTTCGAACGGGCCTACGAGGAGCGCTCGCCGCTGAACCGCGCCGAGCACACGTCCTGCCCCGTCCTCCTCCTCCAGGGCCTGAACGACCCGGTGGTGCCGCCGGACCAGTCGGAGCGTTTCGCGGTGGCGCTCGCCGCGAAGAAGATGCCCTACGCCTACCTCACGTTCGAGGGCGAGTCGCACGGGTTCCGTCGCGCGGACACCGTCATCGCGTGCCTGGAGGCCGAGCTCGCCTTCTACGGCCAGACCCTCGGGTTCGAGCCGCGCGGCGTCGACCCGATCGACCTCACGGTCGGCTAAGCACCCCACGGCTGGGCTGAGCACGCCTCAGTCACGGCCGGGCTTGACCACGCCGCAGTCACGGCTGGGCTGAGCACGCCTCAGCCCAGGTGATGCCGGGGCCCCGGCCAGTGCCGGGCCGAGCACAGCGCGGCCCACAGACCGTTGACGCCTGTCAACGGGACGCCCTCCCGTTGACGGGCGTTCTCCCGTTGACGGGCGTTCTCGCGCGGAACCTCAGCGGGCGAACTCGATCGCCCGCGACTCCCGGACCACGGTCACGCGGATCTGCCCCGGATAGGTCAGCTCGTCCTCGACCTGCTTGGCGATGTCGCGCGCGATGACCTGCGCCTGGATGTCGTCGACCGAGTCCGGCTTGACCATCACCCGGATCTCCCGGCCCGCCTGCATCGCGAAGACCTTCTCCACGCCCTCGTGCCGGTCCCGGGCGATCTCCTCCAGCCGCTCCAGCCGCTTGACGTAGGCCTCCAGCGACTCGCGGCGCGCCCCCGGCCGGCTCCCGCTGACCGCGTCGGCGGCCTGGGTGAGCACGGCCTCCACCGTCCGGACCTCGACCTCGTTGTGGTGGGCCTCGATCGCGTGCACCACGTCCTCGTGCTCACCGTAGCGGCGTGCGATCTCCGCTCCGATCAGCGCATGGCTGCCCTCCACCTCGTGGGTGAGGGCCTTGCCGATGTCGTGCAGCAGCGTGCACCGCTTGGCGACCTCCACCGGCAGCCGCAGCTCGCTCGCCATCACCCCGGCGATGTGCGCGGACTCGATGAGGTGCTTCAGGACGTTCTGCCCGTACGACGTCCGATACCGGAGCTGCCCCAAGAGGGCGATGAGCTCCGGATGCATGTCGGCGATGCCCACCTCCACCAAGGCGTCCTCGCCCGCGCGCACACACAGCTGCTCCACGTCGCTCTTACTGCGCTCGTAGATCTCCTCGATCCGCTGCGGGTGGATCCGGCCGTCCAGGACGAGCTTCTCCAGGGTGAGCCTGCCGACCTCCCGGCGCACCGGATCGAAACAGCTCAGGAGCACGGCCTCTGGAGTGTCGTCGATGATGAGGTTCACGCCCGTCGTCGTCTCGAACGCGCGGATGTTGCGGCCCTCGCGGCCGATGATGCGGCCCTTCATCTCGTCGCTCGGCAGGTGCAGCACCGACACGACGGACTCGGCCGTCTGCTCGCTCGCGACCCGCTGGATCGCCAAAGTCACGATCTTGCGCGCGCGCTTCTCCCCCTCGGCGCGCGCCGAGTTCTCGATCTCCCGGATGATCGGGATGGCCTCCCGCTTCGCCTGGTTCTCGATCGCCGCGACCAGCTCGCCCTTGGCCTGGTCCGCAGTGAGACCGGCGGCCTGCTCCAGGACCCGCCGCCGCTCCTCCTCGACCTCGGCCAGCTCCGCCTTGCGCGCCTCCAGGGCCTTCTTGGCCTCCGCGAGCCGTCCCGACCACTCCTCCAGGCGGCGCATCTCGCCGTCGAGCCGCTGCTCCCGCTCGGCCAGGCGCGTCTCGCGGCGCTCCAGATCCTCCCTGAGCGTCCGCAGATCGTCCCGGAGGGCCCGGGCCTCCTCCTCCAGCTCCGCGCGCGCCGTGGCGGCGATCTGCTGCGCCTGCCGCTCGGCCTTCTCCAGGACGTCCTGCGCGTCGAGCTTGGCCTTGGCCCTGACCTCGTCCGCCTCACCGTGGGCCTGGGCCACCTCCGCCGCCCCCCTGCCCGGCAGGCCCCCGGGCCGCCGCAGGATGACGATGACGAGAGCGACCAGGGTCACCAGCAGCGCTGCACCCAGCAGGACGCTCTCCATGAGGCAGATCCTTCCTCGCCGCGGGCCCACCCGGAGTCAGGGCCCTGCCTTGCGAGGACTTACTCGCGTCCCGGCGGGACGCTCGGGTGCACGACATCACCGGGCCACGCCCACGGGCGCTCCCCGGCGACTCGGCCGAACGCGGCCAACGAACCTGTCCCTGATGCCTCTCAGCTGCTCGAACGTGCCCGGTCGTATAGCAATCCGCGAGACGCGGAGTAACTCCTCACTGCCGTAACGGTAAGCGGCACGGAGGTAATGAGCAAGCAAACCCCGGGCATTCCGGACTAACCGAACGGCCGCGTGAGGAGTTCCTTACCGGCCCCCTTGACCCCGCCCGCACGTCCGACCTGCCGCGTCGCGACCCCGCCCCTGTCAGGCCGGGGTCATCCAGCGTCAGCCTTCCCGTCATTCCCCGGCGTGTCGCCCCACGTTCATCCCGAGGAAAGCCGACAGCCCACCCCTCCCCCCGCAGCTGGTGCCACCCCCCGCCCATAACCACCCCAGGGCAGCCCCGCGACCGCTCGCCCGCCAACAACCGACCACACCACGGCCGCGACCGTCCGCCCGCCAATGACCGCCCCAAAGCGGCCCCGCGACCGCTCACCCGCCAATGACCGCCACCCGGCGACCCCGAATAACCGACCACACCACGGCCCCACAACCATCCGCTCGTCGATGACCGACCACACCACGGCCCGCGACCGTCCGCCCACCAATAGCCGACGACACGGCGGAAGCTCGACCGTCCGCCCGCCAATGACCGACCACACCACGGCCCCGCGACCGCTCGCCCGCCAATAAGCGACCACACCCCGGCCCCGCGACCGTCCGCCCGCCAATGACCGACGACACGGCGGAGGCTCGACCGTTCGCTCGTCGATGACCGACGACACGGTGGATCGTCGACTGAACCGCCCCTCAGCCCGCCGACGGCATCCGTCAGTCGAAGGGCGACGCGTCGGGAACGTCGTCGAGATCGGCGCCCTCGTCCGCGAGCGCCTCCTTGACCACCCGGTAACTCAGGCCGGGCGGATACCCCTTACGAGCGAGCATGCCCACCAGGCGGCGCATGCGCTTGGCCGGCTCGACACCCCGCGTACTACGGAGCTTCCGGTCGACCAGGGCGCGCGCGGTCTGCTCCTCCTGCTCCGGGTCGAGCGACTCGACCGCGTCGTTCACGGTCTCGTCGGCAACCCCGCGCCGCCGGAGCTCCGCGGCCAGGGCCCGTTTCGCGAGCCCCTTCCCCGCATGCCGTGACTGCACCCACGCCTGGGCGAACGCCTCGTCGTCGATGAGCCCGACGTCGCTGAACCGCGATAGAACGAGCTCGGCCACCTCATCGGGGATCCCCTTGCGCCGCAACGCGTCCGCCAACTGCGCCCGAGTACGCGGCGACATGGCGAGCAGCCGCAGGCAGATTTCCCGGGCCTTCGCCTCAGGATCGGACCCGCCGCCCCCCTGCTCCTCACGATCTCCCTCGCGCGGCTCACCACGCCCGCGCCCACCCGTCCGCTGACGCTTCTTCCCGCCAGCACCGGAGCCCTCGGGCCCCCAAACGCTGCCCGCACCCCCGAACGCACCACCACCCGCAGAACGGCCGCCAACGCCCTCACCTGCGGATGCCGCACCTCCACGACGCCGCCCACCTCGTCCAGAAGCGCTTCCCTTCGGCCGCCTCGCAGTCCCACCACGAGCCCCACGAGCACCAACCTCACCTCGCGAAGCCTCACCCGCCGGAACCTCGCCAGCAGAAGAACCACCGGCGACACCCGACTCGTCCTGATACGAAGCACTCGGCTCACCAAGTGACGCCTCGCGGGAACGACGCCCACGCCCGCTCGTCCCCCGGCCAGAACGCCCGACCGACAACGAGCCGTCAGAAGGTCCCCTCTCCCCGCCATCCCTCGACTCGCCAGAGCCGCCAGATCCCCCGGCCACCCGCAAGTCAGCCACGGACGAGCCAGGCGCGGGCAAATCAGGCGCTGGACGAGCGGGGGCGGACGAGTCAGACGCAGTACGGCCAGCCGCGAACTCAGCGGGCACGGACGGGCCCAGGAGTGAGGGCCCCGAAGGCGACGACGCGGAGGCGGATCCTTCGCGGATGGATCCTCCGGGAGCGAGTCCTTCGGGGACGGACCCTTCGAGGGCAGGTCCCCCGGGAGCGGATTTTCCGGGGACGGATCCTCCGGGAGCGGATCCTTCGGAAGCAGGTCCCCCGGAAGCGGATTCTCCGGGGACGGGCCCTCCGGGAGCGGATCCCCCGGGAGCAGATCCTCCGGGAGCGGGTCCTCCGGGAGCGGGTCCTCCGGGAGCGGGTCCCCCGGGGGCGCGCCCTTCGGGAGCGGGTCCTTCGGGAACGGGTCCTTCGGGAACGGATCCCCCGGGGGCGCGCCCTTCGGGGGCCGGTCCTTCGGGGGTGGGTGTTGGATGGGCGGGGCGTTTGGTCGTCGGTGATTCCGTGCGGTCGCTGGACGGGGTGGCTACGCGGCCGGGTTTGTCGCGCTGTGCGGTGGTAGCCGGAGTGGACGCTGTTGGCGGCGTGGTTTCGGCGTCGTCAGGCTCGGATGGCGCGACCACGGGGATGGGGGTGGCTGCCCAGGGGTTCGCATCGCCCTTCACGACCTGGAAGGGCAAAGGCTCGGCCGCAGCCGCCTCAGATGAGGTCGGCGCCTTAGAGCCGGATGGCCCGGAGGCGTTCGGGGCAGTGGAGCTTGGCTTGGTGGGAGGGGCCCCTGGGGTGGGTTGTTCGGTGGTCCAGGGGTTTGTCTCGGGGGTGCTCCAGGGTGGCGTGGGGGGTGGGGGCGCCGGGGCGTTCCACGGCAGGGGCGCGGACTCCTCCGGTGAGGTGTCCGGGGAGTCCGGGAGCCAGGGGTTGGCGGGGTCGTCCGGGGAGCGGGTCATGGCGCGGCCCGGGTGACGGGGTGTGACGGGTCAGGGGGCGGGCCCTCGGGAGCGGCGGCGCCATCGGGGAAGGTCCGCGCACCGGTGGGACGGTGCCGGGTAAGGCGCCGCCGCCCTACACACGAGATCATCGCTCACTCTTCGTCAAGAGTCACCCGTATCGGGGGATTCGCGGTCAGGAATCACCCGACTTGGCGGCCTTGGCGGGCTTCCTCCCGGCGGCGGCCTTCGCGGGGGCGGCGGCCGGGGCCGGGGCCGGCGGGGCGGCGTCCGCGGCGGCGGGCTCGGCCTCCTTGTCGACCTTCGGGCCGATGCCGAGCTTCTCCTTGATCCGCTTCTCGATCCCGTCGGCCATGTCGGGGTTGGCCTTGAGGAAGTTGCGGGCGTTCTCCTTGCCCTGGCCGAGCTGGTCGCCGTCGCAGGTGTACCAGGCGCCGGACTTGCGGACGAAGCCGTGCTCGACGCCGAGGTCGATCAGGCCGCCCTCGCGGCTGATGCCCTGGCCGTAGAGCAGGTCGAAGTCGGCGACGCGGAACGGCGGGGCCATCTTGTTCTTGACGACCTTCACGCGGACGCGGTTGCCGACGGCCTCGGTGCCGTCCTTGAGGGTCTCGATGCGGCGGACGTCGAGGCGGACGGAGGCGTAGAACTTCAGCGCCTTGCCGCCGGTGGTGGTCTCCGGGGAGCCGAACATGACGCCGACCTTCTCGCGGAGCTGGTTGATGAAGATGACGGTCGTCTTGGTCTGGTTGATCGCGCCGGTGAGCTTGCGGAGCGCCTGCGACATCAGCCGGGCCTGGAGGCCGACGTGGCTGTCGCCCATCTCGCCCTCGATCTCGGCGCGGGGGACGAGCGCCGCCACCGAGTCGATGATCACGATGTCGATGGAGCCGGAGCGGATCAGCATGTCGGTGATCTCGAGCGCCTGCTCGCCGGTGTCGGGCTGGGAGACCAGCAGCGCGTCGATGTCGACGCCGAGCTTGGCGGCGTACTCGGGGTCGAGGGCGTGCTCGGCGTCGACGAACGCGGCGATGCCGCCCTTGCGCTGGACGCTGGCCACCGCGTGCAGGGCGATGGAGGTCTTGCCGGAGCCCTCGGGGCCGTACACCTCGACGACGCGGCCGCGGGGCAGGCCGCCGATGCCGAGGGCGATGTCGAGGGAGATCGCGCCGGTGGGGATCACCTCGACCGGTGCCCGCGCCTCCTCGCCCATCCGCATGACCGAGCCCTTGCCGAACTGACGCTCGATCTGGGCGAGTGCGGTCTCGAGAGCCTTCTCCCGGTCGTTCGCTGCCATGAGATGTCCTTCTCGTCGTGAACTGTCGGCTCTCGGCCGCTGCTTGCGATGTCGAGGGCGACGTTACGGCGGGCCACCGACACTTTCGCAACCCGGGCGCGGACGCGGACGGCGTCCCGGGTCGCGGACCACCTTACCGAACATTCGTTCGATCATCTTTCCGAATGCCGTTTTGGGACGGGATTCACCGTGCGTTCCAGGGGCGGAACCCCGTACGCTGGCGCCGTCCACGGAGGGTTCCATCATGACGCTGACCGTTCTCTTCTGCGTCGATCCGCTCCATCCCCGGCGCGTTGACCCCCACTTCTCCCGCGAGGCCGCGGCCGTGCGGGACCACTACGGCGAGATCGCTCTGATCGACCACGACGCGCTGCGGCGCGGGGACGTGGAAGGGGCGGTGCGCGCGGTGCCCTCGGATCTGGGCGCCGTCTGGTACCGCGGCTGGATGGTCACCGGCGACCAGTATGCCGCGATCGCCACTCTCATGAAGCGCCGCGGTACGGTGCTGCTGACTCATCCGGACGACTATCGTCGCGCGCACGAGCTGCCGGGCTGGCACGACACGTTCGCCGGGCTGACCCCGCAGAGCGTGTGGCGGCCGCTGGCGCCGGGCCAGGATCCGGGCGACCTGAACGAGCTGGGCGAGCTGGTCCGGCCGCTGAAGGCGGGGCCCGCGATCATCAAGGACTACGTGAAGTCGCGCAAGCACGAGTGGGACGAGGCGTGCTTCGTGCCCGACGTGAAGAACCTGGCGCAGCTGCGGGACATCGCCGCCAAGATGATCGCCTTGCAGGACGACTACCTGGCGGGCGGCCTGGTCGTGCGCGAGTACGAGGACTACGACGGCCAGGGGGAGGCGCGCGTCTGGTGGGTGGACGGGGAGCCGGCCCTGGTGGGGCCCCATCCCGACAGTCCGGACGTGGAGCCCGACCCCGAGCTGGACGCGGTGGCGCCGGCGGTGCGGGCGCTGGGGTGCCGTTTCATCACGACGGACCTGGCGCGCCGCAGGGACGGCGCGTGGCGCGTGGTCGAGGTGGGCGACGGCCAGGTCAGCGATCTGCCCTCGTCCGTGGACGCCATGGACCTGTACGCGCATCTGCCGGTTCCGGACTGACACCGGCGGTGCCCGCGATGTGACGGAACCGGAATATGGGGTGCTTCCGTCTCAAGTCGTGCCGCCCCTAGGCTATGGCTTCGCGCGTTCGGAACCTGCCTCACGAGGGCGTCCGACCATGCCGTCCGGAACCTTCCGGGCGGCCGCCGTCTCGTTTTGAAGGACGTGTTCCCTTTGCCGCCACAGGAGTCCGCTCGCCGTCTCAGTTCCCGTGCCGTGAAGGTGGGGATGCTGGGCGCCCTGTCGCTGACGCTGGTCGCCTGCGGGTCCAAGTCGACGACCGCCTGGTGCGTGGACCGTTACGCCCCCGCCGTCGGTCAGACCAAGGGCGGGTACCGGGTGGTTCCGGACAGGTACTGCGATGTCAACGCCATCAACCGGTCCGCGACGAGTTCGTACGGGCAGTACTTCTGGTACTACGGCGGCAAGCGCAACTCCAGCGGCTACGTGTCGGGCGGGAGCTCCTACAGGCCCAGCAAAGGCAAGATCAAGTCGAGCAGCGGGCACACGCTGAGCCGCGGCGGGTTCGGCGGCGGCGGCCGGAGCGGGAGCTAGCCGGTGCGCCGTACCCGCTCCGCGCCCCGGGACGGCTGGGCCGAGAAGGTCGAGTCGCAGGGGCTCGCCTTCCACCGCACCGCTCATCCCGAGCATCTGACGCGTCCTTACTGGGACGAGTCCGTGCACTACGTCTTCGACATGGACGAGGTGCTGGCGCTCGAAGAGGTCGTCGAGGAACTGCACCGGATGTGCCTCCAGGTGGTGGAGCACGTCGTCAGCACGGGGCGCTACCACGTCCTCGGCATCCCGGAGTGGGTGGCGCCGCTGATCGAGGAGTCCTGGCGGCGCGGCGATCCCCACCTGTACGGGCGCTTCGACCTCCGCTACGACGGGAACGGCCCCGCCAAGCTGCTGGAGTACAACGCCGACACCCCGACCGCGCTGGTCGAGAGCTCCGTGGTCCAGTGGTACTGGCTGCAGGACGCGTTCCCCGGGGACGACCAGTGGAACTCCATCCACGAGCGGCTGGTGGCCCGCTGGAAGGAGATCGTCCCCAGGGTGGCGGACGGTCCGGCGCACTTCGCCTGGACGAACGGTGACGAGACGGGCGAGGAGGTCATGACGATCGCCTACATGCAGGAGACCGCCGAGGAGGCGGGCCTGCCGGGTGTGGCGATCGCCATGGAGGACATCGGCTGGGACTCGCGCCGCGAACGGTTCGTCGACCTGGACGAGCAGGAGATCCGCACGCTCTGCAAGCTCTACCCGTGGGAGTGGATCGTCTCCGAGCCGTTCGCCCGCAACATCCCCGGTGCGCCTACGTCCTGGATCGAGCCGATCTGGAAGATGGTGCTCTCCAATAAGGCGCTTCTGGTCCTGCTGTGGGAGCTCTTCCCCGGGCATCCCAATCTGCTGCCCACGTACCTGAACACGCCCGGCGGCCTCACGTCCTACGTCCAGAAACCACTGCTGGGCCGGGAGGGGGCGAGCATGCGCATCGTCACGCCGGACGGGCGCGAGCAGCGCACCTCGGGTGACTACGGCGCGGAGGGGTTCGTCTTCCAGGAGTTCTGCCCGCTGCCGGACTTCGATGGCGAGCATCCGGTGCTCGGCGCGTGGGTCGTCCATGACGAGTCGGCGGGGATCGGCATCCGGGAGACGTCCGGCCTCATCACGGACGACACCTCGTCGTTCGTTCCGCACCGGATCCCCGTGCGCCCGTAGACAGCTCTGCAACACCCTGCGGCCTTCTAAGGAGAACCATGACAACGCTCGCGGCGAACGACGACGGCCTCGGCCAGGTGCTGCTGGACGGGACCGGGGCGCTGTTCGCCTACGCCGGGGTCGGCCTGGTGCTGTTCATCGTCGGCTTCTACATGACCGACCTCGCCACGCCGGGCCGCCTGATCACGGTGATCCGCGAGCACCGCAACCCGAACGCGACGCTGCTGGCCTGCGCCGCCACCGTCGGCGTGGGGCTGATCGTCGGCGTGTCGATCTTCGCGTCGGGCGGGGACCTGGCCGAGGGGCTGACCCGGACGCTGGTGTTCGGCGGCGGCGGCATCGTGGCCCAGACGATCGCCACGCTGATCTTCGACCGGCTGGTCGGCATCCGGATCGGCACGCTGGCGGACGACGCCGACGACAAGCTGGAGCCCGCGGCGATCCTGCTGGCCGTGGCCAACCTCATGATCGGCTTCGTGACGGCCGTGGCGGTCTACTGACGGCGGGCCACCGGGGAGACCGACCGTCCGCAGGGCTTCATGACCGTACGGCGGGACGGCTAACGGTGCGCCAGGTGGGCTACTGGAGGGTAGAGGGGACGTCGAAGGTCGCGACGACGGCCTGCCACACCCTCTTGGCGGGTACGCCGTCGTCGAGGGCCTGCTCGATGGTGCGGCCGTCCAGTTCGGCCATGACGTAGTCCTTCGCCACGCTCTCGGCGTAGCTCTCGCCGAACTGCTGGTTCATCCGTTCCCAGAAAACTGTGAGCCGCACACGCCCACGCTATCCGACGGTCGGCTCCTCCAAGGACGCCGTGACCTCGCCCGGGACTTCCGGGGCCGTCCCCTGGCGGTACTGGCGGTGCAGCCCCGTCAGGTACCGCTCGACCCCTTCGACGACGCGGGCCGTCCGGTAGGAGGGGAAGACGTCGAAGGCGTGCTGGCCGCCCTTCATCTCCGCGTAGATGACGGGCGCCTTGGACGTCTCGCGAAGCCGCCGGACGAAGCGGCGTGCCTCCTCCACCGGCAGGAGCGAGTCGCGGCTGCCGTGGATGACGAAGAAGGGCGGGGCGTCCTCGCGCACGTAGGTGACCGGGGATGCTTTCGCATACGCCTCGCGGTTCTCCTCGAACGGCAGTTTGAGCACCATCCGCTGGAGGAGAGGGGTCGCTCCCATGGGGACGGGCCAGGGCCCGGCCTCGACGAAGTCGTACACGCCGTAGAAGGGCACGGCGCCCTGTACGGACGTGTCGACGTCCTCGAAGCCGGGTTGGAACTCGGGCACGTTGGCCGTCAGCGCCACCATCGCGGTGAGGTGCCCGCCCGCGGACCCTCCCGTCACGCACAGGAAGTCGGGGTCGGCGCCGTACTCCTCGGCTTGCTCCCGGTACCAGGCGACGAAGTGCTTGAGGTCGATGAGGTGCTCGGGCCAGGTCGCGCGGGGGCTGAGCCGGTAGTTGACGTTGAAGCACACCCAGCCCTGGACGGCCATGTGGTTGAGCAGCGGCAGACCCTGCTCGCGCTTGTCGCCGATGACCCATGCGCCTCCGTGGATCTGCATGAGCCCCGGACGCAGGTCCTTCCCCGAGGTCCCGGAGGTATCGGATGCGCTTTCGGCGGGCCGGTAGACGTCCAGTTTGAGGCGCAGCCGCCCTTCCTGCCGGAAGACGATGTTGCGGTCCACCCGGACGCCGCGGCGCGGGATCAGGCACAGCGGCGGCAGGAACAGGTGGGCGAGCGGGTAGCGGGGCGCGCCCTCCGGGTCGAGGTCCAGTGGCGCACCGCTCTCCCGAAGTGAGACGACCGTCCGGCGGGCGGCGACGATGGTCGCGGCCGTGCCCGCTGCACCGAGGATCCCGAGGGCGAGCCCGGTCCAGCCCGCCCAGCCGTCCAGGCCCCCGTAGGCGGCCGTGAGCGCGAGCGCGACGATCTCGGCGACGAGGAGGTGCGGGGCCAGTTCGATCGTGAGCCAGCCGGCGAAGAAGCTCGGCACCAGCAGGGCGGCGTGCCGGCGCGGGGCGTGCGCGTTCGCGGCGAGCAGGACGAACAGGATCCCGAGGGCGAGCAGGACGTAGGGCATCGCGACTCCCTGGGGGCGGAATCCTTCCCGTAGACCATGCCCAGACAAGTGCTTGCTTACAACGTCTGGGAGACGTGACGCGGGCCACTTCCGCGCGTTCTGTCGGACCCGCGAGGCAGGATGGGGGCATGGGTGGCGACGTGCTAGAACGCTTCTCCCCGGCGACCCGCGCCTGGTTCACCGGGGCGTTCGCCGCGCCGACGCCGGCGCAGGCGGGGGCGTGGGAGTCGATCTCGGGCGGCGACAACACGCTGGTCGTCGCGCCTACCGGCTCCGGCAAGACCCTCGCCGCGTTCCTGTGGTCCCTCGACCGCCTCGCCACCGAACCCTACGGATCGCGAGACGCGCAGGCTCCTTCCGAGCTCCTCCCACCCGCCGACGCCGCCCAGCGCTCGGCTTCCGCGCAACGTCCCGGATCGGCTCGGCCTGGCGAACCCGCCGACGACTCTCGGCCCGGCGGATCAGTCCAGCCCGACGAACGCGGTCGGTCCGGCGCGGCAAGCGCGGGTCCTGGGACGTCGCGGCGGGGCGAGGCAGGGGCGGTGGCCGATCCGCTGCGGCGTTGCCGGGTCCTGTACGTCTCGCCGCTGAAGGCCCTCGCGGTGGACGTCGAGCGCAACCTGCGGGCCCCGCTCACAGGCATCCGGCAGGCGGCGCGCCGGCTCGGGCTGCCCGAGCCCGACGTCCGGGTGGGGATGCGCTCGGGCGACACGCCGGCGGACGAGCGCAGGCGCCTCGCCGTGAAGCCGCCCGACATCCTCATCACCACGCCCGAGTCGCTGTTCCTGATCCTCACCTCGCGGGCGCGCGAGTCGCTGCGCGGCGTGGAGACGGTGATCGTCGACGAGGTGCACGCGGTGGCCGGTACCAAGCGCGGCGCGCACCTGGGGCTGTCCCTCGAACGCCTCGACGCCCTCCTCGACCGGCCCGCGCAACGGATCGGGCTGTCGGCGACGGTCCGTCCCCCGGACGAGGTCGCCGCGTTCCTCGGCGGGACACGCCCCGCGAGGGTGGTGCAGCCGCCCTCCGACAAGGTGTTCGACCTCGACATCGTCGTCCCCGTCGAGGACATGGGCGAGATCGGGGGCTTCGTCGACGACTCCGGCGCGGCCGACCCGCGGCAGCGCAGCATCTGGCCCCACGTGGAGGACCGCCTCCTCGACCTCATCGAGGCGCACCGCTCGACCCTGGTGTTCGCGAACTCGCGGCGGCTCGCCGAGCGGCTCTGCGGGCGCCTCAACGAGCTGGCGTACGAGCGGGCCACCGGCGAGCCCCTGGCCGAGGACCACTCCCCCGCCGCGACGATGGCACAGGCGGGGGCGTCCAAGGGCGCGCCGATGGAGATCGCCCGCGCGCACCACGGTTCCGTGTCCAAGGAGGAGCGGGCCGGTATCGAGAACGCCCTGAAGGAGGGGCGCCTCCCCGCCGTCGTGGCGACGTCCAGCCTGGAGCTTGGCATCGACATGGGAGCGGTCGATCTGGTCGTCCAGGTGGAGTCGCCGCCATCGGTATCGAGCGGCCTCCAGCGGGTCGGGCGGGCCGGTCACCAGGTCGGGGCCGTCTCCAAGGGCGTCATCTTCCCCAAGTACCGGGGCGACCTCGTCCAGACGGCGGTGGTGTCGGAGCGGATGCGCGGCGGGGAGATCGAGGAGCTGCGCTACCCGCGCAACCCCCTCGACGTCCTCGCGCAGCAGATCGTCGCGATGGTCTCCATGGACGAGTGGACCGTCGACGACCTGGAGACCCTGGTCAAGCGCGCCGCGTCCTACGCCACGCTCCCCCGGTCGGCCCTGGAGGCCACGCTCGACATGCTCGCCGGGCGCTACCCCAGCGACGAGTTCGGTGAGCTCCGCCCCCGCCTCGTCTGGGACCGCGTCACCGGCGTCCTGCGCGAGCGCCCCGGTGCCCAGCGCCTCGCGGTCACCAGCGGCGGGACGATCCCCGACCGCGGGCTGTTCGGCGTGTTCCTGGTCGGGGAGAAATCGTCCCGGGTCGGGGAGCTCGACGAGGAGATGGTGTACGAGTCGCGAGTCGGCGACGTGTTCGTGCTCGGCGCGAGCTCCTGGCGGATCGAGGACATCACCCCCGACCGGGTCCTGGTGTCGCCCGCGCCGGGGCAGCCCGGCAAGCTCCCGTTCTGGCACGGCGACACGCTGGGACGGCCCGCGGAGCTGGGGCGCGCCCTCGGCGCGTTCACCCGCGAGCTGGCCGGGCTGCCGGCCGAGGCCGCGCAAGAACGGGTCGCGGCCGCGGGCCTGGACCCCTGGGCCGCAGGCAACCTCGTGTCCTACGTGGGCGAGCAGAGGGAGGCCACCGGACACGTCCCCGACGACCGCACGATGGTCGTCGAACGGTTCCGCGACGAGCTCGGCGACTGGCGCATGGTCGTCCACTCGCCGCTGGGCGCGCGCGTGCACGCACCCTGGGCCCTGGCCATCGCCGGACGCCTGCGCGAACGGTACGGGGTGGACGCCCAGGCCATGCACGCCGACGACGGCATCGTCATCCGCATCCCCGACATGGACGAGCCGCCGAGCCTCGACCTCACAGTGTTCGACGCGGACGACATCGAGCGCATCGTCGTCGACGAACTGGGCGGATCGGCGCTGTTCGCGGCCCGGTTCCGCGAGTGCGCGGCGCGGTCCCTGCTGCTGCCGCGACGCCGTCCCGACAAGCGCATGCCGCTGTGGCAGCAGCGCCAGCGCGCCGCGCAACTGCTGTCGGTGGCGAGCAAGTACCCGTCGTTCCCGATCGTCTTGGAGACGATGCGGGAGTGCGTGCAGGACGTTTTCGACGTTCCGGGCCTGGTCCAGCTGATGCGGGACGTGTCGGGCCGCAAGGTTCGGCTGGTCGAGGTAGAGACGCCCGAACCGTCCCCGTACGCGCGGTCGCTGCTGTTCCACTACGTGGGCGCGTTCATGTACGAGGGCGACTCGCCGCTCGCCGAACGCCGTGCCCAGGCCCTCGCCCTCGACTCGGCGCTGCTCGCCGAGCTGCTCGGTCAGGCCGACCTCCGCGAGCTGCTCGACCCGGACGCCGTCGCCGAGACCGAGCGCGAGCTCCAGCGCCTGGCGAACGACCGCCGTGCCCGCGACATGGAGGGCGTCGCCGACCTCCTGCGAGCACTCGGCCCGCTCACCACGTCCGAGACGGCCGCGCGAATCACCCCCACCCCTACCGGATACCTCCCGGAAGGGCCCGAAGCGAGCACGCCCGAACTCGGCACTCCGAGAACCGTCTCAGGCCCCGGCGACACAGCTTCCGGCACAGGCGAGATCGCATCCAGTACAGGCGAGATCGCGTCCGGCACCAGCGGTCCTGAGGCCGGTACTGGCGACATCGGTTCCCGTACAGGCGAGATCGCGTCCGGCACGGGCGACGTCGGTTCCGGTACCAGCGGTCCTGGGGCTGGTACTGGCGACATCGGTTCCGGTACAGGCGGGATCGTGTCTGGTACGGGTGATGTCGGTTCTGGTGCTGGCGATCCCGGGGCCGCTTCTGGGGTGGTCGCTTCGGGTGCGCTCACCCAGGCGTCGCGGTGGCTGGCGGAGCTGGAGGCGTCGCGGCGGGCGATTCGGGTCCGGATCGGCGGCGAGGAGCGCTGGGCCGCCATCGAGGACGCGGGCCGTCTCCGCGACGCGCTCGGCGCGCCGCTGCCCGTTGGCGTGCCCGAGGCCTTCCTCGAACCCGTGGACGATCCCCTAGGCGACCTGGTCTCCCGCTACGCGCGCACGCACGGACCGTTCCGTCCGGCGGAGCCCGCGGCGCGTTTCGGCCTCGGTGTCGCCGTGGTCGTGGAGACGCTGCGGCGGCTGGCGGGCGCGGGCCGGGTCGTGGAGGGCGAGTTCCTCCCGGTGGAGGCCGTGTCCGGTCCGCTGACGACCGAGTGGTGCGACACCGGCGTGCTGCGGACGCTGCGGCGGCGGTCGCTGGCGCGGCTGCGGGCCGAGGTGGAGCCGTCGCCGCCCGAGTCGCTCGGGCGTTTCCTGCCCACGTGGCACGGGATCGAGGGCGGGTCGCGGCTGCGCGGCATCGACGCGCTCATCCAGGCCATCGAGCAGTTGCAGGGCGCCGCCGTCCCCGCGTCCGCGCTGGAGACGCTGGTGCTGCCGTCGCGCGTGCCCGGCTACTCCCCCGCCATGCTCGACGAGCTGACGTCCGCGGGCGAGGTCGTCTGGGCCGGGCAGGGCGGGCTGCCGGGCGGTGACGGCTGGGTGTCGCTGTACCTCGCCGACACCGCGCCGCTGCTGATGCCGGAGCCCGCGGAGATCACGCTCACGCCGGCGCACCAGGCCGTCCTGGACGCGCTCGGCGACGGCGGCGCGCTGTTCTTCCGCACGCTCGCCGACCGGGTGAGCGCCCAGGTCACCACCTCCGACGCCGATCTGGTCACCGCCGTGTGGGATCTGGTGTGGGCCGGTCACCTGACGAACGACACCCTGGCCCCGCTGCGCGCCGTGCTCGGCTCGGGCCGTCCCACGCACCGGTCGCGGACGACGCGCCGGGGGCGTCCGGTGCTGCCGTCCAGGACGGGTCCGCCCACGGTCGCCGGACGGTGGTGGCCGCTTCCCGAGCGCGAGACGACGGCGACGCTGCGCTCGCACGCTCTCGCGGAGGCGCTGCTGGAGCGGTACGGCATCGTGATCCGCGGTGCCGTGGCCGCCGAGCGGACACCGGGCGGGTTCTCGGCGGTCTACCCGGTCCTCCGCGCGTTCGAGGAGAGCGGGCGGTGCCGCCGCGGCTACTTCGTCGAGGGGCTGGGGGCCGCCCAGTTCGCGCTGCCCGGCGCCGTCGACCGGCTCCGCGCCCTCCGCCCGTCCGACGCCGGGCCGCCGGACGATCTCGCCGCGCTGTGGGAGACGCCCGCGCCAGCCTCCCGGCGGGCCGAGCGCCGCGCTCTGGTGCTCGCCGCGGCCGACCCCGCCAACCCGTACGGCGCCGCCCTGCCCTGGCCCGAGCGCGACGACGAGGTCGCCAGTGGTCACAAGCCCGGACGCAAGGCCGGGGCACTCGTCGTACTGGTGGAGGGCCGCCTCGCCCTCTACGTCGAGCGTGGCGGCCGCACGCTGCTGACCTGGGACGACGACCCGGACGTCCTGCAACCCGCGGTCGACGCGCTCGCGCTCGCCGTCCGGGAGGGGGTCCTCGGCAAGCTCACGGTGGAGCGGGCCGACGGCGCGTCGATCGGCGACTCGCCGCTCGCGGCCGCGCTGGAGTCCGCGGGCTTCCATCCCACTCCGCGCGGGCTGCGGCTGCGCGCCTGATCCGCCGGCCTCCGCAGGATCAGCAGGACGGCGCCGCCGCAGACCAGCACTCCGGCGAGGGAGAGCGGCGTGAGGGTGTTGCCGAACGCGGCCCAGCCCCACAGCATCGTCGTGGGCGGGGTGAGGTAGAGCAGGGCGGAGACGCGCGTGACCCCCGTACGGCGGACGTTCACCCAGTAGAGCCCGTATCCGCCGAACATCGCCATCACCACCACCATGGCGACGGCGATCCAGAAGCCGGGGTCGGACGGCGGCGTGAGGTCGCCGGTCACGCCCGCGATGCCGGTGAACAGCAGCATGCTGATGCCCGCCTGCACGGCCAGCGCCTCCGGGATCCCCGCGGAGGGGCGGGTGCGGCGCTCGATGAGCGTGGCGCCGACGAGGCACAGCATCGCGGCGGCGGGCAGCGCGTACGCCCAGGCGGGCGCCCCGCCCTTCAGGTCGCCGCCGACGACGAGCGCGACGCCCGCGAGCCCGGCGGCGAACCCCGCGGCCTGCCGCCCGGTGATCCGCTGGCCGAGGACGGGCACGGCGAGGACGACCGCGGCGATCGGCTGGAGCGCCGTGATCAGGTCGTTGACGCCCGCGCTGACCCCGTGCTGCGTCGCGAGGAAGACGCCGTAGAGGTAGCCGCCCTGGGCGAGCAGGCCGATGAGCGCGTGCAGGCCGAGGTCGCGGGCCCGGACGCGGCGCCGCCGCCGCGCCATGATCGCGGCGAGCACGGCCGCGGCGATGAGGAACCGCCAGGCCAGCAGCGTCGCGGCGGACGCGCTCCGGGTGCCGAGCTCGGCGGCGATGAAGCCGGAGCTCCACGTGACGACGAAGGCGGCTCCGAGCAGGACGTCGATCTTCGGGACGGGCACGGCACCTCCAGGTATACATACCGGTATACCTACACCGTAGCCATACCGGTATGTATACTTGTGGTCTACCTTTGCCGGAGGAGGAACCCATGCCGGTCACCGGACCCGGTGCCCAGCCGTCCGACGTGCGCGAACGTCCGCTCACGCCCGCGGGGCGGCGCGTCCTCGAAGTGGCGAGCGAGCTGTTCTACGAGCGCGGCATCGGCTCGGTGGGGATGGAGCTGATCGCCGCCGAGGCCGGGGTCACCAAGAAGACCGTCTACGACCGCTTCGGGTCCAAGGACGCGCTGATCCTCGCCTACCTCCGCGGCCGCGACGAGCGCTGGCGCGCCTACACGACCGAGCGGCTCGCCGCCGTCCCGGACCCCCGCGAGCGCCTCCTCGCCACGTTCGACGCCCTCGGGGACTGGCTGGCCACCGAGTGCGGCCGGGGCTGCTCGATGGTGAACGCCTGCGCCGAGCTGCCCGACCCCGGCCATCCCGTCCACCAGGTCGCCGCCGAGCAGAAGGCCTGGGTGCGGGACCTCTACACCCGCCTCATCGGCGACGGAGCCATCGGCACGCCACCGGACGGGCTGGCCGAGCAGCTCCTCATCCTGCACGAGGGCGCGATCATCGCGTTCAGCGTCGCGGGCATCCAGAACGCCACCACCCTGGCCCGCACCGCCGCCGACGCGCTGATCCCCCGCCCGACCGAACCCACGGCTGCCGTTTGAGCACGGCACCGGTCGCGTTGCTTAACGGCGGCTCTTGAACATTGAGATCAGGCCGCGTAGGGCGCGTTCGTCCAGGGAGCCGAACGGGTTGTCGTGGACGAGGTAGGTCCACGTCGCCGAGGGGCGCTTCAGGTCGGCGGAGTCCAGATCGATCCCATCGTCGGTGACGGTCAGCGCGTTGAACGCCTCCACCGACTCCGCGCGCGCCCGGGGAAGGATCCGCTTGCCCGCGGGCACCGCCTCCCGGTTGAACTCGATTAGCGGGTCGAGGCCGCGGCCGAGCGATCGCAGGTGGATCCCCTCGCGGAGGTCGGCGAGGAAGGCCAGGTGCTCGGCCCAGCAGCGGTCCAGTCGGTACAGGACGATCTGGCGCGCGGCGGCGGCCACGGCCTCCGTCCCGGCGAGCCCGACCAGCTCGGCGTGCCGGTCCGGGGCCTTCTCGGCCATCAGGCGGTCGGCGCGGTCGCCGCGCAGGACCTCCGCGCGCTCGGCGAGCACCTCGCGCCGCTGGAGCCCGATCAGGTGGTTGTACCGCCAGGTGTTGCGGTGCAGTTCCAGGTCGACGCCCTCGGCGACGCGCTGGGCGTGCCCGACGACCCAATCGGCGCCCTTGTCCCGGATGCGGCCGTCGTCGTCCGCCGCGGCCTTCACCTTGTGGTCGGGGGCGTAGCGGGTGACGAGGTCGTCCTGGAGGCTCGCGAAGAACACCGAGCCGCCGGGGTCGCCCTGGCGTCCCGCGCGGCCTCTGAGCTGGTCGTCCAGGCGGCTGCTGTGGTAGCGGCCGGTCCCGATGACGAGGAGGCCGCCGGCGGCGGCGACGCGGTCGTGCTGCGAGCCGGCCGCCTCGGCCGGGGCGGTGCCCGGCGCCGCCTGGGCGGGGCTGCCGCCGAGGCGGATGTCGGTGCCGCGGCCCGCCATCTGCGTCGACACGGTGATCGCTCCTGGTGCCCCCGCCTCCGCGATGATCGCCGCCTCCTCGGCGTCGTTCTTGGCGTTGAGGACGACCCGGTCGAGTCCGGCGCGGGAGAGCCGGCGGGCGAGCCGCTCGGACTCGGCGACGTCGCCGGTGCCGACCAGGACCGGCCGTCCGGCGGCGTGCGCGGCGGCGATCTCCTCGACGATCGCGACCTCCTTGTCGGCGGCGGTCGCGTAGAGGCGGTCGGGGGCGTCCTCGCGGACGCAGGGCCGGTTCGGCGGCACCACGGCGATCTGCAGCGAATAGAACTCGGTGAGCTGACCGGCGACGGCCATCGCGGTGCCGGTCATGCCGCACCGGATCGGGTAACGCCCGATCAGTTCCTGGACGGTGACCGAGTCGAGGATCTCCCCACTCGGGGACGCCTCCAGGGCCTCCTTCGCCTCGACGGCGGCCTGGAGCCCGTCGGGCCAGCGCTGGAGCAGCGCGACGCGTCCGCGCGACTCGCTGATGAGCTTCACCGCGCCGTCCCGGACGATGTAGTCGACGTCGCGGTGGAGCAGGACCTCGGCATGCAGGGCGACGTTCACCGCGGTGAGGGTGTCGAGGTGCTCGGGAGCGTAGAGGTCGAGGCCGAGGACGCGCTCCACCTCGCGGGTGCCCGCCGGGGTGAGCTGCACGGTGCGGGCCTCGTCGTCGGTCGCGTAGTGCAGGCCGGGCCGCAGCCTGCGGACGAGGTCGGCGTACCGGGGGTCGGCCGCGTCCAGGTCGGTGGCGCCGGCGAGGACGAGCGGGACCATCGCCTCGTCCACCAGCACGGAGTCGGCCTCGTCGATCAGCGCGACTGAAGGCTCCGGCAGGACGACGGCGGCCTCGTCAGTGGCGAGGCGGTCGCGGAGGAGGTCGAAACCGATCTCGCTGACCGGCGCGTGCACGACGTCGGCCCGGTACGCCTCGCGCCGCTCCTCCGGCGTGGACGCCTGCCCCACCCAGGCGACGGACACGCCCAGCATCGTGTAGAGCGGTTCCATCCATTCGGCGTCGCGCCGGGCGAGGTAGTCGTTGACCGACATGACGTGGACGCGGTGACCGCGCAGCGCGTATCCGGCCGCAGCGAGCGCGCCGGAGAGGGTCTTGCCTTCGCCGGTGGCCATCTCCGCGATGTGACCGGACAGTAGGGCGAGCGTTCCGATGAGCTGGACGTCGAACGGGCGCTCGCCGAGCGTCCGGCGGGCCGCCTCCCGGCCGAGGGCGCACAGTTCGGCGTCGTCCCGGGCGGCGCCAGGGGCGGTCACCGCGGCGGTCAACCCCTCGTCGCTCAGCGCGCGGACGCGGGACTCGCGCGCGCCCGCCTCCGCCACGACGGCCCGGAACGGCGCGAGATCGACGCTCCCGGGCTTCTGGACGAGGCGCCGCAGCCGGTCACGCAGCGCCATGGCGCCCCCTCGGTCGCTCGGTCATGGTTCCCCCAACGGGCGGGTACGGGCCGTCGTTCCTATGATCCCAGCGTGTGCGGCGCGACGGTCCGCCGCCGTCCGCACGACCCTCGTCCGAGCGGCCTCCGCAGGAGGTCTGACCTCGACTTCATCCCTCAGACGGATCCCCTGGACGCCGCGGGTTTGAGAGCATGAGGACCTACGGGGTTGCGGTGGCCAAGGGGAAAGCGCCACCGCGGAACGGGGTTCGCCATGACACCTACGGCACGGTGGGCCGCCGCGCAGCGGCGGAAGCGTCAGATCATCAGCCAGACGGTCATCGACCGCGCGCTCAACGACCCGCGGCGCCACGTCCCGGACGTGGTCGACACGGCGTCCGCGAAATAGGCCGGGACGCCGATCGAGCGACGCGGCGCCGGGCCGAGCGGCACGGTGCCCGCCGAGCGGGACGGCGTCCGCGGGGTAGCCGGCCGCCCGCGACGCGGGCGGCGGCGAATGACGGGTACGGGCGCCTCCGCCCACCGGCGGAGGCGCACACACGTGCGTTCGGGCCCGTTCGGGCGGTCACTCTGCTGTGAAGACGTCGTCTCTGGCTTGTTCCAATGCGGCGTGCAGGGCGCCTCGTAGGACCGGGTTTCCCTCCACTTCCGTTACCGCGACGGTGGGGCGGGTGGGGCTGATCCGGCCGACGATGCGTTCGATGCGGGTGGCGAGCGGTGCTCCGCCCGCGCGGCCGAGGCTGCCCGACAGCACGACGAGGCCCGGGTCGAGGACGATGTTCACCGAGGTCACGCCGTAGGAGATCCGGTTGGCGAGCTCGTCCAGGAAGGCGCCGCCGCGCTCCTCGTCCGCGGCGGCCGCGCGGACGCAGTCGACGGCGGTCGGCTCGGCGATGCCGTGCGCGTGCGCGAGCGCGCGGACCGCGTCCGCGCCGACCAGGGAGCCGTAGCCGCCGGCGAGGGCGGGCTTGCTCCAGGACGTGGACTCGGTGACGCCCTCGTCCTCGGGGCGCCGGGCCGTTCCCAGCGGAAGCGGGGCGCCGGGGACGGGCAGGTAGCCGATCTCGCCGGCGCCGCCGGAGCGGCCGCGGTGCAGCCGCCCGCCGAGCATCACCGAGAGGCCCATGCCGCGGTCGAACCACATCAGCGCGAAGTCGTCGGCGTCGCGGCCGGCGCCGTAGGCGCGCTCGGCGATCGCCGCGAGGTTGACGTCGTTCTCGATGGTCACCGGGCGGCGCAGGTCGGTCCGCAGGGCCGCGAGGACGCCCTCGTGCCAGGACGGCAGGTCGAACGAGAACTGCACGTCGCCGGAGCGCGGGTCGACGACGCCGGGCGTCCCGATGACGAAGGCGCTCAGTTTCGACAGCGCCACCTTCGCCGACCGGCACGCCTTGACGACGGCGCTGTGCACCATCTTCACCGGGTCGTCGGCGCCGTTCGGGTCGACGGTGACCTGGGCGGCGACGCCGCCGGTGATGTCGGCGACGCCCGCCGTGACGCCGTCGGGGCCGACCTCCAGGCCGGCGACGTAGGCGCTGGACGGCACCACCGCGTACAGGGCCGCGTTCGGGCCCCGGCCGCCGGCCTGCTCGCCGACGACCTCGACGAGCCCGCGCTCCTCCAGCCTGGACAGCAGCTGGGAGGCGGTGACCTTGGACAGCCCGGTACGCTCGCCGATCTGCGCGCGGGTCAGCGGGCCGTGCCCGACGAGCAGGTCCAGCGCCGCGCGGTCGTTCAGCTCACGCAGCAGCCGCGGCGTTCCCGGGCGTCTGGCCATGACGGCACCCCTCGATGTCTCAATCCGCTAACGGGCGGTTTTGTTTAGGAAAGTTTCTTGTTAGTTTACGCCCAAGCGCCAACCGGCCCGTACCCGGGAGGAGGGCGCGCGCAGAGCGCCGACTGGCGTGCAGGGCGCCCGCGAGCGATGCGCGGTGAGGGGGGCATGGATGGACCCTAAAGGGTCGGCCCGTGCTCCACTCGCAGCGCAGGCCACAAGGCCGCGTGAGGCGATGCCGGAAAGGATCCCCCAGTGAAGTACATCAGGATTGCGGCGGCCACGGCCGCGATCGCCCTGGCCGCCACGGCCTGCGGCGGCGGTGACGACAAGGACGAGTCCGGCGCGGGCAAGGACCCGGCGCAGCTCAAGGTCTGGATGATGGGCGACGGGACGCCCGAGCAGACCAAGTTCCTCGACGGCGTCGAGACCGAGTTCAAGCAGAAGCACCCGGGCACCGACGTCCAGATCAAGTACGTCCCGTGGCCGCAGGTCGCCACCACCTTCCAGAAGGCGGCGGCGGGCGGCGAGGGGCCCGACGTCACCGAGCTGGGCAACACCGACGTCCAGTCGCACATCGAGCAGGGCAGCCTGGCGGACATCACCGACCAGTACAACGGCTGGGCCGACGGCAAGACGCTCAACAAGACGGCCCTCGGCAACGACCAGGCCGACGGCAAGACCTACGCGGTGCCGTGGTACGGCGGCGTCCGGGCGGTCTGGTACCGGACGGACTGGTTCCAGGAGCTCGGCATCCAGCCGCCGAAGAACTGGGCCGAGCTGACCGCCGCCGCGAAGAAGGTCCAGGACGCCAAGAAGGTGCCCGGGATCGGCGCGCCCAGCGACCAGACGAACGCGCTCGTGAGCTTCATCTGGGGCAACGGGGGCGAGGTCGCCGTCAAGGAGGGCGGCAAGTGGGCGGGCAAGCTCGACCAGCCCCAGGCGGTCGAGGCCGTGAACTTCTACGCCGGCCTCGTCACCAAGGAGAAGGTCGCGCCCGAGAAGTACGTCGGCAAGAACGAGCTGGAGGGCCCGCAGCGCGACTTCGCGCTCGGCAAGCTCGGCATGTACATCGACGGGAGCTGGGCCCTGAAGGAGATGAAGAAGGTCTCCGACAAGGACGCCGGCAAGTGGGGCGTCTTCCCGATCCCGTCCAAGGCCGGGGGCAACGCCCCGGTCATGGCGGGCGGCTCCGACCTCGCCGTCTGGAAGGACAGCAAGGCCAAGAGCGCGGCGTTCGACTACATCACGGTGCTGAACAACGCCAAGAACGCCGCGGCGTGGGCGGACTACAGCGGCTTCTCGTCGATGCGCTCGGACGTGAAGTTCTCCGACCCGAAGCTCGCGATCTTCACCGAGATCGCCGGCAACACCAAGTTCACCCCGATCAGCGCGGGCTGGGGCGAGTTCGAGCAGGCCAAGAAGGTGCTGCCGAACGCCGTGAAGGCCATCATGCAGGGCAAGCCCGCCGACGGCGAGCTGAAGAAGGCCAACGAGCAGGCGAACACGCTGCTCAACCCGTAGGACCCGAGGGCCCGGCCGCGCGCGCCACCGCGGGCGGCGGCCGGGCCCCGCAGGCCACCCGTCCCCGCTGATCGGAACCGCGCCATGCTCGACACCGCTCCCGCGGTGCGCAGGGCGCCCGGCCGGACACCCTCCGGCCGGGCGCGCCAGCGCCGCAGGCCCCGCTTCGGGCCGTACCTGCTGATCGCGCCCACCGTGGTCGTGATCGCCGTGCTGATGTTCTGGCCCATGATCCAGATCGGGATCATGTCGTTCCAGAAGGTGGGCAACCGCCAGCTGCGCGGCGAGCCGGCCGAGTCGGTCGGCACCGAGAACTTCCGCACGATCTTCGACGACCCGTTCTTCTGGCAGACGCTCCGGCACACCGTCCTGTTCGCCGTGGTCGCGGTCACGCTGACCCTGGTGGTGGGGACGCTGGTCGGGCTGCTGCTCAACAAGCTCGGCAGGCGGATGTCGAGCTTCGTCGCGGGCGGCGTCATGGTCGCCTGGGCGACGCCGCCGGTCACCGCGGCGATCATCTTCACCTGGCTGTTCGGGACGACCGGCGGCCTCGTCAACTGGACCCTCGACCTGCTCCCGGACGTCCTCGTCGGCGGCGGCTGGGACGACTACAACTGGTTCGCCACGCCGCTGTCGGCGTACACGGTCCTGACCGTGTGCGTGGTGTGGCAGGCGTGCCCGTTCGTCGCCGTGTCGGTGCTGGCCGGGCTGAAGAGCGTGCCGGGCGAGCTGTACGAGGCGGCGCGGGTGGACGGGTCGGGCCCGTGGCGGACGTTCTGGCAGATCACCTATCCGATCCTCAAGCCGATCTTCCTGGTGCTGATCGTCATGTCGATCATCTGGGACTTCAAGGTGTTCACGCAGCTGTTCGTCATGGCCGGGATGGCGAACCGGGACTCGTTCAACCTGTCGCTGTACGCCTACTCCGAGGCGTTCGGCTCGCTGAACCCGAAGCTCGGCATGGGCTCGGCGATCGCGCTGGTGCTCACGCTGATCCTGCTCATCGTCACGGCCGTGTACGTGCGGGTCATGGTGCGTCAGGGGGAGACACGATGACGTCGTCGGCCAAGAGGACGATCAGGAAGGCGGCCCTGAACGGGACGGGCCTGCTCGTCTTCGCCCTCGCGGTGTTCCCCGTCTTCTGGATGGCCTCCACCGCGTTCAAGCCCAACAACGAGATCTTCAGCAGCACGCCGAAGCCGCTGCCGTCGCATCCCACGCTGGACCACTTCGACCTGGTGCTGAACGGCGGCATCGCCGAGGTGTCGTTCTGGCAGTACTTCGCCAACAGCGCGATCCTCGCGGTCGTCACCGTCGTGGCGTCGAGCCTGCTGGCGCTGATGGCGGCGGTCGCGGTCGCGCGGTTCCGCTTCCGGTTCCGCACCACGTTCCTGATCATGCTGCTGATCGTCCAGATGGTGCCGTGCGAGGCGCTGGTCATCCCGCTGTTCCTGGACCTCAAGCGGCTCGACCTGCTGAACAGCCTGCCCGGACTGGTGGTCGTCTACGTCGGGTTCGCGGCGCCGTTCGCCATCTGGATGCTGCGGGGCTTCGTCGCGGCCGTGCCGAAGGAGCTGGAGGAGGCCGCCGCGATCGACGGCGCCGGCCCGCTGCGGACGTTCTTCCGCGTCCTGCTCCCGCTGGTCGCGCCCGGCCTGGTCGCGACGAGCATCTTCTCGTTCATCACCGCGTGGAACGAGTTCATCTTCGCCTTCACGTTCCTGGACGACCAGGACAAGTACACCCTGCCGATCATGCTGCAGTTCTTCTTCGGCCGCAGCGGCAACGCCTGGGGGCCCATCATGGCAGCCTCGACGCTGCTCACCATTCCCGTCATCGCGTTCTTCCTGCTCGTCCAGCGCCGCATGGTGTCGGGCCTGACCGCCGGGGCGGTGAAGGGGTGAACGCCGACGAGATCGCGCGGCTCGCGCGCGGCACGCTGCTCCCGTCCTTCCCCGGGGCGACCGCGCCGGACTGGCTCCTGGACGAGCTGGAGGCGGGCCTCGGCGGGGTCACCCTGTTCGCCCTGACCGGGAACGTCCCGAGCCCGGAGTCGCTCGCCGCCCTCACCGCGCGGATGCGGAAGGCCGGCGACCCGCTCATCGCCATCGACGAGGAGGGCGGGGACGTCACGCGGCTCGGCGGGCACGCCACCGGCAGCCCGTACCCGGGCAACGCCGCGCTCGGCGCCGTGGACGACCCGGAGCTGACCCGGCGGGTGTACCGCTCGCTGGGCGCCGAGCTGGCCGAGGCCGGCGTCAACCTCAACTTCGCGCCCTCGGTGGACGTCAACACGGCCGACGACAACCCGGTCATCGGGACGCGGTCGTTCGGCCCGGACCCCGAGCTGGTCGCCCGGCACGCCTCCGCGGCCGTGACGGGCACCCAGGAGGCGGGCGTGGCGGCGTGCGCGAAGCACTTCCCCGGGCACGGGGCCACCGTGGAGGACTCCCACCTGTCCGTCCCGCTCGTCGACGCCGACCTGGAGCTGCTGGACCGCCGCGAGCTGGTCCCGTTCCGGGCGGCGATCGCGGCCGGCACCCGCGCGGTGATGACCGGGCACCTCAACCTGCCCTCGATCACCGGCGGGGTGCCGGCCACCCTCTCCCACGCGGCGATCACCGGGCTGCTGCGCGAGCGCCTCGGCTACCGGGGCGTGATCGTCACCGACGCGCTGGACATGGAGGGCGCGAGCGGCGAGATCGGCATCCCGGAGGCGTCCGTCCGGGCGCTGGCCGCGGGCGCGGACCTGCTGTGCCTCGGGCCGAACGAGCACGCCGAGACGGTGCGGGCCACGCTGGAGGCGATCACCGGCGCGGTCCGCGGGGGACGGCTGGCCCCGGAGCGGCTGGCGGACGCGGCGGAGCGCACCGCCGCGCTCCGGCGCTGGCTCGCCGGGCAGGTCCCGGCCGCCGTCGACCGTCCCGCCGGGCTGGAGGCGGCCCGGCGCGCGATCCGCGTGACGGGCTCGCTGCCGGGCTGGAACGGGTCCCCGCCGCTCGTGGTGGAGCTGAAGGCGGGCGGCAACATCGCGGTGGGGCCGACGCCCTGGGGGCTGAGCCCGTGGGCGCCCGACGCCGTCCGGGCGGACGGGGCCGCGGGCGAGGCCGGACGTGTGCTGGAACGTGCCACGGGACGCGGCCTGGTCGTCGTGCTCCGCGACGCGCACCGGCACGCCGACCAGCGCGCGCTCGCCGGCGCCCTCCTGGCGGCCCGCCCGGACACGGTCGTGGTGGAGATGGGCCTGCCGGTCTGGCGGCCCGGGTCCGCCGCCTACCTCGCGACCTACGGCGCCGCCGCCGCCAACGCCCAAGCCGCCGCCGAGCTCCTCGGCCTGACCGGAACCTCCTGACCCGCCTCCCCCGCCCCGGATCCCCGTGATCCGACGCGGGTCCGACCTCTGACCGGAACCCCCTGACCGTCCCCCTGACCACCCCCTGACCGTTACCCGGCCGTGCGGCGCACCGCACGGCCGGAGGGGTCCGCGCCGCCCGATCGAACGAAGTTCACCGGCGTCCCGCCGCCCTCATGGCGGGCGTCCCCGAGGGGACGAACCGCCGGTCGGCGCGCCTGCGGGAGGGCCGCGCGGCCCTCGCCCCGCTCGCCGGGACGGGGGCCGGCGGGAGCGAGTAAGCCCAACCAGTCCGGTCGGCAAGGGATAATACGAAGCATGCGATTGTCCGCCCGGGTCGACTACGCGCTGCGTGCCGCCGCGGAGCTGGCGGTGGCCGGAAGTCATCCGGTGACCGCGGTCCAGCTCGCCGAGGCCCAGCAGATCCCGCCGAAATTCCTCGAGAACATCCTCGGCCAGCTGCGCCGCTCCGGACTCGTCCGGAGCCAGCGGGGCCCCGAGGGCGGCTACTGGCTGGCGAGGCAGGCCGAGCAGATCTCCCTCGCCGACATCATCCGCGCGATCGACGGGCCGCTGCTCGGCGTCCGCGGCGAGCGGCCGGAACACGTCGGGTACGAGGGTCCCGCACGCTCCCTCCAGGAGGTGTGGATCGCGCTGCGCGCGAGCGAGCGGTCCATCCTCGAATCGGTGACGCTCGCGCACATCGCCTCCGGAGAGCTCCCGGAGCCCGTCCGCAAGCTCACCGAGGATCCCTCCGCATGGGAGAGCCCCTCGTTCATATGATGGAGTGAATCCCGGGGGCCGTCCCAGGAGGGGACGGAGGTGACGCCGAGGTGCCCGAGGGGGACGTCGTCTGGCTGGCCGCCCGGCGCCTGCACGAGGCGCTCGCCGGGCGGAGGCTGGCGCGCTCCGACTTCCGGGTCCCCCGCCTCGCCACGGCCGACCTGCGCGGCCGGACGGTCCTCGCGGCGGTGTCGCGGGGCAAGCACATCCTGGTGCGGGTCGAGGGCGGCCTGACCGTCCACACGCACCTGCTCATGGAGGGCCGCTGGCAGATCCGCCGGACCGGTCCCGTCCCCCGCGACCACCGGGTCAGGCTCGTCCTCGCGAACGCCGAATGGCAGGCGGTCGGCTACTCGCTCGGCCTCGTCGAGCTGCTGCGCACCGCCGAGGAGGACAAGGCCGTCGGCCACCTCGGGCCCGACCTGCTCGCCCCGGACTGGGGCGCCGAGCTCGCCGCCGAGGCCGTCATGCGGCTGGACGAGCGGCCGGACCGCGCCATCGGGGAGGCGCTGCTCGACCAGGGCGTCCTCGCCGGGATCGGCAACGTCTACAAGGCCGAGATCCTGTTCCTGCGCGGCGTCAACCCCTGGACGCCCGTCGCGGACGTCCCCGACCTCCCCGCGATGGTGGAGCTCTCCCACCGCCTCCTGGAGGCCAACAAGGAGCGGCACGGCCACATCACCACGGGCGACCTCCGGCGCGGCCACGAGCACTGGGTGTACGGGCGCTCCGGGCGGCCGTGCCGGCGGTGCGGCGCCCGCATCATGCGGGCCGCGCAGGCGTCGGACGTCGGCGACCGGGTGACGTTCTGGTGCCCGCGCTGCCAGCCCGCCGCCGGGACCCCCGGCCCCTGAGGCCGCCCTGAGCGACCCTGGGGCTGGCGCGCGGGCGCGAGCGGCCGGAAGGGGCGCGGTATGCGGGTCATGACGTGGAACGTGTGGTGGCGGTTCCAGGCGTGGGACGAGCGGCGCCACGCGCTCCTCGCCGTCCTGCGCGACGAGGCCCCCGACATCGTGGGCCTCCAGGAGGTCTGGGGGCGCGGCGGCGACAACCTCGCGGCCTGGCTCGCCGACGCGCTCGGCATGCGCTGGACGTGGGCCCCGTTCGACCCGCGCGAACGGTGGCGCGAGCGCGTCGAGCGGTGGGGGTTCGACGTCGGGGTGGCCGTCCTCAGCCGCTGGCCGATCGCCGACCGCGCCGCCGTGGAGCTGCCCGCGGCCGGCGGCCAGGACGACGGCCGGATGGCCCTGCACGCGCTCGTCGACGCCCCGGGGCACCGCGTCCCGTTCTTCACCACGCACCTGAACGGCGCTCCGGGCGAGTCGGCGGTCCGCTGCGCGCAGGTGCGGGCGCTGGCCGCCTTCGTCGCCGAGCGCCGCGCGGGCACGGCCTTCCCCGCCGTCGTCACCGGCGACTTCAACGCCTGGCCCGACTCCGACGAGATGCGGCTGCTCGGCGGCTACCGGACGCGCCCGGCCGTCCCGGGCCAGGTCCTCATCGACGCCTGGGAGTACGCGCCGCCGGGCACGCCGGCCGCCACCTGGGACGCCGCGAACCCGCACACCGCGCCGCACGGCTCGTGCGGGGTCCGGATCGACTACGTCCACGTGGGGCTGCCGGGACCGCGGTCCCTCGGACGGGTCCGGGCGGTGCGGCGCGCCGGGACCGGTCCGGTCGACGGCGTCTGGCCGTCCGACCACACGGCGGTCGTCGCCGACCTGCACCATCCCGCCGCGCCCGCCCCCGAGCCGGGACGGGCGGTCAGCGGACGGTCATCCGGCCCCCGGCCACGGTGAGAGCCGCCTGCGGACCGCCCTCACCGCAGTGCGGCCCGTTCGGGAACGTGGCCTTCGGGGTGAGGTCGATCCGGCGGTCGAGGACCGTGCGGCCGCGGGCGTCGCGGAGCACGAGGACGGCCCGCACCGGCGCCTTCGGCAGGCCGGTGACCTGAGCGAAACCGGTCTTGCCCCCGTCCGGCGACGAGACCGCCCCGCAGGCGGCGTCCGGTCCGTCGCCGTCGCAACCCGCCGGCACGGCGGTCGAGGACGGGCGGAGTTCGAGCGCGGGCTCGCGGCACGTCCCGTCCCAGCAGACCCTCAGCGACGCCGAGGACACCCGTGCGGCGTCGGGAGCCCGCACGCTGAGGCCGATGCCGGGCGCGGAGCCGATCGCCGTGCAGGGGCGTTCCGCGCCGAGCGTCCCGGAGCCGCACGCGGCCAGGGCGAGCAGCGCGGCGGGGAGCGCGAGGGCCTTCGGGAGGGTCGCCATCCCCCATCATCGGCACGGCGCGGCCCGCCGCGGGCCCGAAACACGGAAAGGCCCCGGTCCAGGGACCGGGGCCGTTCCGTCACCGGGCTCGCGCCCGTGCGCCGAGGATCGCCGCGGCGCGCCGGGTGGAACCGGCGGGATCAGGTCTGCGCCTGGAACATCCAGTGCTGCTTCTCCAGCTCGGCGGTGATGCTGATCAGGAGGTCCTGGCTCACGGGGTCGGGCTCGTCGAGGGCCTCGATGCGCTCCCGGAACCGGCCGATGATCTGGCTCAGGACGTCGGTGATCGCGGCGACGACCTTGTCGTCGTCCAGGTAGCCCGCCTCAAGCTGCGGGATGTCGGTACGGTCGGCGACCGTGCGGGAACGGCCGTCGGGGTTCGCGCCGATCGCCACGGCGCGCTCGGCGACGTCGTCCTGGCTCTGCCGGGCCAGGTCGACGACCTCGTCGAGGTGCTCGTGCACGACCTTGAAGTTGCGGCCGGTCAGGTTCCAGTGCGCCTGCTTGGCCACGAGCGCGAGATCTATCAGATCGACGAGGGACGCCTGGAGCGCCTCCGCGACCGTCTTCTTGGACTCCTCGGACAGGGGGCTCTTGACCGCCGCCATCTCTCGGCTCCTTCCGCGTCATTACGGTTATCCGCTACAACGTGGAAGGCATCCCCTCGTATGCCGCGTCTATGCGTGAGACCGCGCACACCCGCGGTCCCCGTCGGGCAAAGAACGCGTCCGGCGATCAGGCGGCGACCATGTCCGGGCGGAAGTCCCCGGTGATCTCCTCGGGCGTCTCCGGAATGCTCTCGGCGGCGATCCGCTCGTGCTCCGGCGGCGCGCCCGCCATGACGGGCTCGTGCTGGAGCTCGGCGAGCGCCAGTTGATCCGCGACTTCCCTGAGCACGTGCGACAGCGGGACGCCCAGGGCCTTGCAGATCGAGGAGAGCAGTTCGGAGGAGGCCTCTTTCTGCCCGCGCTCGACCTCGGACAGGTATCCGAGGGAAACCCGCGCCGCCGCGGAGACCTCACGGAGGGTGCGTCCCTGGCGCAGCCGCAGCTGCCGCAGTACGTCACCGAGCAGCTGGCGAAGCAGGACCATCGTCTCGCTCCCTCCCTCAGTTCGGACCATCTGCCGGTTCCACCGTACCCGGCTTGACGGCGGCCGTGGCAGACCGTTGATTTCGTGTTCGCTCGGAACGTAACGCTGTAATCAACCGCGATCTTCCCGATCTTCCCGAGCGTCCCCGGTGCCGGCCTCCGCGTCAAGCCCCAGCAGCGTGCGTCTGAGCAGTTCAAGCGCGTGCACCACGGTCATCCGCCGGAGGACCGCGCGGATCTCCGGACCGGACCCGGGCACGGGCAGTCTCGGACCGACCACGGTAGGCGAGTTTCCAGGTCCGGCCACACCGATGTAGACCGTTCCCACGGGACGGCCGTCCTGCGGCTCCGGACCCGCGACCCCCGTGACGGCCAGCCCGTAGCCGGCGCCGAGCCGGTCCCGGACACCGGCGGCCATCGCCGCGGCCACGTCCGGATGGACGGCGCCGTGCTCGGCGAGCAGATCCTCCGGGACGCCGAGCAGGCGCGCCTTCAGCTCCGTCGCGTACGTCACCATGCCGCCCGCGAACGTGGCGGACGAACCGGGCATCGCGGTCAGCTCCGCGCCGATCAGCCCGCCGGTCAGCGACTCCGCGACCGCGACCGTCGCCGAGCGCTCCGCCAGCAGCCGGTGCACGACCCGGTCCAGCGTCTCGTCCTCCGCCCCGTACACCACCGGCCCGAGCAGTTCCCGGACGCGGGCCTCGGCCGCGGCGAGCCGCCCGGCCGCGTCCGGCGCGGCGGCCGTGATCCGGATCTTCACCTCGCCCGGCTCTGGCAGGTAGGCGAGCTTCACGCCTTCCATCGCCTCGACCTCGGCGAGCCGCGTCGCGACGACGGACTCCCAGATCCCGGCGGTCCGCAGCGTGCGGCGCGCCACCGCGGGCAGCCCGGCGCGCGCGGCCAGCTCCGGCAGGACCACCTCGTCCACGATGGTGCGCATCTCGAACGGGACGCCGGGCAGCGCGTAGACCGTGCCGCCGGGCAGCTCGACGCGCAGGCCCGGCGCGGTCCCGGCGGAGTTGCGCAGCAGCCCGGCCCCCTCGGGCACCTCCGCCATCCGGAACGCCATGGCCTGCAACTCGCGCCCGGACGCCGCGGCCCGCTCCCGGAGCCGCCGCTCCAGCCCCGCGTCCCGGACGAGCGGGACCCCGGCCGCCTTCGCGAGCGCGTCGCGGGTGAGGTCGTCGTAGGTGGGCCCGAGGCCCCCCGTCGTGATCACGGCGTCCGCCCGGCCCAGCGCGGCCGTCACGGCCTCGATGATGACGTCCGTCTCGTCGCCGACGACGACGCTCCGCGTGACGTCGACCCCCGAGTCGGCGAGCCGCCGCCCGAGCCACGCCGCGTTCCCGTTGATCGTGTCGCCGAGGAGCAGCTCGTCCCCGACCGTGAGCAGTTCGACCCGCATCGCGCCCCCATCCTCACCCGGTCCGCGCACCGAATCTACAGCGCACCGCCCCGGCCCCGACGGACCGGCGGCCGCTCCGGTTGACCGGAGATCGCGACCGCAACAGGACGCGCCCCGCTCCCGCCGAAAGGGAACGCGCCAGCGGGCCGCACCGCCGCATAACGCTTTTCACTCGCCACGAAATGGGCGAACCGCGCATTGTGTCCCGGATCAAGATGGTGTCGCCCATGCACGTGGACGGGAGCGCGACCAAAGCGCACATCGGCGGCGCCCGCCACCTCCTTACCATTGTCCCGGGGTCCTACTCCGGCCAGCGGCCCCGGCCATAGTGTGAATCAGAACTCATTTGCCACGGCGCGAGGCACGGCCAATTCCAGGGATAATCGACTCGGGGTCCGAAGACCGGGCCGCGGGACCACGACCGGGGTGGGCGTGGCCCCGCGGCCCTTTTTATTGCAGTGCCCTCGGCGTCGGGCCTTGGCGGCCCTCCTTCAACGGGCACTGCGGCGATCGCTGGCATCGCTCCGGCTCGCCTGGCGGCTCACTGCGCGATCAGATCCTCGCAAGCTCGGATCTGGCTTCGCACGCGATCGCAGCGCCCCCGCCCCCACGAAGCATGACCACTCACACACGCGCATCCCCGGCACCGTGCGACCGTCCGCACCGCGCCATCCCCCGGCACCGCACCACCCCCGCACCGCGCGACTCTTGGCATCGGGCCATCGTTTGTGCGGTGTGATCGCCGGTGGCGTGCCTGTCTGCCTTGCTTGCGGCGCACCCGGGCGGGTGGGGCTGGGTTTCGGTGTGGGTGGGCCTTATGGGCGGGATAGGCGGCGTAGGACGGATCCGCAGCGGCGGGCGTAGGCGCGTTGGGCCACTGGGAGGAGTGGGCCCGCTAGGCGTGCCGCTGTTCCTGCTGGGCGGCTGAACGCGGTTACCGTCAGCCATACGTCGCCTTCGTCGTCCAGGTGGACGACGAAGGCCTCTTCGCCGATCTCCGGGTGGCCGGGCAGTGTCCCGTACGCCCAGCCGGCGCGGCGTTCCTCGTCGCGGGTCCAGTCGATTCGGCAGGGCGCCTTCACGCGGAAGGGGCCGATGCCCAGGCCGATCTCGACGCTCACGCCTGGCGCGGCGCGGGGGGCGGAGGCGTTCACGCGGACGGGCAGTGCGCGGTGCATCCAGAACTCCATGAGCGCGTCGGTCGCGTTTCGCATGACCGCCGGTCCCTGGCCCACGAGGGTCCGCACGCGCAGATGGCTGTAGCCGTCCGGGCGGTCGGCGTTGTAGGTGGCGCCGACCTCGGCGTACGTGAAGTCCTGCGCGTTCATCTCGCCAGCATGCCGTAGGTCGGCGCGAGCTGACGAATCCAGCTCCGGAATCCTCCTTGCCTCTGGTCGGTGTTGGTATCGGTTAGCGATTGCTAGCGATCGGTGTACGATTCGCCCATGGATCGTGGTCGGGTGCAGGTTGGGCTGCGGATGATCGCGCGCGGCTTCGAGGAGCTGGCCGCCGCGCTCGACGAACCCGGCGAGCCGGACGAGGCCGAGCGGACCGCTCGGGTCATCCGGGACTGGGGACGTCGCGGGCTCACCAAGGAGGAGGCGTCCGCGCTGTTCCGGCGGCACGGGTTCGCCCCGCAGACCACGGGCGGCTGGACGCGCGGCGACTGGGTCGAGATCGGTGGGGACGGGCTGCGTTACCTCACCGCGAAGTCGCACGGCTGGCTCGCGGAGCGGGAGGGATCGTGAAGGAGCCGTTCACGGTGCGGGTCACCGTCCGCGCCTACGAGCTGGACACTCAGGGGCACCTCAACAGCGCCGTCTACCACCAGTACGGCGACCATGCCCGGTGGGAGTGCCTGCGCGCCGCCGGCGTCTCGGTGGACGAGCTGATCGCCACCGGGGTCGGGCCGGTGACGCTGGAGAACACCATCCGCTACCACCGCGAGCTGCGCGCGGGTGACGACGTGGACATCACGTGCACGTTCGCTTGGGGCGAGGGCAGGACGTTTCGGATAAAGCAGGAGCTTCGCCGGGCCGACGGCGCGCTGGCGGCGGAGATCAGCAGTGTGGGCGGGCTGATGGATCTGGCGGAGCGGCGGCTCGTGCCCGATCCCGGTGAGCGCTGGCGCGCCCTGGCCGCGGCTCCGGAGCTTCTCGGCCTCTAGGACTCGTCGCCGGAGCGGGCGGTGCGGCGCATCTTCCACGCCTGGACCACGTAGTCCAGGCCGGTGACGACCGTGACGACCAGGGCCGCGCCCATCGTCACCCAGCGGACGGGGTCGAGGGGGCCGGGCAGGATGTAGAAGCCGATCGCGAAGACCTGGAGCATCGTCTTCAGCTTGCCGCCCTTGCTGGCCGGGATCACGCCGTAGCGGATCACGACGAACCGCATGAGCGTGATGCCGATCTCGCGGACCATGATGGCGGCGGTCACCCACCACCAGAGCTCCCCCATGATCGACAGGCTGACCAGGGCCGCGCCGGTGAGGGCCTTGTCGGCGATCGGGTCGGCGATCTTGCCGAAGTCGGTGACCAGCCCGCGGGCACGGGCGATATCGCCGTCGATCTTGTCGGTGATCGAGGCGACGGCGAAGACGGCGAACGCGGCGAGGCGCCAGCCGGTGCCGTCCATGAACAGCAGCCAGACGAACGCGGGGACCAGGACGATGCGGGCGAGGGTCAGCGCGTTCGCGACGTTGTAGACGCTCGCCGGGGGCGGGTCCGGCGCGCCGGCGACCGGTTCCGGCGAACCGGCGATCATGACAGGTCCGCGACGAGGTCGACGCCGTCGCTGCCGGTCACCCGGGCCGTGACGATCTCGCCGAGGGCGAGGCCGGCGCCGCGGACGAGGACGGTCCCGTCGACCTCGGGCGCCTGGTGCTCGGCGCGCCCCTCGAAGGCGTCGCCGGCCTTGTCCTCCAGGAGGACGCGGACCTCCGTGCCGATGCGGTCCTCGGCGCGCTGGGCGGTGAGCTCCTCGGCGAGGCTCGACAGCTCCTCGACGCGGCGGGCGACCTCGGCCGGGTCGAGCTTGCCGTCCAGGTTCGCGGCCTCGGTGCCGTCCTCGTCGGAGTAGCCGAACACGCCGATCGCGTCGAGCCGGGCGGCGGACAGGAACGCGGCGAGCTCCTCGAAGTCGTCCTCGGACTCGCCGGGGAAGCCCACGATGAAGTTGGACCGCACGCCGGCCTCGGGGGCGAGCGCGCGGATCTGCGCGAGCAGGTCGAGGAACCGCTCGCGGTCGCCGAACCGCCGCATCGAGCGCAGCACCGGGCCGCTCGCGTGCTGGAACGACAGGTCGAAGTAGGGGGCGACGCCGGGCGTGCCGCAGATCGCCTCGATGAGCCCCGGACGGGTCTCGGCGGGCTGGAGGTAGCTGACCCGGACGCGTTCGATCCCGTCCACCGAGGCGAGGCCGGGCAGGAGCTTCTCCAGCGCGCGCAGGTCGCCGAGGTCCTTGCCGTAGGACGTGGAGTTCTCGCTGACGAGGACCAGCTCGCGGACGCCGTGCCCGGCGAGCCAGCGGGCCTCCTCCAGCACCTCCGCCGGGGGGCGGGAGACGTAGGCGCCGCGGAAGGCGGGGATCGCGCAGAACGTGCAGCGCCGGTCGCAGCCGGACGCGAGCTTCAGCGGGGCGACCGGGCCGCCGCCGAGGCGCCGCCGCAGCACCCGGGGGCCGGACGCGGGCGCGATCCCGTCAGGGAGGTCGGTGCCGCCGTGGCCCGGGATCGCTACGCCCGGGGCGGACGTGCGTTCCACCGGGCTGATCGGCAGCAGGGTCCGGCGGTCGCGCGGGGTGTGGGCCTCGTGGGCGCGCCCGGCCATCACGTCGTCGAGGCGCTCGCCGATCGCCGTGTAGTCGTCGAAGCCGATGACCGCGTGGGCCTCGGGGAGGGCCTCGGCCAGCTCCCGGCCGTACCGCTCGGCCATGCAGCCCGCCGCGACGACCTTCGCGCCCGAGTCGTGCGCGGCCAGCAGCGTGTCGATGGAGTCCTTCTTGGCGGCCTCGATGAAGCCGCACGTGTTGACGACCACGACGTCGGCGGCGCCGGAGTCCTCGGCCAGGTCCCAGCCCGCGTCCTCGATGCGTGCGGCGAGCTCCTCGGAGTCGACCTCGTTGCGGGCGCAGCCGAGCGTGATGAGTGAGACCTTGCGGCGAGTGGACATCCCCCTAAGGTAATGGGCGCGGGCCGTGGCGCCGACCAGCGGCCGCCCTTTCGCGGGGCCGCTCAGGTCGTCGCGGGGTCGTTGCGGTCGAAGCTGAGCTGCTGCACGCCCTTGCCCTGCCCGGGCGCGCCGATGTCCTTGCCGTTGACGGTCAGCCGCACGCTGCCGCCCACGCCGATCACGACGCTGATCTTCTTCTTGGCGGTCCAGCGCCGCTCCTGGCCGGCGCGGAGGACGCCGTTGTACAGCGTGGTGCCCTTGTCGCCGCGCACGCTGAACCAGGTGGTGCGCCTGGCCTTGACGCGCAGCTCCACGTTCCGGCGCGGCGCCGCGACCGGCGCGCCGGTCTTCGGCGGGGCGGCGGCGGACGGGCGGGGCGCGGCGGGCGCGGCCGGGGTCCCGGCGACCTGCTGGGCGGTGCGCTGCTCGCGTCCGCCGCCGTGCCCGATGACCTGGACGATGCCGTAGATCACGACGAGGGCGAGGGCGAGCGCCATCGCGGCGCTCCAGTTCGGGGACCGGCGCTCGCGGAACGCGACGGGCTGCTCGGGCTCGAAGGCCGAGGCGGCCGAGAGGGGTTGCGGGGCGCCGCCGTGCGCGGCGTCGAACTCGCTGACCAGCGGTTCCGGGTCGATGCCGATGACGCGGGAGACGCTGCGGATGTGGCCGCGGGCGTAGAAGTTGCCGCCGCACGCGGAGAAGTCGTCGGACTCCATGCCCCGGATGACGGTCTCCCGGATCCGGGTCTGGAGACTCACCTGGGTCACCGAGAGACCGGCCTGCTGACGCTGCTTCGCCAAGGTCTCACCGATGCTCACGCCGAGCCTCCTTCGAGCGCGTCCATGACCGACCCCACACTCCTGCGACACCAGTCTAGAAACCGCAATGCCCGCTGAGCGACAGGCAACACGTTGGAAACTGGGCAAGATTTCGCATCATTCCGGCATCCTCTCGCCCGCCAGGCTCCCACCCGAAGGGAACCGGCGGCGCTCCGCCACGGAACCGCCGTGGAACGTTCCGCCGAACAGAATCCGACAATATTCTCAAATAGTTACGGTCGTCCCCGCCGACCCGCCGGTCAGCCGCCGCCGCGGAGCTCGGCGAGCACGCCGGGCAGATCGTCGGGTTTGACCAGCACGTCGCGGGCCTTGGAGCCCTCGCTCGGGCCGACGATGTCGCGGCTCTCCATCAGGTCCATGAGGCGCCCCGCCTTGGCGAAGCCGACCCGCAGCTTGCGCTGGAGCATCGAGGTGGACCCGAACTGCGTGGAGACGACCAGCTCGATCGCCTGGACCAGCAGGTCCATGTCGTCGCCGATCTCCTCGTCGATCTCCTTCTTCGGCCCGCCGGAGGCGGCGACGTCCTCCCGGTAGACCGCCTCCATCTGCGCCTTGCAGTGCTCGACGATCCCGTGGATCTCCTTCTCCGCCACGTAGGCGTTCTGGATCCGCATGGGCTTGCTGGCGCCCATCGGGAGGAACAGCGCGTCGCCCTGGCCGACGAGCTTCTCCGCGCCCGGCTGGTCGAGGATGACGCGGCTGTCGGCGAGCGAGGACGTCGCGAACGCCAGCCGGGACGGGACGTTGGCCTTGATCAGCCCGGTCACGACGTCCACGGACGGGCGCTGCGTGGCCAGCACGAGGTGGATCCCCGCGGCGCGCGCGAGCTGGGTGATGCGGACGACCGAGTCCTCGACGTCGCGGGGGGCGACCATCATCAGGTCGGCGAGCTCGTCCACGATCACGAGCATGTACGGGTAGGGGGTGTAGACGCGCTCGCTGCCGGGCGGGGCGGTGAGCTTGCCCGCCTTGACGGCCTTGTTGAAGTCGTCGATGTGCCGGAACCCGGACGCGGCGAGGTCGTCGTAGCGGCGGTCCATCTCGCCGACGACCCAGTCGAGGGCCTCGGCGGCCTTCTTCGGGTTGGTGATGATCGGGGTGATCAGGTGCGGGATGCCCTGGTACATCGTCAGCTCGACCCGCTTCGGGTCGACGAGGATCATCCGGACCTCGTCCGGGGTGGCCCGCATCAGGACCGAGGTGATGAGGCCGTTGATGCAGGTCGACTTGCCCGCGCCGGTGGCGCCCGCGATGAGGATGTGCGGCATCTTGGCGAGGTTGGCGACCACCGTGCGGCCCTCGACGTCCTTGCCGAGCCCGACGATCATCGGGTGGTGCTCGTTCGTCGCGGCGGGCGAGCGCAGCACGTCGCCGAGGCTGACGATGTCCTTGTCGACGTTGGGGATCTCGACGCCGATCGCCGACTTGCCGGGGATCGGGGAGATGATCCGCACGTCCGCGCTCTTCACCGCGTAGGCGATGTTCTTGGTGAGCGCGGTGACCTTCTCGACCTTGACCGCGGGGCCGAGCTCGATCTCGTAGCGGGTGATCGTCGGGCCGCGGGTGAAGCCGGTGACCTGCGCGTCGATGTCGAACTGCTCCAGCACGCCGCTGAGCGCGTTGACGACGGTGTCGTTGGCCTTGGTGCGGGGCTTGGCGACGCTGCCCGGGCGCAGCGCGGACGGGTCGGGCAGCAGGTAGATCTCGCCGGACGACGACAGCGGGAGCTGCTCGGAGCTGCGCGGCGCGGGCGTCGGGTCGGGCACCTCGGGCGCTTCGGGCGGGGCCTCGTGGACCTCGGCGGGAGGGGGCGGCGGCAGCTCCTCGTCGACCGGCGGCGCGGGCGGCGGCACGTCGCCGCCGAACGGGTCGGGCTCGAACAGCTCGTCGGCGAGGTCGCGCTGCGGGCGGGCCCCCTTCTTGGCGCCGTCCTCCAGGAGGGGCGTGTCGTACGGCTTGGAGTGCTCGCCGACCTCCAGCTCGCCGTCGGCACCCTCTGTCGCGTCCTTCGCGTTCTTGGCCTTGCTCCGCCGCTTCTTCGGCGCCTTCTCGGCGTCCGCCGCGTCCTCGGTCCCGGACGGGCGCTCGGGACGGCCCTGGAGGGTCGCGACGGCCCAGAGGTCCGCGCAGCGCTCGGGCACCTTCGCGATCGGCGTCGCGGTGATCACCAGCAGCCCGAAGAAGGACAGCAGGAGCAGCAGCGGGACCGCCACCCAGGCGCTCAGCCCGGCCACGAGCGGCGCCGAGACGAGCCAGCCGACCACCCCGCCCGCACCGCGCACCGCCTTGATGTGGTCGGCCGGGGACGGCACGCCCGCGGCGATGTGCAGGATGCCGAGCACCCCGACGCCGAGGGCCGTGCAGCCGATCACGACGCGGCCGGTGTCCTCCGACTGCTCGGGGTGGCGGAGCGTCTGCCACGCCAGCAGGGCCAGCAGGACGGGCAGCACCATCGCCATGATGCCGAGCCCGCCGCGCGCGACCTTCTCCAGCGCGACCGTGACGACGCCGTCGGGGCGGAACCAGGTGACCGAGGCCAGCACGATGGACGAGCCGAGCAGCGCCAGGCCGAGCCCGTCGCGCCGGTGCTCGGGGTCGAGGTTGCGGGCGCTCGTGCCGTAGGCGCGGAACACCGAGCCCACGGTGACGGCGGCGAGCTGGTAGAGCTTGACCAGCAGTTGGACGAACGCCATCGTGAGCTGGACGATCGGGTGCTAGGCCTCGACGCTGCGGACGGAGACGTCGCGCATGTCGGGGTCGCGGGCGGCGTGCAGGTGGAGTTCGAGGTTAGCGATCTGCTCGGGGCCGTAGGCGAGGTCGACGACGGCCTTCTCGACGTGGTCGGCGGCCTGGACGGGTTCGACGTCGGCGTCGGCGAGGGCCGTCAGGTAGGCGGTGATGCGGGCGATCTCGTCGTCGACGAAGGTGCGGAGGGCCTCGCGGAGCAGGTCGCCCTGGCTCGGGAAGTGGTAGGTCAGGGAGCCGAGGGAGACGCCGGCCGTGCGGGCGACGGCCCGGTTGGTCACGGCGCCGATGCCCTTCTCGCCGATCAGGCGGAGGGTGGCCTTCAGGATCTGGTCGCGGGCGCTCATCGGGGCTCAGTCTTCCGTAGGTGGAGCGGGTTCGCTATCGTTCGTTCGAACGAACGATAGCGGAGGTGCGCGTGCGAGGGCTCGCGGAGCAGGCGGAGGCGCTCGCCAGGGGCGAGGTCTCGTCGAGTGATCTGGTGGAGACCTCGCTTGAGGCGATCGGGCGCCAGGAGAGTCTGGGGGCGTTCCGGGTCGTCCGGACGGAGGCCGCCGGGTCGGAGGCGCTGCGGGCCGACAAGCGGCTGGCGGAGGGGGAGCGGCTGCCGCTGCTGGGAGTGCCGGTCGCGATCAAGGACGACACGGACCTGGCGGGGGAGACGACGCCGTTCGCGGTACGGGGGGACCACCGGGTCGCGGTGCGGGACGCGGAGGTCGTCCGGAAGCTGCGGGCCGCCGGGGCGATCATCGTGGGGAAGACCACGACGTGCGAGGTCGGGCTGTGGCCGTTCAGCGAGTCGGTCGGGTTCGGGTGCGCGCGGAATCCGTGGAATCCGGAGTACACGCCCGGCGGATCGTCGGGGGGTAGCGCGGCGGCGGTGGCGGCGGGGATGGTCGCGGGTGCCGTGGGGTCGGACGGGGCCGGGTCGATCCGGATTCCGGCCGCCTGGACGGGGCTCGTGGGGATCAAGCCGCAGCGGGGGAGGGTGTCCGGGTATCCGCGGACGGATCCGTTCAACGGGATCACGGTGTGGGGTCCGCTGGCGAGGTGTGTCCGGGACGCGGCTCTGCTGCTGGACGTCATCAGTGGGAGCCATCCCGATGACGCGTATCAGATTGAGAGGCCACTCCGGTCTTTCCAGGAGGCCGCGCGAAGGGATCCGGGGAGGTTGCGGATCGCGCTTTCGTTCCGGACGGCGTTCGGGGTGAGCGGGAGGCTCGATCCTGAGATCCGGGCCGCGGTCGAGCGGTTGGCGCGACGGTTGACGGAGTTGGGGCACCGGGTGTTTCCGGCGGATCCCGACTATGGGCTTGTGGGGCTCGGGTTGATTCCGCGGGGGACGGCGGGTGTCGCCGATGTCCTGGACGCGATGCCCAACGCTCAGCCGGAGGCCCGTACGCAGGTGGAGGCGCAGATCGGGCGGTTGGTGGGGCGGCGGCTGCTGCCTTTGGCGAAGCGTATGGAGCCGTATCTGCATCGGAAGGTCGGGCGCATCTTCCGGTATGCCGATGTGGTGCTCACGCCTACGACGGCCAAGCCGCCATTGAAGGTCGGTGCGTTCGACGGGTGGGGGTATCAGAAGACGCAGTCGGCGTCGGCGAGCGCGTGTCCGTATGCGTGGCCGTGGAATGTGCTCGGGTGGCCGGGGATCAACGTGCCCGCCGGGTTCACGAAGAGTGGTCTGCCGATCGGGGCGCAGTTGCTCGGGCGCGACTCCGATGAGGCGACGCTTATCTCGCTGGCCGCGCAGCTGGAGAAGGTCGAGGGGTGGGCCGAGAGGTCCGCGTAGAGAGGCCCGTGGCGGGCCGCCGGCGCGGGGGTCCATCCGTCGCCGGCGGCCTGTCACGTCAGTAGCCGGCGCCGGTGAGCATGCCGCCGTCGACGAGGACCTCGCTGCCGGTGCAGTAGGACGAGTCGTCCGACGCGAGGTAGGCGACGAGGCCGGAGACCTCGGTGGTGTTGCCCATCCGGCCGAGGGGGAGCGCCCTCATGAACGCCTCGGCGCTGTCGGCGGTGTTGGCGACGACGTCCTCCTGGAGGGACATCGAGGTGAGGACGCCGCCGGGGTGGATCGAGTTGACGCGGATGCCGTGCGGGCCGAGCTCGCGGGCGGCGGACTTGGTGAGGCCGCGGACGGCGAACTTGCTGGCGCTGTAGGCGGCGAGGCCGGACGCGCCGACGAAGCCCTCCGTGGACGAGACGTTGACGATCGAGCCGCCGCCGGCCTCGCGGAGGGCGGGCGTCACCGACTTGATGCCGAGCCACTGGCCGACGAGGTTGACGTCGAGGATCTGCCGGAACTCGTCGACGGACATCTCGTCGATGGTCTTGTGGCGGATGATCCCGGCGTTGTTGACGAGGACGTGGAGCGCGCCGAACGTCGTGGTGGCCGTCTCGACGGCGCGCTGCCAGTCGGCCGGGTCGGTGACGTCCATGCGGACGAAGCGCACATCTGGGCCGAGTTCGGCGGCGAGCTTCGCGCCCTGCTCCTCCAGGACGTCGCCGAACACGACCTTGGCGCCCTCGGCGACGAACCGCCTGACGTGGGACTTGCCCATGCCGCGCGCGCCGCCGGTGATCAGCGCCACCTTGCCGTCAAGCTGCCCCATCAACGCTCCTCTTGCCCGCGGCCACCGCGGCTGCGGCGGCCTCCATGGTCCGGTACACCGGCACGCCGGCCCTTCTGGCGATCTCCCGGGCGTCGTCGGTCACGCCGGGCGGCGCGTACTCGCCGTTCCGGATGACGAAAGTGACCCGGGTGCCCGGGAGGTCGTTCTGAAGGTCCCCGATGGCGCGTGCGTAGTCCAGCAGCGCGTCGGCGCTGTCGCCGTAGGTGAAGAAGCTCTGCGCGTTCAGGTGCGCGACCACGTCGGCGAACGGGCGCTCGGCGGTGATCGCGGCGACGGCGCGGCGGACGAGGCCGGGGTCGCCGCCGGGGCCGACGGGGATCTCCAGGGGGTTGGCGAGGGAGCTGCCCGCGCCGAGGCCGAGGGCGCGCAGGGAGTCGCGGGCCGGGTCGGGGAGTCCGGCGAGGTCGAGGCCGGCGCGGTCGAAGACGTCGGCGGCGAGGACGGACGCGCCGCCGCTCGGGCCGATGACGAGGACGTCGGGCGTTCCGGGGGCCTCGCGGCCGTGCTGGAGGTCGAGGAGGTCGAGCGCGCCGATCAGGTCGTCCTGGCTGGTGACGAGGGTGACGCCGGTCTGGCGGGCGAGGGCGGTCCAGACGCGGTCGTCGCCGATCATGCCGCCGGTGTGGGACGCGGCGGCGCGGCGGCCCTGGCGGCTGCGGCCGCCGACGAGGGCGACGACGGGTTTGCGCAGGTCGCGGAGGGCCTCGAACAGGCCGCGGCCGTCGCGGGGGTCCTCCAGGTAGAGGCCGATCGTGGTGGTGCCGGGGTCGGACGCCAGGTAGCGCAGCAGTTCGGCGGGGGTGACGTCGGCGCTGTTTCCGACGGTCGCGACCTTGGAGAACGCGAGGCCGCGGTGCTCGCCGACCCGGATGACCTCGCCGGCGAGGCCGCCGCTCTGCGAGATGACGGCGATGCGGCCGGGGCGTCCGGGGGTGCCGCCGAGGAAGGTCTGGCCGCCGGCGGGCGCGTAGACGCCCATGCAGTTGGGGCCGAGGAGCCGGACGCCGGCCGCGCGGGCGGCGGCGGTGAGGTCCCGTTCGAGTTCGGGGTGGCCCATCTCGGCGAACCCGCCGCTCATCACCTGGACGAACGGAATGCCCGCCGCGCTGCGGACGACGTCGGCGCACCGGTCGGCGGGGACGGCGACCAGCGCGTAGTCGATGTCCGGGCCCGCGTCGGCCAGGGACGGGACGCAAGGGACGCCGTCGATCTCAGGCGCGGTGGGGTGGACGGTGACGAGCCGTCCGGTGAAGCCGGCCGCCCTGTAGAAGCGGAGGAACATGTTTCCGAAGTTCGGCTTCTTCGTGGACGCCCCCACGACGGCGATCCCGCGCGGGGCGAACAGGCGGTCGAAGTCGGAAGGGGCGGGCGTCGGCGCGGGAGGCGGCGCGGGGTCCGACAGCGCGGCCTCGTCCGGGCCGATGAGGCGGGCGTCGACCGCGACCGCGCCGGACGGGCCGCAGATGACCGGGTTCAGCTCGAACTCGGTGAGGCGGTCGCCGAGTGTGTCGACGATCCCGCCCGGGCCGCCGACCGCGAGGAGGACCTTGACCAGGGCGTCCTTGTCGATCGGCGGGGTGCCGCGGAAGCCGTCGAGGAGGGCGGCGGCGCGCAGCTCGTCCAGCATCGCGCGGGCGTCGTCCTCGGTGATGGGGCACAGGCGGAGCGAGGTGTCGCGGAGCACCTCCGTCCAGACGCCGCCGAGCCCGGCGAGCAGGACGGGCCCGAACGCGGGGTCGCGGACGGCGCCGACGATCACCTCGACGCCCGCGGCGGCCTGCTCCTCGACGAGGAAGCCGTCGGGGACGATCCCGGCGGAGGCGAGCGCGGCCCGCATCTCCGCGGCGGCGTCGGCGGCGGCGAGCGCGGAGGTCAGGCCGAGGCGGACGGCGCCCGCGTCGCTCTTGTGGACGAGCGCGGGGCCGTACGCCTTCACCGCGAGCGGCGGCGTCAGGTCCGCGGCGGCGGCCTCGACCGCGTCCGGGCCGGGGACGGCCGCGCCGCGCGGCACGGCGATCCCGAAGCCGGAGATCCACGCCTTGACGGCGTGTTCGGGCAGTGTGGTCATTCGCATCCTCGCGCGTCGGGTCCGAAGGCGTGCCGACCCGCCGGCCGAGGGGTCGCTGCGACCGGCGGGCGGCTTCTCACACGCGGTCCGCGTACCGGTCGCGGATGCCGCGGCGGAGCAGCTTGCCGGGGCCGCCGGACGCGTCCTGCGTATGCGGGAGCTCGTCGGCGACGACGACCGCGTCGGGCGCCTGGTGGGCGGGCAGCCGGGACGCGAGCGCGGACCGGACCTCCTCGCCGGACAGGGACGCGCCGGAGCGCGGCACGACCGCGAGGAGGATCCTCTGCTCGACGGCGTCCTGCCCCTCGGGGTGCGCGGGGACGCCGACCACGCCGGCCTCGGCGACGCCGTCGACCTCGATCGCGGCCTCCTCGATCTGCGCGGGCTGCGACCACTGGCCGCCCTTGAGGATGGAGTCCTCGCGGCGGCCGAGCACGTAGACGAAGCCGTCCTCGTCCATGCGGCCGAGGTCGCCGCCGACGTACCAGCCGTCGTGGAGCACCTCGGCGGTCTTGTCGGGCAGGCCGTCGTAGCCGGCCATGACGTTGGGGCCGCTGAGGTTGATCTCGCCGACCTCGCCGACGACGCGGTTCCCCTTCGGGTCGGTGATCCGCACCGCGCACGACATGCGGGCCCGTCCGGAGGAGGAGATGTCCTGGCTGCCGTCGTCCTGGCGCCCGAAGCAGGTGTAGGGCGCCTCGGTCTGCCCGTAGTAGCTGTAGATCGCGGCGTCCGGCATCCGCTTCATGATGCGCTCGCGCAGCCCCGGCAGCAGCGGCTCGCCGCCCAGCACGATCGCCCTGAGCGACGACAGGTCGGCGTCCTCGTGGTCGTCGGAGCCGAGCAGCGCGGAGAAGAAGCTCGGGATCAGGCTGACGTGCGTGACCTTCTCGCGCGGGACGACCTTGAGGAAGTTGGCCGGGCCCCAGTCCTGCTCCAGGACGAGCGTCATGCCCGCGTAGAACGCGGGGCCGACGAGGGCGGGGAAGCCGATGCCCCAGATGATCGCGCCGGTGCCCATGACGGAGTCCTGGTCGCGGTCCACGTCCAGCCAGATCTGCGCGGACGCGAGCGAGCTGAAGTGGGTGTGCATGACGGCCTTCGGCAGCCCCGTCGTGCCGGACGTGTAGAACAGCGCCAGCAGGTCGTTGCCGAACCCGCCGAGCGGCGGCTCGGCCTCGCTCGCGCCGTCGGCGAGCGCGTCGAGGTCCACGGTCCCGTCGGCGGGGCCGCCGACGCGCAGCCACAGTTTCACGTTCGGCAGGTCCGCGCGGATCGCGTCGACCAGCCCGTCCACGGTCGCGTCGTACACGAACGCGGTGCACTCGGACCGCTCGACGACCTGCCGCAGCGTGTCGGCGGGCCAGTAGGGGTTGAGCGCGGCGACGGTCGAGCCGATCTTCATCTGCGCGAGGTAGACCTCGGCGACGTGCAGGGTCTCGTTCATCAGCGACGCGACGCGGGTGCCGGGCGCGACCCCGGCGGCGAGCAGCGCGTGCGCGACGCGGTTGACCTTGCGGTTGAGCTGGTCGTAGGTGAAGCTCTGGTCGCCGCAGTAGGTCAGCGCCGTCTTGTCCGGCGTGCGCAGCGCGTTCGCGGTGAGGATCGCGTAGGCGTAGTTGCTGAAGGGGGAGTTCTCTCGCGCCACGGCTCGGCTCCTTCGACTCCGGCTGGGGTGGGGACGGGCGGCGGGGGACGGAACGCGTTGTGAACGGGAGCGTCAGCGCGGCCTCACGGGAGGCTCGCGTAGAGCACGAACGGGTTGCCGGACGGGTCGCGCAGCACGGCGCGGATCTCGTGCGGCCCCTCCTCCGGGCCGCGGACGAGCGTCGCCCCCGCCGCGGTGAGCGACTCGGTCGTCGCGCGGACGTCCTCGACCTTGAACGACGCCGCGGGCACGCCGCCGGTGACGTCCTCCTCCGGCCCGGCGATCGCGAACGTCGTCCCGCCGCCGTCCAGGGCCGCGAACCTGTCGTCGTCCTGGAACTTCACCTGGAGGCCGAGGGCGTCGCGGTAGAAGCGGACCGCCTCGTCCACGTCCTTGGCGCTGTAGAGGACGTTGCCTATGCGGGTCATGCTGCGGGCCTCCAGTGGGGCATAGGACCGAAACCTTCGAGGTCGGCGAAGTGGACCTCGACGGGCATGCCCACCCGGACGTCCTCGGGCGGGCAGCCGGTGACGTCGCCGAACACCCGGGCGCCCTCGGGCAGGTCGATCCAGGCGACGGCGTACGGGGTGGCGAATCCGGGCAGGAACGTGCGGTGGACGACGCTGAAGGTGTGCACGGCGCCGCGTCCGCCGACCGTCTCGTAGCGGAGCTCGGCGCCGCCGCAGTAGGGGCAGCTCGGCTCGGGGAAGTGGACGAACCGCCCGCAGCCCGAGCAGCGCTGGAGCGCCAGCTCACCGCGCCGGCAGGCGTCCCAGTAGGGGGCCGTCAGCGGGCTCGGCGTCGGGGCGGGGCGCGGCTGGTCCATCGCCAGCCAACCTAGCGCACGCTTGGTTAGTGGACAAGGGTCCGGATCACGGTCCGCCACCGCCGTCGGGGGGCCGTCCACCGGTCCGGAGGCCGTCGAAGAGCAGGGCGAGCATCCGCCCCGCGTACGCGGCGGGCTCGGGGGCGCGCTCGGCGGCGATGCCGATCGCGTTGGCGAGCCGCAGCAGGTCGCGGGCGTCGACGTCGGCGCGGACGGTCCCCGCGTCCTGGGCGCGGGCGAGCAGCCGGGCGGTCGCGTCGCAGATCGCCCGGGCCGGGCCGCCGAGCGCGGT
>NZ_CAACUY010000007.1 GCF_900659615.1 Actinomadura fibrosa | reverse complement strand
AACCAGCCAGACCTACGACCCCGACAAGGCCTTCACCCCCACCCTCATGACGGCCGCTTGACGGCTTAGCACCATCGGAGGTCTGCTGGCGACGCCTCGTCCGCTGATTCTGTGAGGACCTCTTAGCGAGCGCCTAAAAGCTAGTCGCCTTGCAGCTTGTGACGCACTCCTCAAGCACCTCAACCTGCGGATCTTACAAATGAGGGTTGTGTGAGGTCTGGTGGGGTTGAATTGCCGTTTTCGTACTAGTCATGCTGTCCCCATCACATGTCTTTACATTGTAGATCATTATGAGACTCGGTGGACCGACGCTGACCGGCGCTGGATATCATCGAACGCCTTTTTAACACAGTAAGTCGATCTATTTCGTCACGCGGCGCGGATGCCTCGGATGCGGATCCGGTTGCGTTCGCCCGGTCGCGGGTCCATGGGGAAGTGGCCTGGCCGCAGACGGGGTGGACCGCCTGCGGCCAGGGTGAGGTCAGGCCGCCTGGCCCGCCTCGGCGTCGTCGAGCCGTTTGACCTTCGGAATGAGCAATGCCAGCAGCGCCGCGACGGCGCAGCAGCCGGCGATCAACCACAGGCCATTGGTGAAGCCGGCGTCCAGGTAGAACTGGGTACCTTTCAGCTCCTTGCCATGCTGGGCCATGAGGACGAAGGCGAGCTGGGCGATGAGCACCTGTGCGACGCCCTGGCCCAGGCTCTGCGCACCGTTGGCCAGTGCCTGCTCCTCCGGTGCGACCACCTCGATGATCATGATGGGCACGATGGACACGATCATTCCCATGCCCACGCCCGCCACCACGCCCATCGTGATGAACTCCGACGCCGAGTGGTGCAGCTGCGTGCCGATCCCGTAGCCGACGGCCGCGAGCACCGCCCCGCCGCCCAGCAGGAAGCGGGCATCCACGCGGCGGGCGAGCACGCCGGTCCCCACGGCCGCCGCGATGATCAGAACGCTCATCGGGGCGGTGACCCAGGCGTTGTGGGTCGCCGACCAGCCCAGCCCGTCGGAGATGGTCGGGATCTTGGGCATGAGCGCCAGGAGCTGCAGGACCGGCCCGACCCCGTAGATCGCACCGGTGGCCGCAGAGGTGGCCAGCAGAACCGTCCAGACCTGCCGGCGCCGCACGAGCGCGAGCGGCAGCAGCGGCTCGGCGGTCCGGCTCTCCACGACCACGAACAGCGCCAGCGCGACCAGGCTTCCGGCGATGTAGGCGATGAACTCGCCGCTGGTCCAGCCCCAGTCTGAGCCCTTCCCGATGGCGTAGACGATCGCCGTGATCGCGCCGCCGAGCAGGATCCCACCTGGCCAGTCCATCCTGCCGTGCCCCTCGCGGATCGGGCTCTCGGGCACGAACACGGCGACCAGCAGCAGGCTCAGCAGGGTGCCGCCCACCATGAACCACAGCACCGCGCGGAAGCCGTGGTCGTCCAGCAGCCAACCCGACAGGAACGGCCCGGTCAGCGCGACGAGCCCGACCGCGCCGCCGAGGAGGCCGCTGGCCAGGCCGACCAGGTGGCGGGGGAACACGTCGCGGGTGATGGCGAAGGCCAGCATCGCCGCCGGCGTGTACAGCCCGGCGATGCATCGGCCGACCAGCAGAACGCCGTAGTCGGTGGCCAGGGCGGCCACCAGGTCGCCGACGAGGCCGAGCAGCGCGACGATGAGGATGACGCGCTTCTTGCCGTACATCGCGCCGGCCTTGGCCGCGAAGGGGATGGCGAAGGTGCCCGCCAGTACGCCGACCAGGGTGAACCAGGCGATCTGGGTGGTGTGGAAGTGGATCGCGACCTTGGCTTGGGCGTTGCCGCCCAGCATCCCGACGAGTGACACGAGTTGGACGGTCCACAGCAGCGAGACCAAGGTGAAGGCGTGCCGAGGACGGAAGTCCGTGTCTTCCGGTAGCGGTGCGTGCGCGGTCTGTGCGTGGGACATGGCGCTCCCAGGGGGTGGGGAGGAGGGCCCAGAAGGTGGCCCTTCCCGTGACCCTGGACGCTACTAGCTAAGTTTTAACAATGCTAGACTTTTGAGGCCGCGAATCATTCATCCGCGGTTCGCTCCAAGGAAGGATCCGGATGGTGCCGCCATCGCTCATCCCGTTTCCCGCTCACCTCCACCCGACAGCAGGAGTGCCGCCGGTCGCAGGCACATGGCACGTCCGCGCCGACGCTCCGCTGGCCGCGTTGACGGAGGTCGTGCGCGAGCTGCTGCGTCCGCACCTCGGGAAGCGCCTGGTCACCGAACACGGCGACTCGGAGCTGCGGCTGACGCTGGGCGCTGTACCGGCCGGCACCGGCACCCTGGGCGTGCCCCCGAGCGGTGAGCCGGCCGACGAGACCTACCGGCTCGCCGTCACCGAACAGGGCATCGTCTGCCGCGCCAACTCCGTCGAAGGAGCGTTCCGCGCGGCCACCACGGCCGCTCAGGCCCTCGCCGGCGGCGAGGACCTGGCCTGCCTGGAGGTGGCCGACGCTCCGCGCTATGCCTGGCGGGGCCTGATGGTGGATCCCGCGCGGGGTTTCGTCACGGCGGCCGAGCTGCGCCGCCTGATCGACCTGGCCGCCCTCTACAAGCTCAACGCACTTCACCTCCACCTCACCGACAATGAGGGCTGGCGCATCGAGCTACCGGGCCTTCCGCAGCTCACGGCAGGTGACAGCCCGTTCTACACCGTTCGGCAGTACCGGGATCTCCAGGCCTACGCCGCCGAGCGTTTCGTCACGCTCATCCCGGAGATCGACCTGCCCGGGCACTGCAAGGCGCTGCGCGCGGCGTTCCCCGATCTGCCGGCGGCCGCCGCGCCCGGCGCCGCGTCGCAGGTGCGCACGCTCGGCGAGCACGTGCAGTTCCATCCGCCGCTCGACCTGGCCGACCCGGCCACCGCCGCGATCGTCGAGCGCGTGCTGGCCGAAATGTGCGCGTTGACCAGCGGGCCGTACGTCCACATCGGCGCCGACGAGGCCATGGGCATGGCCGAGGAGGACTTCTCGCATGCAGTCCGCACACTGCGCGCCCTGGTTCGTGAGCACGGCAAACACCCGCTGGCCTGGCAGGAATCGGCACGCGCCGGAGTGACCTCGCACGACATCGCCCAGTACTGGTTCGCCCCGTCGATGATGTCCTCGACTGGGGCGTCCCAGAGCCCGTCCTCGGTCGCACTGGATGTATCAGACGACGACATGCGCGCGGTGCGGGAGTTTTTCAACCGCACGGCAGGAGACCTGGACCGCATCGTGACGGGAGGCGGACGGGTCCTGTTGTCCCCGCAGTCGCACCTCTATCTCGACCGTCCCTATGTCCGCACGACCGCGCCGACCGAGCAGGCCGATCTGGCGGATCGTCTGGGTTTCCCGTTCTATCCTCCTGAGACTCTTCAGGAGCTGGCTTCCTGGGACCCGGCCGTCTACGGCATCCCGGAAGCCCAGGTCGCCGGTATCGAAGCCACTCTGTTCGGCGAGACCGTCGGCGGCTTCGACGACCTCACCACGCTTCTGCTGCCGCGTTTGCCGGCCATCGCCGAGACCGCGTGGTCGGGCTCCCCTCCCAGTTGGCCCGAGCACCGCTCGCGGCTGGCGGACCACGCGTCCCTCTGGCGCGATCGCGGTCTCCGTTACTTCGCCTCCGAGGAGATCCCGTGGACGTCGGACACGCCGGCCGGTCGACTGCCGGCGGGACCGCGCTGAACCGGCGGACCGGCCGGCGGACCGGCTCCGTCCTACGCGGAGCCGGCGTCCCGGCCGGACGGCATGTACAGGCTCCCGAACGCCTCCGCCAGCGTGGCGACGTCGACCGACGGATCCATCAGCCATTGGAGCTGCAGCCCGTCCAGGACGGCCAGCAGCAACCGCGCCAGATGGGCGGGGTCCACGTCCCGGCGGACGTCCTCACGCGCCTGGAGGCCGGCGAACTCGCGCTCGACCGCCGCCGTCAGCCGCCGGTAGCGGTCGACGAAGAAGCCATGCGCGTGGTGACCCGGATCGACGGCGGCCGCCGACAACGCCAGGTACAGTTTCGCCAGCCCGGGCTGGTCGAGGTCGTAACGCATCGCCCGGACCAGCGCGTCGATCGGGTCCCGGGCCGCCGCCGCGATGGCCTCGACCGCGATCTCCTCGCGCCGCTCCAGCACCGCCAGCAGCAGTTCCTCGCGCGATCGGAAGTAGTACATCAACGCCGGCTGCCGCACCCCGACCCGGTCGGCGATCTCCTGCAACGATGTTCCCCGCTCCCCCAGCTCCGCGTACACCTCCAGAGCCGCGTCCAGGATCTGCCTCCGCCGCTCGATCCCCTTGCGGTACGGGCCGCGCTTGCGCCGGTCCTGCGGCCGTGCCGCGGCATCGCCGTCCGGAGGCGCCTGCCCATACCGGTCATCGTGCCGGCGCCGGACCGGCTGCTGATCGGGCAGCTCCTCGAAGCTGGCAGCCCCGGCGGCCTGCCCAGCACCCTCGTCTCCGGCATCCCTCTGACGCGCCCGGTAGGCCTTGGCCTGGCAGGACCGTGAGCAGTACTTCGGCGGGCGCCCCCGCCCCTTCGCCTCCACGCCCCCACCGCACACCGCACACGCCGGCACCGCATCTCACCTTTACGTCACACCAGCTCACACGATCGTGACGAAAACACTACATCAGCGCCGAGCGGGCCGACGCACGACGTCGAGTCGGCGCGCCACGAGAGGCGATCCTTGGAGCGGGGGCGTGGACCGCCATCCGACACACCTTGCGAAAGGCTGAGCGGCGTAATATTTTAGTGATACTAGAAATTTGCATCCGCCCCTCAGCTCGCGCCTCCCACGTCCGGCCCTGTGCTTCGTTGGAAAGAGGACCTCCCGTGAACGATGACCGCGATCTCGCCGAGGCCCTCGACGCCCTGACCTTGGAGGAGAAGGCGGCGCTGCTGTCGGGCCGGGACGGCTGGTACACGGTGGCCGTCGAGCGCCTCGGCATCGGCTCCATCATGTTGACGGACGGCCCGCACGGCCTGCGCAAGATCGATCCCGGTGCGGAGCGTTTCAGTCTCGAGGCGAGTCTGCCGGCCACGTGCTTCCCCACGGCGGCGGCTCTCGGCTCGTCCTGGGACGTCGATCTGCTGGCTCGGGTCGGGGAGGCGCTGGGACGGGAGAGCCGGGCGGCGGATGTCGCGGTTCTCCTGGGGCCGGGCGTCAATATCAAGCGCTCGCCGTTGGGCGGTCGCTGCTTCGAGTACCTGTCCGAGGATCCGCATCTGACCGGCCGGCTGGGGGCGGCGCTGGTGAGCGGCGTCCAGAGCACGGGCGTCGGCGCCTCGGTCAAGCATTTCGCGGCCAACAACCAGGAGACCGAGCGCATGCGGGTCAGCGCCGAGGTCGATGAACGTACTCTGCGCGAGATCTATCTGGCGGCCTTCGAGCACATCGTCACGAGCGCCCGGCCATGGACGGTGATGGCCTCCTACAACAGGATCAACGGCGTCCACTGCACGGAGAACCGCTGGCTGCTCACCGAGGTACTGCGCGAGGAGTGGGGCTTCGACGGACTGGTGGTGTCGGACTGGGGCGCGGTGACCGACCGGGTCGCGGCGCTGGCCGCCGGCGTCGACCTCGACATGCCCGGGATGGCCGAAGGCCCGGAACGCATCATCGAAGCGGTGCGTGCCGGGCAGTTGGACGAGGCGGCGGTGGACGGGGCCGTCACTCGCCTGCTCACGCTGATCGGCCGGGCCGCCTCCGCCGGGCCGGCCGAGGCGGCCGACCTCGACGCCCATCATGCGCTCGCCAGGCGTGCCGCCGCCGAGTCGGCCGTCCTGCTCAAGAACGAGGACGCCCTCCTTCCCCTGGACCTCGCCGGCACCCGGCTGGCGGTGATCGGCGAGTTCGCCCGGACCCCGCGTTTCCAGGGCGCGGGCAGCTCCCGCATCGTTCCGACTCGGGTGGACAACGCACTGGACGCACTCACAGCGCTGGCCGGCCCCGGTGCCGGGCTGTCGTTCGCTCCCGGCTTCACCCTCACCGGAGACGGCGACGCCGAGCTGATCGACGAAGCCGTGGCGGCGGCCGGTGCGGCCGACGTCGCCGTGGTGTTCCTCGGCCTGCCGGAAGGTGAGGAGTCGGAAGGCTTCGACCGCGAACACCTCTTGCTGCCGCCCGTCCAGCTCCGGCTGCTGGAGGCCGTCGCGCAGGCCAACCCCAACGTGGTCGTCGTCCTCGCCAATGGCGGCGTGGTCGAGGTCGCCGCTTGGCAGCACCACGCCAAGGCCGTGCTGGAGGGATGGCTCACCGGCCAGGCCGGCGGCGGCGCGGTCGCCGATCTGCTGCTCGGCAGGGCGAACCCGTGCGGCCGGCTGGCCGAGACGATCCCGGTCCGGCTGGCCGACACGCCGTCCCACCTGAACTTTCCCGGCGGGGACGGCAGCGTCCTCTACGGCGAACGGCTCTACGTGGGGTACCGCTACTACGACGCCAAGGACGTGCCGGTCGCCTACCCCTTCGGCCACGGCCTGTCTTACACCACTTTCGCCTACAGCGACCTGCGCGCCGAGGTCGAGGGTGAAGGCGAGGACACTCTCGTGCGCGTCCGGCTCACTGTGGCCAACACTGGCTCGGCGGCGGGCAAGGAGGTCGTCCAGATATACGTGGACGACCTCGAATGCTCCCTCGACCGTCCGGTCCGCGAGCTCAAGGCATTCAGCAAGGTCGAACTCGCGCCGGGTGCGTCCACGACCGTCTCCTTCGACCTGCACGCACGCGACCTGTCGTTCTACAGCGCCGCCCGGAAGCGCTGGGTACTGGAGTCCGGCGACTTCGAGATCACCGTCGGCGCGTCGTCACGTGACCTGCGCCTGCGCACCACCGTGACGGTCACCTCCCCCGGAACCGCGCAGCCGCTCACCGAGGACTCCTCGGTCGGCGAGTGGCTGGCCCATCCGCTCGGCGGCCCCGCCCTCCTGCGCGCGATGAGCGAAGGCCAGGGTGTGGCGGTCGCAAGCGACCCGGAGATCCTCCGCATGGTCGAGTCGCTCCCGTTGAAGCGGCTGGCCTCGATGAGCGGTGGCCGCCTTGACCTCGGCGACGTCACCCGATTGATCGATCAGGACGGCTGATCCGCGAGACCGGTCGCCGGCCCGTCCATCGGGTCGAGGCCCAGCAGACGAGAGGCAATGATGGCATCCAGCGCGTCGACCGGCAGCACGGTCGTGAGTCCCGCCTTCCTCTGGGGGGCGGCCACTTCACCGCACCAGGTCGAGGGCAACAACATCGGCAGTGACTGGTGGGTGCGCGAGCAGCTCGTCCCCGGCATGCAGCCGAGCGGCGACGCCTGCGACAGCTACCACCGCTACCGCGAGGACATGCGGCTGCTCGCCGACGCCGGTCTGAACGCCTACCGGTTCGGCATCGAGTGGGCACGGATCGAACCGCGCCCCGGGCAGATCTCCCGCGCCGAGCTCGCCCACTACCGGCGCATGATCGATGCCGCCTTCGAGTACGGGCTGACCCCGGTCGTGACCCTCCACCACTTCTCCAACCCCCGCTGGTTCGCCGAGGAGGGCGGCTGGACGGGCGAGACCGCCGTCGGCCGCTTCGCCGCCTACGTCGAAGCGGCCACGCGCATCCTCGACGGCGTCGAGTGGGTGGCCACGATCAACGAGCCGAACATGATGGCGATGATGGCCATGCTCCAGGAGGCCATGCGCGACGGCGGCCTGAAGGAGTGGCAGAGCCCGACCGTCGACGGCGAGGCCGAACGTGAGCGCATCGCCGCCAACCTGCCGGTACCGAAACCCGAGTACGGGCACCGGTTCGTCGAAGCGCACCACGCGGTACGCGACATCGTCAAGCGGCGGACCGGGGCCAAGGTCGGATGGACCATCGCCAACCCCGCCCTGACCGCGACGCCGGGGAACGAGGGCAAGCTCACGGAAGTGCGCTACGCGGCGGAAGACCTGTACCTGGAGGGCTCGGCCGGTGACGACTTCGTCGGCGTGCAGGCGTACTCCTCGCAGGCGGTGGACGAGAACGGCCTCGTGCCGCATCCGGATCATCCCGGCAACACGCTGACCGGGGCCGCCTACCGGCCCGACGCGCTCGGCATCGCCGTCCGCCACGTCTGGGAGGTCACCCGCACGCCCATCCTGGTCACCGAGAACGGCATCGCCACCGCCGACGACGAGCGCCGCGTCCGCTACACCCGCGAAGCGCTCGGCGGCCTGATCGCCGCGATGCGGGACGGCGCCGACGTCCGCGGCTACCTCCATTGGAGCGCGCTGGACAACTACGAGTGGGGGCACTGGGAGCCGACCTTCGGGCTCATCGCGGTGGACCGCGAGACCTTCGAGCGCCGCCCCAAGCCCAGCCTCGGCTGGCTCGGCGACGTCGCCCGCTCCAATGGCGCGTCGCTCACCGCCACCGGCACGACCACAGACAAGGAGACCACGGATGCCCGCATCGACGCTTGACGACGACATTCGGACGCTGCTCAGCCGGTTGAGCCTTGAGCAGAAGGTGGCCCAGCTCGGCGGCCTGATGCTCCCAGATCTTCTCGCGCCCGCCAGCGACGGCGGTGAGGTCACGTACGGGATCGACATCGGCCGTCTGGACGTGCTGCGACCGCATGGGGTCGGGCACCTGTCCCTCGCCTGGTTCGCCGGAGGCGACGAGGCGTCGCTGCGGAGGAATCTCGCCGACGTCCAGACCGGTGTGCGCGAGCGGAGCGAGGGCATCGGGGCGATGGTCCACTTCGAAGCGGCCAACGGCCCCATGCACGACGCCGCCCCGCAGTTCCCGACCCCCTGGGCGCAGGCGGCCTCCTGGGATCCCGGCCTGATCCGGGCGATGAACGAGGTCACCGCCTCGTTCATGGAGTCCGTCGGCGTCCACGTCGTGTTCGCCCCGGTCATGGACGTCGCCCGCGATCCGCGGTGGGGCCGCACCCATGAGACCTACGGCGAGGACCCCGAACTCGTCGCCCGCTGCTCGATCGCCTTCGTGCGGGGCATCCAGGGCGACGACGACACCGCCCCGCTGCTGGCGACGGGGAAGCACTTCCTCGGATACGCGGTCACGGAAGGCGGCTTGAACCGGGCGGCGACGCAACTCGGACGGCGCGCGCTGGCCGACGAGTACGCCGAGCCGTTCCGGCGCGCCATCGCCGAAGCCGGGCTCGCGCTGGTCATGAACTCCTACAGCGAGATCGACGGCGTGCCCGCCGCGGCGAACCGGTGGCTGCTCACCGACCTGCTCCGGACGGAGCTGGGCTTCACCGGCACCGTGGTCAGCGACTACGACTCGGTGAAGATGCTCCAGACCGTCCATCGCACCGCGGCGACCACGGCCGAGGCGGCCGTGCAGGCGGTGACGGCCGGAGTCGACGTCGAGCTTCCCGGCTCGGAGACCTACCCGGCCCTCGCGCAGGAGGTGCGCGAGGGCCGGCTCGACGAAAGCGTCATCGACGAAGCCGCCGCCCGGGTGCTCCAGACCAAGGCACGGCTCGGGCTACTGCCGCCGCGGACGCCCTCGTCCGCGCCCTCACGGCCGGAACCCACGGTCGATCGGGAAGCCGCCGCGGCCGTGCGGCGCACGATGGCCGAACGTGCGGTGGTCCTGCTCACCAACGACGGCACCCTTCCCCTGACCGCCGGACGGCGGCGGATCGTCGTCACCGGTCCGGCCGCCGACGAGCTGCGCATCCATTTCGGCGCCTACAGCGCCGTCTCGACCGCCGAGATGCGGCTCGGAGCGACGGCCCTCCGCAGCGGGGAGATCCCGGGCATCGACCCGAAGAACTACGTCTTCACCGACATCTTCACCACACGGATGCCCGGCCTCGAACCGCGCTTCGAGGCCGAGGCGCGCCGCCTGCACCCGGAGGCGCCGACGCTGCTCGATGCGCTCCGCGACGAACAGGCTCACGTCACCCATCTTCCCTTCGGCGGCTTCGGTGACGACGCCGTACTGGACGCCGCGGCCGTCCGGGCCGAGGTGACGCCGGACGACCTCGTGATCGTCGCGGTCGGCGAGCGCACGGGCTGGGTCGGCCCCAACACCGCCGGGGAAGGGCAGTCGACGGCCGAGCCCCGGCTCCGCGGCGATCAAGAGGACCTCGTGCGCGTTCTGGCCGAGACGGGCGCGACGGTCGTCACCGTGGTCGTCTCCGGGCGCCCGCTGCTGCTCGGGCCCGTGGTGGAGGCGTCCAGCGCGGTCGTGCTCGCGCCGCTTCTCGGCGAGGAGGCCGCCGCCGCGGTCACGGCGGTGCTGTTCGGACGGGTGAACCCGAGCGGGAAACTGCCGAGCACGTTCCCCCGGAGCCACGGCCAGGTGCCGCTCTACCACGGTCAGCACCACGGCAGCGGTCTCGGCCACCATGCCGGCTACAACGACCTCGACCAGCAGACCCCCCTGTTCGCGTTCAGTCACGGCCTCTCGTACACCACGTTCGACCTGAAGCTCCACACCATGACGAGCACTTTCGACGCCAGCGGCCGCATCACCGCGACGGTGGACGTCAGCAACACCGGCTCCGTGGCCGGGAGCACGGTGGTGCAGTTGTACGCCAGGGACGAGGTCTCCCGCGTGGTCCGTCCCGCGCGCCAGTTGCTCGACTTCGCCCGCGTCACCCTCGAACCGGGCGCGTCGGCGACGGTCGAGCTCTCGGCACCGGCGGCCCGGCTGGCCTACACCGGCATCGACGATGTGCGGCGCGTCGAGGCAGGCGACGTGACGCTGATGGCCGGCTTCGCGTCCGACGACGTCCGCGCGGAGACCCGGATCACCATCAACGACGACGCGAAGGAGAAGGTGTCGTGACCGACCTCCTCCTCCCGCCGCCCGACCGGACCGGTCTCATCGCGGTCGGCCGCCTGCCCATGCGCGCGATCACCCGGGCCGCCGAGATCGACCTCGACGGCGACTGGGACTTCCAGCTCGCCGACGGCTGGGACGCCAAGCTCGGCTCCGACTGGCGACGCGTCCAGGTTCCGTCGCTGTGGACGATGAGTTCCGAGGTCGACCGGCCCCACTACACCAACGTGGCGATGCCGTTCCGCGAGACGCCGCCCGACGTCCCGGAGCACAACCCGGTGGGCGTCTACCGGCGGAGCGTCGACCTCGCACCGCAGCCGGATCGGCGGATCATCCTGCACGTCGGCGCGGCCGAGGGACACTTGCGCGCCGCCGTCAACGGCATGGTCGCCGGGACGAGCACCGACTCGCACCTGGCCGCCGAGTTCGACATCACCGGCCTCGTCCGAGCGGGAGGCAACGTCGTCGAGCTGGCGGTCGCCAAATGGTCCGCCGCCGCGTACATCGAGGACCAGGACCACTGGTGGCAGTCCGGGCTCAGCCGGTCCATATGGATCTACTCGCTCCCCGAGATCGCCCTGGCGGACGTGGTCGCCCACGCCGACTTCGACCCGGCGACGCGCCAGGGCACCCTGACCGTCACCGCCTCGACGACCGGACTCGACCAACTGGACGAGCACCGGCACACCGTCCGGGTCACCGTGCTCGACGAGGAGCACGAGGCACCGGTCAGCGCGCGAGCCGACCATCCCGTCATGCCGGAGAACGGCGGCGACCGCAGCCGTCGCCCCGAGCCCCAGATGCCCGAGGACTTCTGGGACTCGGTCGGCCTCACGGCCGCGGGCGCCCAGATCCCCGCCCGGTTCGCCGACCTCGCCCAGCGCCTGGCGGACGCCGTCCTCCCCGGCCCGGCCGCCGGCACCACCACCATCAGCCTGGACGGCCTCGATGTACCGCCCTGGTCGGCCGAGCGGCCGCATCTGACACGGATCCGGGTGCAGTTGCTCGACGGCGACGGAACCGTGGTCGACGAGACGGAGCCCCGTGTCGGCTTCCGCCGCGTCGAGGTCACCGGACGCGACCTGCTGGTCAACGGCGAGCGCGTCCTCATCCAGGGCGTCAACCGCCACGACTTCGACCCCCGCACCGGCCGGGTCATGTCCCGGCAGCGGATGCGGGACGAGGTCTCGCTGCTCAAGCGGTTCAACTTCAACGCCATCCGGACCTCGCACTACCCCAACGACCCCTACCTGCTGGACCTGTGCGACGAGATGGGCCTGTACGTCGTCGACGAGGCCGACGTGGAGGGCCACGGGTTCTCCTCGACCCTCGCCGACGACCCGCGGTTCCGGGAGCAGATCGTCGGGCGCGTCGCGCGGATGGTCCAGCGCGACCGCAACCACCCGTCCGTCATCGCCTGGTCGCTGGGCAACGAGACCGGGTACGGCGCGTCCCACGACGCCGCCGCCGCGTGGGTGCGCCGCGCCGATCCCACCCGTCCGCTGCACTACGAGGGCGCGATCATGTTCGACTGGCACGGCGGGCACGCGGCGACCGACATCGTCTGCCCGATGTACCCGTCGTTCCCGGCGCTGGAGGCCTTCGTGCGGGACGAGCGGGCCGACCGTCCGCTCATCGCCTGCGAGTACGCCTACTCCCAGGGCAACTCCACCGGCGGCCTCGCCGAGTACTGGAAGCTGTTCGAGAGCCGGCCCGGCCTTCAAGGCGGCTTCATCTGGGAGTTCATGGACCACACGCTGGATCCGAACGGAGACGGACGGTATCGCTACGGCGGCGACTTCGGCGACGAACCCAACGACGGCGCGACCGTCGCCAACGGCCTGGTCTTCCCCGACCTCACCCCGAAGCCGGCGATGTACGAAGCGCGCGGGATCTTCAGCCCCGTCCGCATCGTCTCGGACGCGACCGCCGCCTCGATCGGCCGGATCCGCCTGCGCAACCGCCGCCACTTCGCGGACCTGTCCGATCTCCGGCTGAAGGCGCGGGTCGAGACGCGCGACGGCGCGACCGACGCGGTTCCGCTCGCTCTCGCCGACCTCGGCCCGCAGTCGGAACGGACGATCGAGCTCCCCGCGGACATCGTCGACCGGCTACGCCGCACCGACGCGCTCGCGCTCTCCCTCGCCGTCACGACCGCCGAGGATTCACCCTGGGCACCGGCGGGCACGGAGCTCGCGGTTCACCAGGTCGTCCTGCCCCGGCCCTCGCGCGTACTGCCGGCCGTCTGGGGACGGGTCCGAGTGGACGACCACGGCGACCTCCGCCACCCGCTCCTCGCCGCGCCGCCACGGCTCGCGCTGTGGCGGGCGCTGACCGACAACGACGGCTCGTTCATGCTCGACCAGCGTTTCGTCCGGTCCGGCTTCTTCCATCTGGAAGTGAAGGACGTGCGGGTTCGGCAGCGCGACAGCGCCACCGCCGTCACGCTGCACTACCGCACGGCGTTCGACGAACCGGTCGAGCATCGCCGGACGATCACCGGCACCGGGGCAGGCCGCTACATGTTCACCGAACACGTCACGTTACCCGAAGGCACGAACGACGGCCTGCGTGTCGGCATGCGCCTCGATCTCGCCGAGGGCTTCGACCACGCGCAGTGGGTCGGACTCGGGCCCTGGGAGAACTACCCGGACCGCGATTCATCGGCCCTGCTCGGACGATGGTCGGCCGCGATCGACGACCTCGCCGTGCCCTATACGCTGCCGCAGGAGAACGGCACCCGCGGCGGCGTGGACACCCTCGAACTCGGCGGACCGGCCGGCACCGCGCGGTTCGACTCCCGGGAACCGCTGTTCGCCAACGTCTCCCGCTACACCGTCGACCAGCTGGAGGCGGCCGACCACTGGTGGCGGCTGCCCGCGAGCACGGCGACGATCGTCCACCTCGACATCGCCCACCGCGGTGCCGGCACCGCCAAGCTCGGGCCCGACACACGGCCCGCCCACCGGCTGACCGGCCGTACCTACTCCTGGACATGGCACATGGCCCTGGACCGACGCTCGCACATCGGCCGGCGGGCGGACCCGTGACCGCGCCCATCACCGGTCTCGCGCGCGCAACGGAGCCACTCGCAGTCACCCGGACGGCCGTGACCTGCACGCGGCGTACGATCGGCACGTGACCAGCGGGCGGAAGCGCGGTCCCTACCGCAAAGGTCTGGAACGCCGCGAGCAGATCCTCCAGACGGCCTTGGAGGTCTTCGCCGAGCAGGGCGACCGCGGAACCTCCTTCCAGGAGATCGCCGACCGGATCGGCGTCACGCAGCCGGCACTGCTGTACTACTTCGGCACTCGCGAAGAACTCCTTCTGGCGGTACTGCGGCGGCGCGACGAGATCGACAGGGCCCTGGCCGAGCAGGAGAGGGACCCGGTCACCGCCGTAACCGACGCCGTCAGGCACAACGCCGAGGTACCGGGACTGGTCAAGCTCCACGTCGCCCTCTCGGCGGCGGCGACCGACCCCGACCACCACGCGCACCAGTACTTCACCGACCGCTACCGGCGCTTCGGAAGGGAGATCGCCGAAGGGTTGGCCGAAGGGCAGCGCTCGGGCTGGATCCGTGACGACGAGTCCCCTGAGCGGCTGGCCCGCCTGCTCTTGGCGGCCATCGACGGCCTCCAGACCCAATGGCTCATGGACTCCTCGATCGACATGCCGAAGTTGGTGGAGACGTTCATCCGCCTCTGCATGCCTCCAAGCGACGCCCACTAAGGCGCTGATCAGTCACGTCCTCGACTTCAAGGTCTCGCTAAGCGGGGTGTCCGTCGACTCTGCGGGGCAGTCGCAGGGGGTTGTCCTCGCGTAGCTCGGGCGGGAGCAGGGCGTCGGGGGTGTTCTGGTAGACGACCGGGCGTAGCCAGCGCTCGACGGCCGTCTCGCCGACGGAGGTGGAGGTGGAGGTGGAGGCTGGATAGGGGCCGCCGTGGTGCTGGGCGGGGGCGACCGCGACCCCTGTCGGCCAGGCGTTGACGACCACGCGTCCGGCCAGCGCCGTCAGCCGTGGCAGCAGCCGTGCGGCCGTGCCCGCCACTTCCCGCGTGCCGGGCTCTGCCTCCTCGCGGGAGATCTGGAGGGTCGCGGTGAGGTTGCCGGGCAGGCGGGCCAGGATCGCGTCGACCTCCTCCGGGCCGGTGTACCGGACCACTACGGCGGCCGGGCCGAAGCACTCCTCGATCAGCAGGTCGTGCCCGTCGCCTTCGGCGAGCAGGGCGGCGGGCAGGCTGAGCAGACCGGCGCGCACCTCGTGGGCGCCGTCGGCGGCCGCGGGAACGTCCGCGTGGACGCCGGGCAGGGCTCCGCGGGCGGCCATGCCGTCCAGGTAGGCCCGCCGCATGCGCTCGTCGAGCAGGACACCGGACGGAACCTTCTCCAGAGCACCGGCCAAGGCGGTCACCAGGCGGTCACCATGCCTCCCGGCAGGGACGAGGACCAGACCCGGTTTGACGCAGAACTGGCCGTGGCCCAGGGACACGGACTGGGCGAGCGTGGTGCCGATCTCCTCGGCCCGCTCGGCCGCGGCGGCCTCGGTGACCACGACCGGGTTGAGGGAGCCGAGTTCGCCGTGGAAGGGAATGGGGGTCGGACGGGCCGCGGCCTCGTCGAACAGGGCTCGCCCGCCGCGGATGGATCCGGTGAACCCGGCGGCGGCGACGAGAGGGTGGCGGACGAGGTGCAGTCCGGCGTCGAAGCCGTGCACGAGCTGGACGACGTCCTCGGGCAGGCCAGCGCGCGGGGCGGCCCGGCGCAGCGCGGCGGCGGCGCGTTCGGAGGTGGCGGGATGGTCGGGATGGGCTTTGACCACGACGGGGCAGCCGGCGGCCAGGGCGCTGGCGGTGTCGCCGCCGGGAATCGAGAACGCGAAGGGGAAGTTCGAGGCGGCGTAGACGGCGACGACACCGATCGGGATCTTGTAGCGGCGCAGATCCGGCACCGGAGGCGTGACCGTGTCGTTCGGATGGTCGATGATGACGTCGAGGAAGCGGCCGGCGTCGACGGTGTCGGCGAACGCCCGCAGTTGCGTGACGGTGCGGGCCAGTTCGCCGTCCAGCCTGGTCGGCCCGAGGGCGGTCTCGGCGTCCGCGAGCGCGATCAGCTCGGCCCTGTCGTCCTCCAGCTCCGCGGCCGCGGCGCGCAGGAACGCCGCCCGCGCGGTCCGGTCCGCCAAGGCGCCGCGGACCGCCTCGGCGCTCCGCACCGCGGCGTCGACGTGCGCGGCCGTCGCTTCGACGGCGACCTGACCGCGGCGCGTGCCATCGCGCGGGTCCACGCTCCACACCGGTACCGCCGCCACGACCACTCCTCGTGTTCGAAATTTCGAACATAGTTCCAGAAACCGAACGATACGAGAAGATAGGTCCTCTCCAAGACGCGGTCAACCACGGCCGGACAAGGCGTCGGCCGAGGCCACGGCCGGACTTGACACCGGTTCACGGCGACCCTCCATACTGGTTTGGAATTTCGTACATCGTTCGATATTTCGAACAAGGAGGTTCCGGTTGCGCATCACGAGAGTGGAGCCGATCGTCGTCGGCACGCCGTGGCGGAACTTGACCTACGTGCTGGTCCACACCGACGAGGGCCTCACCGGGGTCGGCGAGACACGGATGCTGGGCCACACCGACGCGCTCCTCGGCTACCTGAAGGAGGCCGAGGTCAACCACATCCTCGGCTCCGACCCGTTCGCCGCCGAGGATCTGGTGCGCCGCATGAAGTACGGCGACTACGGGCGTGCGGGAGAGATCGTCATGTCCGGCATCGCGTGTGTCGAGACCGCGTGCTGGGACATCAAGGGCAAGGCGCTGGGCGTGCCGGTGTGGCAGCTGCTCGGCGGGAAGGTCACCGACCGCGTCAAGGCCTACGCCAACGGCTGGTACACCACCGAGCGCACGCCCGACGACTACGCCGCCGCCGCACGCGAGGTCGTCGCCCGCGGCTACCGGGCGCTCAAGATCGATCCGTTCGGCAGCGGGCACTTCGAGCTGTCCCACGCGGAGACGCTCTACTCCGTCTCGCTCATCGAGGCCGTGCGCGACGCCATCGGCCCGGACGTCGAGCTGATGCTGGAGATGCACGGCCGGTTCAGCCCGTCCACGGCGGTGCGCCTGGCCGCGGAGATGGCGCCGTTCCGCCCGGCGTGGATCGAGGAGCCCGTTCCGCCGGAGAACCTCAAGGCGCTGCGCAAGGTCGCCGGCAAGGTCGACGCGCCGATCGCCACCGGCGAGCGCATCCACGACCGGATCGAGTTCCGGGAGCTGTTCGAGACCCAGGCCGCCGACGTCATCCAGCCCGACCTCGGTCATATCGGCGGCATCGGGGAGACGCGCAAGCTGGCGGCCACCGCCGAGACCCACTACATGCTCGTCGCCCCGCACAACGTCGGCGGGCCGGTGCTGACCGCCGCCTCGCTCCAGGTCGGCTTCTGCACGCCCAACTTCAAGATCCTCGAACACTTCAACGACTTCGCCGACGCGCAGATCAAGGACGTCGTCAAGGGCGCCCCGCAGGTCGTCGACGGCCACTTCGCCCTCAGCGACGCGCCCGGGCTGGGAGTGGAGCTCGACCTCGACGCGGCGGCCGAGTTCCCCCAGCAGCAGGCACGCTTCGACCTGTGGGCGGACGGCTGGGAGAAGCGCGCGCCGAAGAGCACCGGCCCGTGAGCGGTCCCGGGTCGCAGGCGCTCGTGATCGACCGTCCCGGGACCTACCGCCTGGTCCCGCATCGGGAACGGCCGCCGGGGCCGGGCGAGGCCTTGGTCCGCGTGCACGCGGTCGGCGTGTGCGGCAGCGACCGCGAACTGCTGAACGGCACCCGTCCGGCGGGGTACGCGCGATATCCGGTCGTCCCCGGACACGAATGGTCCGGCACCGTCGAGGCGGTCGGCCCGGACGTGCCGGCGGCTCTGACCGGCCGCAAGGTGGTCGGCGAGGGATTCCGCAACTGCCAGGTGTGCGAACGCTGCCACACAGGTGAACCCACCCTGTGCACCGCCGGATACGAGGAGACCGGGTTCACCGTCCCCGGCGCCATGGCCCCCACCCTCACTCTGCCCTCCCGTCTGCTGCACCCTCTGCCGGAGGACGCCGATCTGACCGCGGCCGCACTGCTGGAACCGGCGGCGTGCGCCGCGGCGGCCGCGCTGCGCGCCGGAGCGCGTCCCGGGGACCGGGTCGCCGTGGTCGGTACCGGAGCCCTCGGCCTGCTCACGGCCCAGTTGCTCGCCGCCGTCTCGCCGCGCCTGCTGACGGTGATCGGCCGCCACCCGGAGCGCGCCGGGCAGGCCCGCGCCTGCGGCGCGCACGAGTACCGCACCAGCGACCGGCTGGACGGCACCGGCGGTTTCGACGTCGTCGTGGAGGCGGCAGGGGCACCGGACAGCGCCCGCACGGCCGCGGCCCTGCTGCGCCGCGGCGGACGGCTGGTACTCACCGGCATCCCCGCTCCCGGCGCCGCCGGGCCGGGCCCGGCGGAGCTGGTGGTCCGGCAACTGGACGTGCGGACCGTCTTCGGCGCCCCGCCGGCGGCCTGGGCGCACGCCGTGCGCGCGTTCGCTGCCGGGCTGCTCGACCCGCTGCCCCTGATCACCCACCGCCTCCCACTGACCGCCTTCGAGGAGGCGATCGCCCTCGTCCGCGACGATCCGGCCGTCGGCAAGGTGGTCCTGCACCCGGACGGTGTCCCCACCTGTCGGCCCGTTCTCGAACCCTGACTCGACCTCGCCCTGTCCCGCTTCGTTCCTGAGGAGTCCCATGTCCCCGTCCGTGCCCCTGCCCGACGGCACCGCGGTCCGGCGTCCCGGCGAACCGGCGCTCGCCCGGCTGGGCCTGGCCGCGCCGGCCTCCGACCCCGCCGACGCCTCTCCGCACGCGTTCCCCGACGGTGGCGCCTGGCGCACCGAGATCCCCTCGGTCGAAGGCCCCGAGGCACTGGAGGCGGTCCTGGACGAGGCACGGCGGCTCGACGTCCCCGTGCACCGGGTCAGCCAGGGCAGCGGCATATGGATGCTCACCGACGCCGAGATCGCCGACATGGCCGGCGCGTGCGCCGCGCGGAACGTCGAACTGTGCCTGTTCACCGGTCCGCGCGGCACCTGGGACATCGGTGCCGCCACCCGCACCGGCTCGGGCGGGGCCGGTCTGCGCGCCCGCGGCCATGACGGGCTCGCCGGCTGCGTCGAGGACGCCCTGCGCGCCGCGGAACTGGGCGTGCGCTGCCTGCTGGTCGCCGACGAGGGCGTGCTGTGGACGCTGCACCGGCTCCGCGCGGACGGCACGCTGCCCGCCGACACCACCTTCAAGGTCTCCGCGCTGATCGGCCCGGTCAACCCGGCCTCGTTCGCACTCTTCGAACGGCTGGGCGCCGACTCGGTGAACGTCCCGTCCGACCTGACGCCGCAGCACCTCACCGAGATCCGCCGGGTCAGCCGCGCCCCCATGGACCTGTACCTGGAGGCCCCCGACGACCTGGGCGGCTACGTGCGCATGTACGAGGCGGCCGAGCTCATCCGGCGCGGTGCCCCGCTGTATCTGAAGTTCGGCCTGCGCAACGCCCCCGCCGTCTACCCGTCCGGCCGCCATCTGCGCGAGACCGTCCTGGCGAGCGCCCGCGAGAGGGTGCGGCGCGGCCGCCTGGTCCTCGACCTGCTGGCCCGCCACGGCGCGGCCGGCGGCATGTCCCCGCTGGGCTCCCGCCTACCCGGACATCTGCGACGCTTCCCCCTGACAGAGGACGAGGGCACCGCTGTGGCGGCGGCAGCGTCCGCCTGACGCGTTGCCCGTCCCGACCGCTCGCCGCACTACGGCGGGCCGCGACACACGAAAGGAGACGCCGGATGAAACGGCTGGTGCCGGCGGTGACCAGGGCGATGGACATCCTGGAGCTCTTCCTCGATCGGGACGGCCCGCTGACCGCCCCGGACATCGTCCGCGAACTGGGCCTGCCGCGTACCACCGTGCATGAGCTGACGGCCACCCTGGTCGCTCGCGGCTACCTCGTCCCAGAACAGGTGGGCGGCTACCGGCTGGGGGTGCGCCTCTACCAGCTCGGCAGCCGCTATGCCGAGCAGCTCGACCTGGCCGCGGAGGGACGGGCCGTCGCCCAGCAGGTCGCGGCCAAGTGCCAGGAGACCGTGCACGTGGCCGTGCTGGAGGACACCGACGTCATCTACATCGCCAAGATCGACTCCACCCAGGCGGTCCGCCTGGTCTCCGCGGCCGGGCGCCGGCTGCCCGCGCACTGCACCGCGGTCGGCAAGATGCTGCTCGCCTCACTGCCCGAGGAGGAACTGCGCAGGCGCATCCCCGACGGCACCGCCCTGGCGGCGATGACCGCCCGCAGCATCACCGACACCGCCGCCCTCCGCACCGAGCTGGCCGCCACGCGCGAGCGCGGGACCGCGATCGAGGAGAGCGAGTCCAACGCCGATGTCGCCTGCGTCGCGGCGCCGGTCCGCGACCGCGCCGGGCAGGTCGTCGCGGCGCTGTCCATCTCGGTGCCCGGCATCCGGTGGAGCCCGGAGCGGCGCGCCGAACTGGAGGAGCTGGCCGCCGCGGGCGCCGCCGAACTGTCCGCCAGGCTCGGCCACCGGCGGGCGCGGGCATGACCGCCGTCCCGGAGCAGGCGGTCGCCGCCCGCGCCGAGCTGGGCGAAGGCCCGACCTGGGACCCGGATGCCCGGCGGCTGATCTGGGTGGACATCCTCGGTTCCCGGGTGCACACCCTCGACCCGGCCACCGGCACGCGCACCGAACTGGTCACCCCGCAGCACGTCGGGGCCGCCAAGCCGCGCGCGGGCGGCGGCCTGGTGGTCAACCTGCGAGACGGCATCGGACTGTACGACCGCGGCGGTGCCTTCAGCTGGCTGCACCACGACCCGGTGCCCGGCCGGCGCGGCAACGACGCCGTCGTCGCCCCCGACGGCTCCCTGTGGGCCGGGACGATGCGCTACGACGAGGCACCCGGCGGCGGCACCCTGTCGCGCATCGCCCCGGACGGCACCGTTCGGACGGTCCTCGACGACGTGGCGGTGAGCAACGGCACCGCTTTCAGTCCCGACGGCACCCGGATGTACTACGTCGACTCTCCCACCTGCCGCATCGATGTGTTCGACCACGACGCCGGGCAGGTACGCGACCGGCGCCCCTGGGCGGAGATCGAACCCGGCGCGGGCTGGCCGGACGGCATCACCGTCGACGCGGACGGCGCGGTATGGGTCGTCCTGTGGGACGGCGCCGCCGTACGCCGCTACTCCCCCGCCGGACGCCTCGACCGCGTCATCGACCTGCCGGTGCCAAGGCCCACCGCCTGTGCCTTCGGGGGAACGGAACTGGCGGACCTCTACATCACCACCGCCCGCACCGGCCTCGTCCGGCCGGACCCGCTCTCTGGGTCCCTGCTGGTCTTGCCCGGCCTCGGCCGCGGCCTTCCGCAACCGGCCTTCGCCGGCTGACACCCGCTCTCCGCGCCGGCGTAGGCACCGTCAGCTGGGAGTGCCCGTGCTTTCCCGAACAACCAGTTCGGGTTCGACGAGGTCGCGCCCGCGACAGCGGCCAAATCCCGGGGGGGCGATGCTGTCGAGCATCAGCATGAAGGCACGCCGTCCCACCTCGCCGAAGTCCTGCCGGACGGTGGTCAGGGGCGGGGAGAAGTAGGACGACTCGGGGACATCGTCGAAGCCGACCACGCTCACCTCCTCTGGGACGCGGCGCCCGGCCTCGTCCAGCGCGCGCAGCAGTCCCAGCGCCATGGTGTCGCTGGCGGCGAACACGGCGGTGACGGAGGGATCGCGGGCGATCCGCCTGCCCAGCTCGTAGCCGGAGCGGGCGGACCAGTCGCCCTGCAAGACCTCGGGTATCTCGCGTCCCTCGGCTGCGAGGGTCGCCCGCCACCCGCCGGCCCGGGTGCGGGCGCCCACCCAGCCGGCGGGGCCCGACACGTGCCAGACCGTGGGGTGCCCGAGACTCAGCAGGTACCGCGTCGCGCGCACGGCGCCGTCCTGCTGGTCGACCGCGGCGAGCGGGACCGGCAGGTCCTCGGCCGCGTCGACCACCACCACCGGCAGGTCCGGCGGCAGGTCGAGCAGGGCTTCGGCGACCGGCTCGTGCGGCGCCATGATGATGACTCCATCGACGTCCTGGCCGCGCAGCCGGTTCACGCCCTCGCTGATCGCCCCGCGCCCGAGGCCGCCGGAGCCGGCGATGCCGATCCGGTAGTCGTGCTCGCGGGCAGCGCGCTCGATCCCGGCCAGGATCGAGGCGGGGCCGTAGCGCGTGGTGTCGAGGCCGACCACGCCCAGCAGTCGCGAGCGCCCCGTAGCCAGGACGCGGGCGGCGAGGTTCGGGTGGTAGTCGAGCCGCCTCATCGCCGCCAGGACCCGGGCCCGCGTCGCGGGACGCACCCTGTCGGGGACGTTGAGCACGCGGGAGACCGTCATGGCCGAGACTCCGGCCAGTTCGGCCACGTCCGCCATGACCGTCGTGCGACGTCCGTCCTGGCGAGCGGGCCTGGTCTCGGCCGGGCCGGCGGAGTGCCGGGGGCTCACTCCAGTGCGGCGATGTCACTCGCCCGGACGGCGCGCAGGGCCATGAACTCCCTGCCGGGCAAGGTCACGCGGAGGAACCCGTCGCATGGCACCTCGCGCGGAGCTCCGCCGCTCGCACCGGACCCCAGGGTGGTCTTCACCGGCGCCCCGGCCGCGCCGCGACATCCTCCATCACCGGCCGCTCGTCCGCCGGGCTGGATGGAGGACGTCGCGGACCCCACATGATCTACTCCTTCGTGTCGGTCGACGTTCGTGCGATGGCCCTGTGGGCGGAGTGCGTCGTTCTGGTGGGCACCGGAGCGGATCGCTCAGCCGGTCCCGGAACCGACGTTCTGGATGATCGGCTGGAACTCGGTCCAGGTCGGTACGAGCGGGGTCGACTCCCAGGTCTTCTGGGCCATGACCCGGAGCCGCGGGAAGATCGACGCCGCGGCGTCGGCCTCGGTCCAGGTGCCGCCGCTGTTCCAGAGGTGGACCAGCGAGCCGCGGTTGCGCGGCTCGGCCGGATCGACCGTGTAGAAGGGCAGGCCGGAGCCCTGGTCGTCCCGGTAGCCGGGGCCGTGGAAGGTGTTGACCGTCCAGTTCTCGTAGGTCCACTGGATGGACGGCTTGACCGGGGGGCCCGATGGATAGTCGTAGGTGGGGAAGAAGCCGGCGTTGAGGACGGCGTGTCCCTGGTCCAGGACCTCCTGGGGCGGCTTCGGGTTGATCGGGCTCGGGTACGGGAAGTGCATGTCCGTCCACCACTCGACGATGACGTCGGGGTCGACCTGGACGGTGTTGCCGGGGGCGAGGTTGTCGTTCCAGATGCGCAGTGTCCTGCCGTGGGAGCGGACGTAGGCGTTCATCTCGTTGATCAGGCCGAGGACGCCGTCGACGGCCACGGCCTGGGGGCCGTACTTCTCCTTGGCGTAGCGCTCCAACTGCGGATAGTTGGCGTACTCCGGGTCGGGCAGGAACTCGTCGGTTCCCATGTGGAAGTAGCGGGCCGGGAAGAGTGGCAGGTACTCGGCGATGAGGTCGCGCAGCAGCTTCCGCGCTTCGGGGATCGTGTAGTCAATCCTGTTCGGGGCGGCGACGCCGTCCTTGTCCCTGAGCTGGAATTGCGGGTAGTGCGCCAGGAGCGCGCCCATGTGGCCGGGCATGTCGATCTCGGGCACGACCGTGACGTGGTAGCGCTTCCCGAGCTCGACGAGGCCGCGGACCTGCTTCTTGGTGAGGAACTGCTCGGACTGGACTCCGGTGCGGCTCTCGATGCGCCAGCCTTCGTCGTCGGTGAAGTGCAGGTGGAGATAGTTGAGCTTCAGGTAGGCCATGTCCCGGATGCGCGCGGCGAGCCATTCGTAGGTGAAGTGCATGCGTGCGGTGTCCACCATGAGCCCGCGTTCGGGGTAGCGAGGCCAGTCGCGGGCGACGCCCGCGGGGATCGAGGTGTCCTGGCGCAGCAGTTGGAGGAGGGTGCGGGTTCCGTAGAAGGCGCCCGCCTCGGCCCTCGCCTTGATCGAGACGGATGCCGGGTCGACGGTCAGGACGTAGCCCTCGTCGCCGATCCGCTCGTCGGCCGCACCGAGCGCCAGGACGACGTCGCCCTTGTGGGCGGCCCGGTCGGTGACCTCGACGCGGACGGCATGGCGGGACAGCGCGCGCAGGTCGGCGGCGAAGACCTCGGCGGTCCCGCGCAGCCTGCGGGCGTCCGCGGGGCGGAGGATGATCCGGCTCGCCGCGCCGAGCCGGAAGGCGCCCGATCCGGGCGACCATTCCCGCAGCGCGGGGATGGTCTGCGGCCGCGTGGGCGCGGGGGCGGTTTCGGCCGATGCCGGACCGGCGCAGGCGATCGGCGCCATGGCCAGGCCGCCGAGCGCGGCGGCCGTTCCGATGAAGGTCCGGCGGGACAGGGGGGTGGGGTTGGGCATGGTCATCTTCTCCTTGGGGGCGCTCATCCCTTCACACCGCCGGTGGCCAGGCCCGACTGCCAGTAGCGCTGGAGGAAGAGGAAAGCGATCATGAGGGGCACGATGGAGACGAGCGAGCCGGTGAGCACGGTGGAGAAGAGGACCTGGGAGCCGCCTCCGGCGGCCGCGGCGTTCTGCCAGTGCGCCAGGCCCACGGTGACCGGGAACAGCGACTCGGAGTTGAGCATGATCAGCGGAAGGAAGTAGTTGTTCCAGGTGGCCACGAGCTGGAACAGCAGGACGGTCACGATGCCGGGCACGAGCAGGCGCAGCGAGACCGTCTAGAAGATGCGGAACTCGCCCGCCCCGTCGATGCGGGCCGCCTCCAGAAGGCTGTCGTCGACGGCGTCGGCGGCGTAGACGCGCATGAGGTACACGCCGAACGGGCTGACCAGCGACGGCAGGACGACCGCGAACGGGGTGTCGGTGAGGTTGCCGGCCGCGAACAGCAGGTAGGTGGGGATGGCCAGCGCGGTGAGCGGGACCATGATGGAGCCGAGGATGATGGTGAAGACGGCGCCGGCGCCGCGGAAGGCGTACTTCGCGAGGGCGTAGCCGCACATCGTCGCCAGCAGTGCGGCTCCGATCGAGCCGATGAGCGCGTAGGCGATCGTGTTGGCGAGCCATCGGACGAAGATGCCGTCCTGGAACCGGAAGAGCGCTTCGATGTTGTGGAACAGCTGGAAGGAGTCGCCGAACCACAGTCCGAAGGAGCTGAACAGGCCGGCGTTGTCCTTGGTGGCCGACAGCACCAGCCAGACCAGCGGCACCAGGAAGTAGAGCACCGTCATCCAGATCATGACCGTGAGGACCCAGTTGCGCCGCTTGTCACGCGGGGGCCTGCGGCTCCGCCGGACGGGCCGCGTCGCGGCGGCCGGGGGCTTGGGCTCGGTGCTCAGAGAGGTCGCGGTCATGCCGGCCGTCCCTTCCGGTTGGCGGCGATCTGGACCGCGAACGAGACGATCATGATGACCATGCCGAGCAGGAACGCGATCGCGGCCGCGTAGTTGATCTCCTGGTTCTTGAAGGCGACGTTGTAGGCGTACAGGTTCGGGGTGAAGTCGGTGCCCACCGCGTCCGGTGCGATGTTGAACAGCAGGTTGGGCTCGTTGAAGAGCTGGAACGACCCGATGATCGAGAAGATCACGGTGAGGAGGATCGCCGGGCGCAGGGCGGGCAGCTTGATCCGCAGCGCGATCCGCCACTGCCCGGCCCCGTCGACCTCGGCGGCCTCGTAGATCTCGTTGGGGATCGTGCGCAGGGCCGCGTAGAGGACGATCATGTTGTAGCCGATGAACTCCCAGCAGACGATGTTCATCGTGGAGCCGAGAACGGTGTGCTCCGACAGGAGGTTCGGGGCGTCCAGCCCCGCCTTGTCGAACAGCTGGGTGATGAGCCCGTTGTCGACTCCGTAGAGGTAGCCCCACATCAGCGTCGCCACGACGCTGGGCACCGCGTACGGCACGAAGATCAGCATCCGGACGACCCTGCCGCCGCGCACCCGTCCGCTGTCGAGTGCCAGGGCGAGGGCGATGGAGAAGCCGAGCATGATCGGAACCTGCACGAGCAGGAATATCACCACGCGGCGCATGCCCGCCCAGAAGGCCGGGTCGTGGAGCGCCCGCGTGTAGTTGTCGAACCCGCTGAACACCTCGCCGCCGACCAGTTTCGAGGTGAACATGCTCAGGTAGGCCGAGTAGCCCAGCGGCACGATGAAGAACGCCGTGAAGACCACGAGGAACGGGATGACCAGGATCCACGCCGTCCGGGTCTGACCGGCGCGCACGCTGCTGCGGCGCCGGCGTGACGTCGCGGTGCGGGCTGTCGGCGCCGTAAGGCGCGTTGGTGAGGCTCTCATAGCTGCTCTCGCGGTGCGGTGGGTCGGCGGCGCCTACCCGGACGGCTACTTGACGGTGAATCCCTGCTGCTTGGCGTAGTCCACGAGCTTCTTCTGCCAGGCAGTCAGGGCCGCCTTCAGATCACCGTGGTCGGAGATCGCCTTGCCGAGCGTCTCGTCGAAGCTGGAGTTGGCGTAGTCCATGAACGGAAGCCACTGCTGGTTCTGGGCGACCGTGCCGGTGACGTCGGCGAAGAACTTGTTGACCTGCTGCCCGCCGTAGAAGGGGGCCTTCGCGTCGGTGAACTTCGGGTCGGCCAGGGTGGCCTTCGTGGTGGGGAACAGGAACTGGTCGTTGGCGAGCTTCAGCGTCGAGGCGGGGTCGCCGTTGATGAACTTGGCGAGCATGTAGGCCTGGATGGGGTGCTGCGAGCCGGCCATGACGGCGTCGGACGAACCGCCCCAGTTGGCGGAGACGTTCTGTCCGGCCGCCCACTGCGGGAGCCCGGCGACCGACCACTTCCCGCTGGTGTTCTTCGCGGTGCCCTGCAGGAACACCGGGCCCCAGGCCGCGGTGAGCCACGAGGCGTACTTGCCGCGGGAGAGCCCTTGGTACCAGGCGTCGGTGAAGTCGGGGTCGGTGGACACCAGACCCTTGGAGATCAGGTCCTGCCAGTACCCGACGACCTTCTGCGGGATCTCCGAGTCGACGCTCACGCCGACGGTCTGCTTGCCGTCGTAGGAGAAGGGCGAGGCTCCGGCCTGCGAGAAGTAGGCGAGGAGCTGGGGCATGTCGTTGCCGGGCAGGTTCGTGATGTATGCGCCGGTCTGCGACTTGATCTTCTGGGCGGCGGCGCCGAAGTTCGCCCACGTCTTCGGCGACTCGACGCCGGCCTTCTTGAAGATGTCGTTGCGGTAGAGCGTCGCGACCGGTCCGGAGTCCTGCGGGATCGCCCAGACTCCCCCGTTCTGCTCGACCTGGCTCCAGATGCCCTCGACGTACTGCGACTTCAGGTTCGCGCCGCCGTACGGGGTCAGATCGAGCAGGCTCTTGGTCTGGGTGAACGACGGGATGCGGTCGTAGCCGATCTGCGCGACGTCGGGGACGCCCTTACGGGCCTTCAGGGCGGCGCGCAGCTTGACGTACTGCTGGGACGCGTCGGCGTTGTTGATGACGTTGACCTTGATCTTCGGGTACTTCTGCTCGAAGAGCTTGATCTCGTCCTTGATCGGCACCCAGGTCCAGAAGTCGAGCGTGGTGGGCGTGTCCATCGCCGCGTCGATCTCCGCCTGCGAGACGGCCTTGGACGCGGCGGGCTTGTCGGTGTCCTTGGACGAACCGCACCCGGCGGCGACGAGGGTCACGCTGAGCGCCAGCGCTCCCGCTGCCATTGCGCTTGTGCGAAGCCTTCTCATTCGATTCCTTCGTTCTCTGAGGAGTGGGGATCTACCCGATCGGGTTGTCCTGGACCTCGAGCACGACTGCTGCGCGTGGCTCGAAGGGTATGGGGTCGCCCGCGGCGTAGCGGACGCCGGAGACCAGGTCGCAGGCCTTGGCCGGGGCGGTCACGCTGACCGGTTCGGCCGACCAGTTGGACAGGAACGCGATGGTCCGGCCGCCGGAGCGTCCGGTGGCGACGGTGACGGCCTCGGGCGCCCGCCAGCGCCGCTTGGCGGTCTCCGGGACGGCCCACCGGGCGATGCTGCGCGCGAGCGGTGTATTGGGGACGGTGCCGAGGTAGCTGATCCGGCCGACCTCGAACTTCCGCGTGGTGAGGGCGGCCGAGGCGCCCATCTCGGTGGGCGGATAGGTGGCGAGGACGTCCGCGCCGTCGACCTGGAGGACGTCCACCCATCGGGTTCCCGCCGAGCCGGGTTCGAGGCTGAGCGCGTCCGTGGTCGCCGACACCGGCAGCGGCCGGCTGAGGTTGTTGTACTCGTCGTAGTGGACGCCCGCTGGCTCGCCGAGTAGAGCCGGTGCCACCGCGGCGCGCGGACGGGCGAGGTCGTCGCCGTAGCCCGTGCGGATGCCGACGACGAGGTGGCCCCCCGCGGCGGCGTAGTCGCGCAACCTGGTCAGTACGGCGTCGCCCGCCACGTACAGCGCCGGAGCCACGAGAACGGGGAAGCGGCGCGCGAGATCCGCCGGGTCCGAGGTCAGGAACTGGCTCAGGTGCTGCACGCGGATCTGGGCGCCGGCTTCGAAGAAGCCACGGTAGAAGGCGTCGAAGATGTCCAGGTAAGCGTTGCTGTCCGGGGAGCCGTCCGGCCTGGCCAGCGGCGGCTCGACCTCGAAGGCCCACTTGGTGTCGGTGGAGTACAGCAGCAGGACGTCCGCGTCCGGCACGAAGTCGTCCACGGCGGACCCGAGGGCCTTGAGCGCGCCGCCCAGCTCGGCGACCTCCCGGTAGATGCGGCCGGGCCGCTGGCTGTGCGGGAGGACCCCGCCCCAGTAGGTCTCGCCGCCGAAGTGGAGCGTCTGCCAGTGCCAGTACTCCACCATCCGGCAGCCGCGGGCCAGGAGCGCGAACGCCGCCTGCTTGAGCTGCCCGGGGTAGGGCGGGTGGTTCTGCCAGGCGTCGCCGATGGACTGGGCGTTGGTCTCGGTGACCAGGTAGGGCGCCTGCGCCGAGGACCAGGCGCGGTCCCCCCACTGGAACAGCGCCCAGACGCCGGTGTGCCACCATTCCTGCTCTCGCGGGACCTCCTGGAACCAGTCCAGGCCGTCCTGCATCTTGTAGTACGGGTTGCCCGAGGCGACGTCCAACGACCGCACCAGCTCGTCGTCGGCGATCTGCGGCCGCGAGTAGGAGATGCAGGTGGTGACGAACTGGTCGTCGCGCGCGTACTCGCGCACCACCGCCGCCTGCCAGTCGATCAGCTCGTTCGCCAGCGTGGACTGGAAGCGCCGCCATTCCAGCTGGTACTGCGGCATCCGGTTGCCGTCCGGCCGCCACAGGTCCGCCCAGTCCGAGAGGCGGTGCGACCAGTACACGAGCCCCCATGCCTTGTTGACGGCCTCGACGGTGCCGTACCGGTCCTTGAGCCACTCCAGGAAGCGCTGGAAGGTGTGCTCGTTGTGGGGCAGCTGCTGGCCCGGCTCGTTGTCGACCTGGTAGCCGATCACGGCCGGGTGCCCGGCGTAGCGCGCCACGACCTTGCGCACGATCCGCTCGGCGTAGAAGCGGTAGGCCGGATGGCTCTGGTCCATCTCCTGCCGCCCGCCGAAACGGTTCGGCCGGCCGGTCTCCGGCTCCGCCGCGATCTCCGGGTGCAGACGCTGGAGCCACGGCGGCACCGCGTAGGTGGGCGTCCCGAGGATGACCCCGATGCCCCGCGCGTGCGCCCCGTCCAGCACCGGCTCAAGCCAATCGAGGTCGAACTCCCCCTCGCGGGGCTCCCACGTCGACCACACCGACTCCCCCACGCGGATGACGGTGAAGCCCGCCTCCCGCATCAGGTCAAGATCACGGTCGAGGCGATCGCCGACCTGGTACTCGGCGTAGTAGGCGGCACCGAACAGAACGCCGGAGAACCGGGGAGTGGCAACCATGAGTAGCTGAAAACCTCCGATGTTGTCGACAACATTTCGCCGAACGTATCGCCGGAGGTCGACACGGACAACCGAAACGTTGGTTACGTTCCGATAACGAGCCGCGTAGTGGAGGTGCGGGCGATGAGGTGCGGCGCGGCCGGAAGCGCGTCCTCGGGCACCGCCGTGCCCTCGATCCTGGCGAGGAGCTTCTCGATCAGGAAGCGGCCCTCGGCCTCGAAATCCATGGCGACCGTCGACAGGGCCGGGAGCACGTAGCGGGCCTCCGGCAGGTCGTCGGTTCCCACCACGCTGAGGTCGTCCGGGACCCGGACGCCCGAGTCGGCGGCGGCGGAGATCAACCCGATCGCCATGCTGTCGTTGGCCACGCCCACGGCCGTCACCGCCCGCTCAGCATCCTCCAGGGCGCTCCAGACGGCATGCCCGGAGGCCGCGGACCAGTCGCCCTGCCGGACCCAGACGACCCGGCCGCCCCGCTCGGCCACACGCCGGGTGAAGCCCGAGGTCCGTCCGCGGGCGGCGATCCACACCTCGGGTCCGGCCAGATATCCGATGTCGCGATGCCCGAGGTCGAGCAGGTGATCCGCCGCGCACCGGCCGGCCAGCTCGTTGACCGCGGGCCGGTCCGCCTCACCGCCGGGTTCCACGTCGATCACCAGCGGAGTGGCGGTCGCCTGCCGCCGCAGCTCCTCCAGGACGACGTCCGTCTGGGCGGTGGCGAGGATCCCGGCCACCTGATGCTCGATGATCGTGGCGAGCGAGGCGGCGACCGAACCCGCGCTGGTGCCGTCGGCGACGACCACGTCGAGGACGTATCCGCGCAGGTGCGCCAGCTCTCCGGCGCCGGTGAGGATGCGCGCCGGACCACTCTGGTCGATCCGGTCGGCGAGCACGCCGATGCGGTTCGTGCGCTGCGACCGCAGAAGCCGCGCCGCCGAGTTCGGCCGGTAGTCGAGCGCGGCGAGCGCCGCCTCGACACGCTGCCGGGTCTCCGGCCGGATGCCCTGGAAGCCCTTGAGGTAGCGGGTCACGGTCTGGTGGGAGACGCCCGCGTGCTTGGCGACGTCGTAGATTGTGGGAGGCTTCACAACCCCCCTTTCTATCGCTTCCCCGGGCCAGGGCAGGCAGGCGGCGGCGTGAGGGGGTTTGTCCGCCGGCCCGTGATGTCGTACGGTCCGCTAGCGCCCGGAAGCCAGACGGCGCCCCGAGGTCTCCCCCCGTCGTTCTACCGCGGAGCTTCCATGCTGATCGCCCAGAACCCCGTCATCCCCGGCTTCCACCCCGATCCCAGCATCTGCCGTGTCGGGTCCGAGTTCTACCTGGTCAACTCCAGCTTCGAATACGCGCCCGGCGTACCGATCTTCCGGTCGAGCGACCTGCGCCGCTGGTCCCCGGTCGGGCACGTACTCGACCGTCCGGACCAGCTCGACATCGTCGGCTGCCGGCACTCCGGGGGCGTCTACGCCCCCACACTGCGCTACCACCAGGGCCGCTTCTGGATGATCACGACCAACGTCAGCGACGGGCCGGGACAGCTGCTGGTGACCGCCAGCGATCCGGCCGGCCCCTGGTCCCGGCCGATCCGCGTCCCGGACGCGCACGGCATCGACCCCGATCTGGCCTGGGACGACGCCGGAACGTGCTGGCTGAGCTGGTCGGGTGAGCTGCCGCCGGGCAGACAGGGCATCCTTCAGGCCGCTCTCAACACTGAGACCGGCGCACTCCTGACCGAACCCGCCGTAATCTGGCGAGGCACCGGCGGCCAGTTCCCCGAAGGCCCCCACCTCGTCCAGCGGGGATCATCCTGGTACCTGTTCATCGCCGAAGGCGGCACCGAACGCGGCCACGCCGTCACCGTCGCCCGAGCCCCCCGGCCCAACGGCCCCTTTGAGCCCTGCCCGGACAACCCGCTGCTCACCGCACGCGGAACGGACTGGCCAACGCAGAACACCGGCCACGCCGACGTCGTGCAACGCCCGGACGGGAGCTGGGCGATGGTGTTCCTCGGCGTCCGACCGCGCGGCTCCACTCCCGCCTGGCACGTCCTCGGACGCGAGACCTTCGCCGCCGAGCTCGACTGGGAGGACGGATGGCCCCGCCTGGGCAGGCCGATCGAGGGGAGCGCGACCGGCCCGGTCGTCGAACATCTCACCGGTCCCGTGCCACCACATTCATGGGTGGCCCCATCGCATCACCGCGCGGACCTGCTCACCTTCGCGCCCGAAGGGCACTGGCGCCTGACCGCACCCTCGCGCGAGGAGGCGTTCGTCGGACGCCGTCAGGAGCACTTCTTCATCAGCGCGCGAGCCGAGGTCGACCCGGGCGCCGGGCGCGCCGGCCTGGAAGTCCGCATCGACCCCTTCCACCGCCTGACGCTGTCCATCGAGGACGGCCGGGTGCGCGCGAGCACGCGCATCGGTGACCTGCGGGTCGTTCTCGGCGAGATGGCCGTCGCCGCCCCACCGGTGCTGGAGCTGCGGACCCAGCCGTCCGAGGGGGCGGTAGGTACCCCGCACCAGGGGCCCGATCTGATCGTGGTGGGCGTGCGGGGGGCCACCGGCTTCCGGGAACTGGGCCGGCTGGACGGCCGCTACCTGTCCACCGAGGTGGCCGGTGGCTTCACCGGTCGCATGATCGGGCTGGTCGGCGAAGGCCCCGGCGCCGTCGTGAAGTCGTTTGTCTATCGCGGATGTGACGATCCGACCCGCTTGAACGATTAGGCGTGCACGGGCGGCGCGGTCGACTCCCGGACGGCGAGCACGAACTCGACCGGATGCAATCGGCGTCCCGTCGGGGTGGGCGCGGCGATCTCTTCGGCCAGCAACTCGACACCCTCCGTGGCCATGGCCTCGAAGTCCTGAGCGATCGTGGTGAGCGCTGGATTCAGGAAGCGGGCCGCGGGGATGTCGTCCATCCCGACGACGCTCACCTCGTCCGGTACCCGCCGGCCGGCTTCGTGCAGTGCACGGATCACCCCGATCGCCATGTCGTCGTTGGCGACGAAGACGGCGGTCATCCCGGCGTCCTGGGCGAGCCGGACTCCCGCGGCGTAACCGCTCTCGCACGACCAGTCGCCCTCCACCGGTTCCACCGGCGGCAGCCCCGCGCCGGTCAGCGCCGTCCGCCAGCCGTCGGCGCGGTCGCGCGCCGCCCACCAGCGCCGGGGCCCGGAAACGTGCCGGATCTCGGTGTGGCCCAGATCGATGAGGTGCCTGGTCGCCAGATACCCGCTGCGGTCGGCCCGTTCCGCGGCCTGGATGCGGCGCGTGGCCGTGACACCGTGGAAGCGGCCCATGGTCAGGACCGGAACGTCTATCGCGACCGGGATAGGGCCCTCGTCGATGTCCTCGGGCAGGACGAGGCCGTCGACTCCCTGATCGAGCAGCCGCTCGATCAGGCCGGCGAGGGAATGCCCGTCGTCCGGGCTGGTGTGCGCGACGCTCGTCGCGTAACCCAGCCGCCGCGCCGCCGTCTCCACCGCGATCAGCAGCGTCGTGGGGCCGTACAGTCCGGCGCCGTACGCGACCACTCCCAGACGGCCGGTCCGGCCGGACATCAGGCTGCGTGCCGCCGCGTTGGGCCGGTACCGGAGTTGCTCGGCGGCGCGGAGCACCTTCGCCCGCACCTCGGGACGGACATGCGGCTCACCCCTCATCACCCGCGACACCGTCTTCTGTGAAACGCCGGCCAGGCGAGCCACGTCGGTACTCGCAGGTCGCGGTGCCGGTTTCTCACCACCGGTGATCGTCACGGCTCCGGTTCCCCTTCCGCAGGCTTCGGCCTGAGCCCCCTGAGTACCGCCCAAGCTCATCGTACCGATGACTACGTAGTCAATCCGGATGAGGTCAGCGCGATGCAGGTGCCATTCGTACGCCGGACCGCTGCCCGGCCCGTCCTCTCCGCAGCGCTCGCCGTCGGCCTGGTCCTGACGGCTGTCTTCTCCGCTCGCGCCTCCACCACCGATCCCGAACCCGGACGGCTCGAACTCGCCAACTCCGCCCTGGCCAGGCGAGCCGCGAGCCAGGGCATGGTGCTGCTCGACAATCCCGGCGCCGCGCTGCCCATGGCCCGCTCCGGGAACGTGGCGCTGTTCGGCGTCGGCGCCTACAAGACCGTCAAGGGAGGCACCGGCTCCGGCGACGTCAACAACCGCTCCACCGTGACGGCGCGGCAGGGACTGGAGAACGCCGGCTACCGCGTCACCACTGGTTCGGCCTACTGGAAGGCGATGACGGCCGCCTACGACACCAAGTATCCGGAGACCGACGCCGGCTACTCGTTCGGCCCTGCCATCGACTATTCCTCGGTCGAGCAGTTGCTCACCGCAGATACCGTGCAGCCGACCGCGCCGACCGACACGGCCATCTACGTGGTGGCGCGCAACTCCGGCGAAGGCTTCGACCGCTCGCCCGGAGCGGGCGACTATCAGCTCACCGACACCGAGAAGGCCGACATCCGGCTCATCGGCCGTACCTACGTCCACGTCGTCATCGTGCTCAATGTCGGCGGGGTCATCGACACGTCGTTCTTCAAGGCGATCAACGCCTCGGCGAAGGATCCCTCCAACGGTCCGGCACTCGACTCGCTGCTCCTCATGAGCCAATCCGGGCAGCAGGGCGGCAACGCCCTGGTGGACGTGCTCAACGGCACCGTGAACCCATCGGGACATCTCACCGACACCTGGGCCTCGAAGTACTCCCACTACCCGGCGTCCGGAACGTTCGGCGGCAATGACGGCGACACCGGGACCGAGCCCTATCGCGAGGGCATCTACGTCGGTTACCGCTACTTCGACTCGTTCTACAAGACGATCGACCCCTCGAACCCGGCGAGCGTGGTGACCTACCCCTTCGGCTGGGGCTTGTCGTACACCGGCTTCAGGATCTCCGCCCCCTCCGTGCGGGCCACTGCCGCGAAGACCACGGTGAAGGTCAGGGTGACCAACACCGGTGCCCGCAGCGGCAAGGAGGTCGTGCAGGTCTACTTCTCCGCTCCGCAGACCGGAGTCGACAAGGCCTACCAGGAGCTCGCGGCGTTCGCGAAGACCGACGAGCTCCCACCGGGCGCGAGCCAGGACCTCACCATCTCCTACGACACGACGCAGATGTCCTCGTTCGACACGGCCCGATCGGCGTACGTCCTGGATCCCGGCACGTACGTCATCCGCGTCGGCGACTCCTCGCGCAGCACCCACGTCGCGGCGAAGCTGACCCTGTCCTCCAGGGTGACCACCGAGTCGGTCGATCACGAACTCGACGGGCGCACCCCGGACGGTGAGCTGGCCGGCGACCCGGCGAACTTCTATACCTACGCCGGTGAGGACCGCGAGATCGCCGCCGCTCCGTCCGTCGCGCTGAACCCCGCATCGTTCAGGAAGCTGTTCAAGGACTCCCGCTCCTCCTTCGAGCAGGACGTCCCGGTTCCCTCGACGTCGCCGTACTACGCGATCGACAAGAGCCCGATCTCCAGCACCACCGCCTACATCGACCCTAGGCAGACGAACTGGGAGGGCACCGGCGCACCCTACCCGCGCAAGACCGGCGAGACGCTGAACAAGGCCGCCCCCATCCGAGGCGCCACCCTCTACGACGTCGCCAAAGGCAAGATGCCGCTCACTCAGTTCGTCGCCGGCCTCAGTCTCGACCAGCTCGCCAACATCGTCGAAGGCAGCGCCACGCCGGGCTCGACTCCGGCCGCCGTCGGCGCCGGCGGGTACACGACCGGCAAGTACGAGAACATCGGCATCCCCGCCATGACACTCGCGGACGGCCCCGCGGGCCTGCGCATCACCCGGCGGCTCCCCACGACGCCACCGACCTACCAGTGGGCCACCGCCTGGCCCGTCGGCACGCTCCTCGCCCAGACCTGGGACAGCGACCTGGTCCTCCGGGTCGGCCGCGCCGTCGGCGAAGAGATGCTCTACTACGGCGCGACCCTGTGGCTGGCGCCGGGCATGAACATCCACCGCGACCCTCTCAACGGCCGCAACTTCGAGTACTACTCGGAGGATCCACTGCTCACCGGGATGACCGCGGTCGCGGCGACCCGGGGCGTCCAGTCCAAACCGGGCGTGGGCGTCACGCTCAAGCACCTCGCCGGGAACAACCAGGAGGCCAACCGCGACGGCGACGACGCCGTCGTCAGCGAGCGCGCGCTGCGCGAGATCGAGCTCAAGAGCTTCGAGTACGCGGTCAAGACCGGCCGTCCCATGGCCGTCATGAGCTCCTACAACAAGATTAACGGAACATGGTCCTCGAAGAACTACGACCTGCTCACCGACGTGCTGCGCGGCGAGTGGGGCTTCCAAGGCCTGGTCATGACCGACTGGGGCGGCGCGCACGGGGCGACCGACACCATGTACTCCGGCAACGACCTCATCGAGCCCGGAACGAACCCGGACGAGGTCGTCACCGCGAGCAAGAAGGTACTCCCGACCATCGACGTCGCGGGACTGCCCGCCTACACCAAGTACCAGGTCGACCTAGGCGGCGGCAGGCTCTACACGCTCCGGTACGCCTGGAAGAACGGCAGCCTCGTTCCGAGCCCCAGCGGAAGCGAATCCGTCACCACCACCGTGGACTCCCGGACGGACCTGTCCAAGACTCCTCTCTCGTCCGCTTCGATCCAGGTCCTGGCCACCGGGCAGACCAAGACGGTCGCGAATCCCCCGCTCCACTCCGTCGACGAAGCGTACAAAGCGATCACGGCGGTTCTGGCCGACGGCGCGGTCGACACCACGACCAAGGCGTCCATCGCCATCTCGAACGTCGTGCACGCCGTCCCGGGAGACAACGCCAGCCCGGTGACCGCCTACACCGTCACGCTCAAGGGCGACTACCAGGTCAACATGCGCCTCGGCGACCTGCAACGCAGCGCACGACGGATCCTCGCGACCATCATGCAAACCCAGCCGTTCGCCCAGCTGGCGAAGCTCAACCACGTGCGCGGCATCACCGTCCACCCCTACGGCAACCGCTTCGGGAAGCCACAGGACATCGTCGAGGTCGACAAGAACGAGATCCGAGGCCGATGAGGACGACGCCGAACAGGTACGGGTGAGATCCCGCGACGGGAGCCGCGCTGGATGCCGAGCACCACCTCGCTCGCCCGCTCACGGGATGTGACAGGAAGGTCTGCCACAATGTCCGTGCAGGGTGAGAGTGAGGTCGGGCATGGCATCCCCACGGCGCGTGGGCACCGAGACGTCGAAGACGCGGGATCTCCTGCTCGACTGCGTCGAGCGGCTGATGCTGGAGAAGGGCTACGCCGGCGTCACCTACCGCGCGATCGCGGCGAAGGCCGGGGTGACTCCGGGTCTGGTCCAGTACTACTTCCCGACCACGGACGAGGTGTTCGTCGCGGCAATCCGGCGCAGGTCGCAGCAGAATCTGGAGAGGCTGGCCGAGGCGCTGCGCTCCCGAGCCGACCAGCCGCTGCACGTTTTGTGGGACTACAGCCGGGACGAGTCCACGGCGGCTCTCACCACGGAGTTCCTGGCGCTGGGCAACCACCGCACGTCGATCCGGGCGGAGATCGCCGACTGGACCGAACGGGTGCGGCGGCTTCAGGTCGAGGCGCTCGACGCGGCGATCCGGCGGCGCCCGGTCGCCCTCGGGCCCCTGTCACCGGGCACGCTGCTGTTCCTGGTGACGGGGATTCCGAAGCTGGTCCGGCTGGAGGAGGGCGTCGGCATCGCGTCCGCGCACGCCGAGGTGGTCAAGGAGTTCGAGGAGTACCTCGACTCGGTGGAGCCGGAGGGCGGGCAGGGCTGAGCGCGCGTCCTCAGCGGGTGTGCTGGATGAGTTCGATCCGGACGCCGTCGGGGTCGGCGAGGAACAGCACGTCCATGGCGCCGTCGCGCATGGGGATGTGGCTGCGCATGCTCTCGATCGCGGTGGCTCCGAGCTTCAGGAGCCGTTCTTCGACGGCTCGCAGGTCGTCCACGTATACCGACAGGTGCGTGAAGCCGAGCCCTTCGGTGTAGGAGCGCAGGGAGCGGCCGAAGTCGGAGACGCACAGGCCGATGTGGGACACGGCCACGACGCTGCCGGTCGTCTGCCGGGACGTCATGGGTCACCTCTGGTCGATGATCGCGGGCATCGTGTCCCAGCCGCGGACCGTCGTGGTGGGCGAGCGGCGGGCGCCGGTCATGTCGATCTCCCATTCGGGGAAGCGGTTCAGCACCTCGTCGAGGGCGACGCGTCCCTCCATGCGGGCCAGCGCCGCGCCCAGGCAGTAGTGCGCGCCGTGGCCGAAGGTGACGTGCGTTCCTATGTCGCGGTGGATGTCGTAGCGGTCGGGGTCGGTGAAGCGGCGTTCGTCGTGGTTGGCCGAGGCGACCATGAGCAGCATCGCCGAACCGGCCGGCACCTTGGTGCCGTGGTACTCGACGTCCTCGGTGACGTAGCGGGCCACGTGCGGGCCGGGAGGTTCGTAGCGCAGCAGCTCCTCGATCGCGTTGGGGATGAGTGAGCGGTCGGCGGCCAGTTCGCGGCGCTGGCCGGGGTGCTCGGCGAGCACCTTGCCCATCCAGCCGAACAGCCGTCCGGTGGTCTCCACCCCGGCGCCGGTGATGACGGTCAGGAACGTGACGATCTCGTCGGTGGTCAGCCGGCGGACGGTGCCGTCCACGTCCTCGAACTCCACGGCCAGCAACTCGGTGATCAGGTCGTCGGAGGAGTTCTTCTTCCGCCAGTTGACGTACTCGGCGTACATGCCGCCGTCGAAGTACTGCTCCTTGTCGATCGGCAGGGGCCGGCCGGGCTGGTTGCGAAGGTTGCTTTGCGCGAAGTCGCGCACCTTGGGCTGCTCGGCGTCAGGGATGCCGACCAGCATGCCGATCGCGCGCATCGGCAGCTCGTCCCCGAGGTCGGTGACGAAGTCGAACCGGTCGGCGCCGGTGAAGGGGTCCAGGCATGCGACGCAGAAGGCGCGCACCTTCTCCTCCACCATCCGCATCCGCCGCGGGGTGAAGGCCCGCGAGACCAGGGCGCGGTGGACGGTGTGCTGCGGCGGGTCCTCGTGGATGAAGACTCCGGGCGGCATGACCGGGTCGGCCTTGACGACCTCCAGGATGTCGCCCTTGGCGGAGCTGAGCCGCTTGACGTCCTTGAGGGCGGCATCGACGTCGGCGAAGCGGCTCAGCCCCCAGAAGTCGAGGCGCTCGTTGTAGTACAGCGGCGCCTCGTCGCGCAGCCGCCGGTAGATCGGATACGGGTCGCGGTCGATCTCGATGTCGTAGGGGTCGTAGTACAGGCCGTTCCCGCTCACCGTTTCTCCTCGGGCCGGTGTTGTACGGTCGTATAGCGTGCTGCTATACGTTCGTATAGCACAGATGATCCGGCTCCGGGAAGGCCGGCCGATCGACCGGAGGATGTCTTGAGTCGTACAGCGGTGGTGACCGGCGGTGCCTCCGGGCTGGGGTTGGCGGTCTGTGAGCATCTCGCCCGCCAGGACCGGCACGTCGCCGTCCTCGACCTTGACGGCGACGCGGCCGAACGCCTGGCCGGCGATCTGCGGGCGAAGGGGCACCGGGCGGTCGCGGTCAAGGTCGACGTGGCGGACCGGGGGGCGGTCGACAGGGCCTTCGACGAGGTGCGCGCCGAACTGGGGCCGATCGAGGTCCTGGTCACCAGCGCGGCCGTCTCCGGATTCCTGCCCTTCGAGGACGTCGGTTCCGGCGACTGGGCCCGCACGATCGCCGTCAACCTCACCGGCACCTTCAACTGCCTCCAGTCGGCGATCCCGGACATGGTGGCCGCCCGCTGGGGACGGATCGTCACGATCTCGTCCGCGGCGGGCCAGACCGGTTCGCCGCGCCAGGCGCACTACGCGGCGTCCAAGGGCGGCGTCATCGCCCTGACCAAGACGGTCGCGCTCGAGTACGCCGCCAAGGGGATCACCGCCAACACCGTCCCGCCGTTCACCGTCGACACGCCGCTGCTGCGCGCCGCGCAGGAGGCGCGACTGCTGCCGGGCCCGGACGTGCTGGCCCGGATGATCCCGGCGCGGCGGCTCGGTACCGGTGATGACATCGCGGCGATGTGCGCGTTCCTGTGCTCGGACGAGGCCGGTTACGTCACCGGCCAGGTCATCGGCGTCAACGGAGGTGCGGTGACATGAGCGACCGGTTCCGCCTGGACGGCCGGGTGGCCCTCATCACCGGTGGAGGCACCGGCATCGGACGCGGCACGGCGCTGGTGCTCGCCGAGCACGGCGCCGACGTCGTGCTCGCGGCCCGGCGCCCGCAACCGCTGGAAGCCACCGCGAAGGAGATCCGGGCACTGGGCAGGCGTGCCCTCGCCGTACCGACCGACGTCAGCGACCCCGACCGGTGCTGGCGGCTCGTCGACACCGTCCTTCACGAGATGGGACGCCTCGACATCCTGGTCAACAATGCCGGCGGGGCGCAGACCAAGTCGCCGATGAAATGGACCGAGGAGGAGTGGCACCAGGTCCTGGCGCTCAATCTCGGCAGCGTGTTCTTCCTGTCCCGGGCCGCGGCCGAGCCCATGCTGGCCCAGGGCAAGGGGGCGATCGTGAACATCTCCTCGGGCGCGAGCCTGCTCGCCATGCCCCGGGCCGCACCGTACGGCGCCGCGAAGGCCGGGGTGAACAATCTCACCGGCTCCCTGGCCGCGGCCTGGACCCGCAAAGGGGTCCGCGTGAACACCATCGCCGTGGGAGCCGTCCGAGCGGCGACACTGCTGGACGAGGCCGAACGGCACGACCTCGACCCCGAGGCCATCGGCATGACCAACGGCTCGGGACGGCTCGGCGAGCCCGACGAGATCGGATACGGCGTCCTGTTCTTCGCCTCCGACGCCTCCAGCTTCTGCTCGGGCCAGACCCTCTACGTCCACGGAGGACCGGGGCCCGCCGGCATCTGACAAGAATCAACCTCTCTTGATAGATAAGTATCATTCTTATACGGTCGTATAAACAGCCTTGGAGGTGCGATGACCGCCGCGTTCACCCCGCTCAACCCGTTCGGCATCGAGATCACCGGCGCCTCCGGCGACCACCTGGTGCGCCCGGAAGCCGCGGACCGCTGCCAGGAACTGCTCGCCGAGCACGGAGTGGTGATCTACCGCGAGCTCAACATCGGCGACGACGACCTCGTCGCGTTCACCCGCCTGCTGGGCGAACCGGAGGTCGCCCGGACCAGCGAGCACCGCCATCCCGAGATCGACACCATCACACTCGATCCGGCCAAGACCAACGCCACCCTCGCGGTCTACCGGCGGGGGAACTTCCACTGGCACATCGACGGCGCCACCATCGAGGTCCCGCAGAAGGCCACCCTGCTCACCGCCCGGGAAGTCGACCCCGCCGGCGGCGACACCGAGTTCGCCAGCACCTTCCTGGCCTACCAGGCGCTGCCCGAGGAGGAGAAGGCGCGCCTGGAGGGGCTGACGGTGGTGCACAGCTTCGCCGCCGCGCAGGCGCGGGCCAATCCCGACGCCTCCGAAGAGGAACGCGCCGCCTGGGAGCGAGTGCCCTCCAGAGTTCACCCGCTCGTCTGGACGCGGCGCAACGGGCGCAAATCCCTGCTCGTGGGAGCCACCGCCGGCCAGGTCGTGGAACTCCCCGAAGACGAGGGCCGGACGCTGCTCGAACGGCTCCTGGAATGGGCGACCCAGCCGCGATTCGTGCTACGCCACCGGTGGCGACGCGGCGACCTGGTCATCTGGGACAACACCGGGATGCTGCACCGCGCCATGCCCTTCGAGCCCACGTCCCGCAGGCTGATGCACCGCACCACTCTCATCGGCGAAGAGGCGGTCGCCTGAGATGACCGCCGACGACCTCGACACCCTGCGGCGCGACGTCCGATACCTCAAGGACCGTGCCGACATCCTCGACTGCATCGCCCGCCACGCGCGCGGCTGCGACCGCCACGACGACGACCTGATCAGCGCCGCCTACCACCCCGACGCCACCGACGAGCACGGCTTCGCCACCAATTCCGGCGCCGACTACGCCGCCTGGGTCAATCCCGCGCACGCCGCGACGTCGCAGGTCCACACGCACAACGTCACGACCCACTCCTGCGACATCGACGGCGACACCGCCCACTGCGACAGCTACGTCATCGTCGTCCTGCTCGGCAAGGACGGGCGCACCGCCCAGTTCATCAGCGGCCGCTACCTCGACCGCCTCGAACGCCGCGACGGCCGCTGGCGGATCGCGCTGCGCCGCTCGACCGTCGAGGTGATGTTCACCGCCGACGCCTCGGTCATGACATCGTCGTTCTTCACCAAGCAGGGCTACCTGAAAGGCACCCGCGACACCGGCGACCTGACCTACCAGCGTCCCCTCGGCCTGGAGCAGACCGGATCCCGCTGGACGGCCCCGACACAGACCGGATCCCGATGAACGGTCGCAGCGCACTCGCCGCAGGCGGCTGCATCCTCCTCGGCATGACGACGGTGCCGGGCATGCCCGCATCGGCCGCGCCGTCACCGCAGTGCGTCCAACCGCAGCCCAATGGCCCCATGCAAGTCACGGCCGACTGCGACGACCCGCTCTACGGCCACCCCGTCATCGACGGCGAGAAGGACCCGACCACTCCCGTCCCGCACCACCAGGTGTCCGGCCATTTCGAAGGCACCGGCGTCAAGTTCACCCTCTACCTCCCGCCCGCGAGCCGATGGGACGGCAGATTCTTCCAGCTCGTCTACCCGCTGCAGACCGCGAACGCCGACCCGCAGTCCATCGCCTTCGGAGCCTCCAGCGGCGCCTACACCGTGCGGACCTCCGGAACCGAGGGCTACCGCGCCGACGCGGCCGCAGCCAAGTTCTCCCGCACCGTCGCCGCGAGGTACTACCGCTCCTCCCGCCGGATCCACGGCTACGTCTACGGCGGCAGCGGCGGCTCCTACATGACGATCGGCGCGATGGAGAACACCACCGGCGTATGGGACGGCGCCGTGCCGTTCATCCCCGGGGTGCCCACCTCCATCCCGACCAACTTCTTCGTCCGGGCCTTCGCCCGGCTGGTGCTGCGCGGCAGGGCACCGCAGATCGCCGACGCGGTGCGCCCCGGCGGTTCCGGAGACCCCTACGCGGACCTCACCGGCACGCAGAAGGCGGTGCTGCGCGAGGTCACCCGGATGGGCATCCCGCTGCGGACCTGGGAGAACTACTCCTACGTGCTCGGACTTGACGATCCCCGAGGCCTGCTCGGCTTCGCCGGCACCGTCCGCGCCATGGACCCGACCTACGCCGACGACTTCTGGAGCGAGCCCGGCTACCTGGGCACCGAGCGATCACCGCTCGGCGACCTGATCCGCGCCGCGCGGATCGACCAGACCTCCACCATCACCAGAGTCGAGCGGGACGCACAGAACGTCCCGACGAAGCTCGTCCTCGACAGGGCACCAGCGGACCCGGACAGGACCGGCTTCGACTTCACCGCGCACCGCCCCGACGGCTCGGCGATCGGCGCGCTCACCGGTTCGCTCGACCCCGCCACCAAGACCTTCACGATCGGCTCCGGCAACCCGTCCGAGACGCTGAACGCGCTCGGCGCGGACGGCAGGCTGCGCATCGACAACCGGTGGAACGTGGCGCTGCTGACCTACCACCGCCACCAGGTCCCCGCCCGGCCCGGCTTCACCTCCTGGGACCAGTTCCGCGACGCAGCCGGCGAGCCGATCCACCCGCAGCGCGGCATCGAGGTCGGCCCGGTCATCTCCACCGAGGTCAGCGGCGGGGGCACCCACACCGGCAAGATCACCGGCAAGGTCATCGAGGTCGCCAACCTGCTCGACGCCGACGCCTTCCCCTGGGACGCCGACTGGTACGCCCAGCAGGTGAAGCAGGCACTGGGCGCCCGCTACGACGACACCTTCCGCGTCCTGTACAACGACGCAGCCGACCACATCGGGGCGCACGAGCCCAACCTGCTCGACTACACCGGCATCCTCCAGCGGGCCCTGCGCGACGTCAGCGCCTGGGCCGAGAGGGGCGTCCCGCCCCCGCCATCGACCCGCTACGGCATCACCGGCGGCCAGGTCACCGTCCCGGCAACGGCGGCCCGGCGGCGCGGCGTCCAGCCCGTGGTGGACCTGGCCGTCGACGGCCGCCGCCGGATCGACGTCATCGCAGGCAAGCCCGTCACCTTCACCGCCGCCATCCGGATCCCACCCGGAACCGGGAAGATCGTCGCCACCGACTGGGACTTCACCGGAACCGGCACCTTCACCCCTTCGGCGTTCGGCTCCCCCCGGCCCAGCGTCCAGGTCCGGCGGACCTACGCCTACCGCACACCCGGCACCTACTTCCCCGCTCTGCGCGCCGCCTCCCAACGCGACGGCGACACCGCCTCCCCCTTCGCCAGGATTCCCGACCTCGGACGCGTACGGGTCGTCGTCCACTGACCGCTATCCGAGAGGAAATCCATGCGCATCGGCCTGACCGGCGGCGCGTCGACCCCCGACAAGATCGTCCAGCAAGCGCAGCGGGCCGAGGCCGACGGCTTCACCTCGCTCTGGTACGCCAGTACCGTCACCGGCGACCCGCTGACCCCCATGGCCCTCGCCGGCCGCCAGACCACGACGATCGAACTCGGCACCGCCGTCCTGCAGACCTACCCCTGCCACCCGCTCCTCCAGGCCAACCGTGCCGCCTCCGTCGCCGCCACCATGGGACGCCCAGGCCTCACGCTCGGCATCGGCCCCTCCCACGAGTCGATCGTCCGCGACGTCTACGGCATGTCCTACGACCGCCCCGGCCGCAGCACCGAGGAGTACACCCAGATTCTCACCGAACTCCTACGCGGTCACGACGTGGATTTCGAAGGCGAAAGACTGGACGGCCCGCAGCGCCGGCCGAATGGCCTCACTCCCCCACTCCATTCCCGTCCTGCTGTCGGCCCTCTCCCCCCGGATGCTGAGCATCGCAGGCCGGTACGCCGACGGCACGGTTCTGTGGATGGCACCGGCCAAGGCCATCGACACCCACATCGCCCCCCGCATCCACGCCGCCGCGTCCGCCGCCGACCGGCCGCCGCCCCGCATCGTCGCCGGCCTCCCCATCGTCGTCCATGACGACATCACCGAAGCCCGCGCAGCCGTGGCAGCGACGTCCATCTCGTACACCGGCATGCCCAACTACCAGCGCATCCTCGACATCGGCGGCGCCTCCACCCCGGCCGACGCCGCCATCGTCGGTGACGAGGCGTCCGTCCGAGCACAGCTCCGATCCCTCGTCGATGCCGGGACGACCGACTTCTGGGCCGCCATCGTCCCCGCCGGCCCCGATCCCGTCTCCTCTCGGAAGCGAACCCGAGAACTCCTCCGCGACCTCGCCACAACGCCGGCCCCCTAGCCGCCAAACCCCAGACAGAACGACGGCCTCTCCTCTCCGGAGGCGCAAGATGCCGCTCTGCTCGCGGCAACACCGACGGCGCAGGGGTCGGCCCGGTCAGCCTCGGATCTGGTCGCTGGGTGTGGCCGCCAGGTGGTCGATGATGTCGGCGAAGGCCGAGGCGACAGGGGCCAGGTCGGGCTTGTAGACCTTGTCGATGGTGTCGGCCTTGTCGTAGAGGTACAGGGGGCCGCTGATGAAGCTGATGGTGGGAACTCCGGCCTGGTAGACGAGGTCCGCGTCGGTGGGCAGCTCACCCATCAGCGGGACGAGCTTGTCGCTGGGCAGGCGGACGGTCCGCTGTAGATCGTGACTTGTGACGGCGTCCTCGATGACGTTCTTCAGGGGGACGCTGACGTTCTCGAAGACACCGCGGTATTCGGGCAGGTCGTGAAGCTGGAGCTGTCCGTCCGGACCGATCTCGGCTTGCCTGGCGATGTGCTCGAGGGTGACGTTGGCGACGATCCGGTGAGGGGTGGCCGGGCGGGTGATGAAGGTTTCGACGAAGTGCTCGTGGGCCTGGTAGCCGGTCCAGTGGCTGTCCATCAGGACGAACATCAGGGTCTTGGGCCGGTGCCGTTGCGGGATCTGGCTGTAGTAACTGGCCAGGGCCAGGACTTCGGCGGTGCCCGAGGCGTCTTCCACGCCGCCGTCCCATGCCGCGTCATGGTGGGACTGGATCATGATGGTGTCGGTACTGCCGCCGGGCAGGTACCCGATCACGGTGCGGGCGGTCGCGGGGACCCGCGAGCCTTCCAGCCGCATGGTCGCGAGGGCGGTGCCGGACGCGGTCAGGGCGCGGATCCGGGCACCGGCGGCCTTGGTGACCCACAGGCCGGGAATGGTGATGCCCTCGGCGTGTTCGGGGTGGATGTCGTGGGAGTCGAAATAGTCGGCCAGGACGCCGACGAAGCCGACCGCGCCCGCGTTGATCGCCCGTTCCAGGACGTCCTCGTAGTTGTTCACGTAGGGGTTGGCGGTGTCCAGGTCGGCCGCGTCCACGCTGTCGTGGGGATCGTAGACGAACTCGCCGCCGGCCAGGAGCAGGCTGCGAGGCATGAGAAAACGCAGGTTGAACAGCACGAGCTTGCCGCTGACGTCGACCCGGGCGAAGTCGTCCTCCTCGCCGTCCCCCACATCGGCGAGCAGTGTGGACAGGCCGTTCGGGCCGGTGGAGAACGGGCCGTTGGCGTCGTGGGTGTCGAAGGAGAACACCGCGGGCGAGTGCGGGATCGGCGTGGCGTCGACGGTCAGCTCGGAGCGGGAGGCGTGCCAGGCGAAGGACTCGGTCTCCTGCACCTGGACGTCGGTGAGCCCGAACTGGCGGAAGCGGTCGAGCAGGTAGTCGACGGACCGGCGGTCACCGGGGGCGTTGGTGCCACGCCTGCCGAAAGCCGCCAGGTCGCGCACCCACGAGAAGATCGCCTCGTTGTCCGGCATGGTCGCCTCCCAAGCCCGGTCGCCGGCCTGGACGTCCTGATTGCGCAAGGTCACTGCCCTCGTTCCTCGTCGAGCCGTCCCGTTGAGGACCGGCGGTGGTCGCGTGTCGCGCGGGCAGCCTTCGGCCCCGTTGCGACCGTGCGGCCGTCTCCTGTCGAGTCTTGATGTCGAGCACAATTTATAACATCTGTCATACAAAAACGGCCCTGGACGGAATCGCACCGCGGGCCGCCGTCAGCGCGTCCCCTCCCGAACACCACGGGCGAGTCCGGCGCCAGAGTCAGACGTGGATCCGGGCCGGTAGAGCCGCACGGGTCGGGCGGCACACTTGCGGGCCGTGGAGCACGTGCCCTATAAAGATGTGTGAAGTGTTATAAGACGATGACTATATAACCTTGTCCAAGGTCACGCCTCCGTGGCGGGCGTGCTGGACGCTGACGACGTCGCGTGAAGAGCTTCCAATCGGCAGGGGCCCGCCTCGGTCGTGATCACACGTTGGCAGCCGTCTGATGTCCCGGTTCCGGGCAGATGCCCGGCGCGTGCGAGAGAGGGTTCCCCATGCTCGAACAGCGGCGGCGGCCGGTGCGCCGAGTCCGCCTCACCCGGGTCGTCGAGCGCGGGCGTTGCCGGTGAGCAGCGTGGCGCCGGTCCGCGCGATCAGCATCGGCGTGGGCGCGGCCCTGGTGACGGGAGCCACGCTCGGCAACATCGGTTCGAACCTGATGCCCGTCCTGCTGCCGAGCATGGCCGACCGGTTCCACCTCTCCAACACCACCGCCGGGGTGGTCGCGACGGTGCAGTTGCTCGCCACGGCGCTGGCGGCACTCGCGCTCGCGCCCCAGGCGGCCCGTCCCGGCCGCACCACCATGGCCAGAGCCGGGCTCGTCGCCACCGTGGCGGGCTTCGCGCTGGCGTCGGTGGCGCCGGGCCTCGCGCTGCTCGTCGTCGGCAACGCGATCGCCGGCGTCGGTCTCGGCGCGGTCTACGCCGCGGGCATGGCGGCCATCGCCGCGACCGGCGATACCGACAAGGCCTCGACCGTCACGGTGCTGGGCGGGACCGTCGTCATCGCGACCCTCATCATCCTCATCCCCGAGGCCGATGACGCATGGGGCGGTGCCGCGGCCTTCGTGATCCTCGCCGCCCTGTGCCTTCCCGCGTACTGGCTGGTCCGCGCGCTGCCCGACGCGCCGGAACGCAGTCTCGGCCCATCCTCCGGCAGGCCGCTGCCACGCCTGTTCCTGCTCGCGCTGGTGCTCCTCGGAGCGGTCGAGCAGGGTGCCTGGTCCTACTGCGAGGTCATCGGCGAGGACTACGCGGGGATGTCGGCCGGCGCCGTCTCGATCGTGCTGTCGGTCGTCGCCGTGGTGTCGCTGGCGGGCGCGGTCCTGGGGCCGATCGCGTGCAACCGGTTCGGGCGGGTCACCGTCATGGCGGCGTTCTTCGGGGTCGAGGTCGTCGCGAAACTGGTGATCACTGTCGTGCCCTGGGCGGCCTCCTACACCGCCGCCGCGATCATCTGGCAGATCAGCTATATGGGCCTGCTCGTCCTGGTGCTCGCGGTGGCGGCGTCCGCCGACCCCAGCGGCCGGTGGATCGCCGCCACGTCCGGGGCGACGGCGATCGGCACCGGCCTGGGGTCGGCCCCCGTCGGCTGGATCCTGGACGTCTGGGGCGCCTCCGGGCTCGGCGCGGTCCTCGCCCTGGCCACCCTGCTGGCCGCGATCCCCATCATGCGCACGACCAGGACGGTGAGCACCGGTTTCGCCGAGCCGCTCGAACTCGCGGACGTCAGGACGTGACCAGCGCGGGCGAGAGGAAGGGGCATGACCGGCCACTCCAGGAGGCCGGCGTCTCGGGAACCAGGCAGCACGGCCGCTGGCTGGCGCTGTCGGTACTCGTTCTGGCCGTTCTCCTGGTGGCCGTCGACTCGACCGTCCTGAGCCTGGCGACGCCCTACATCAGTGAGGACCTGAAGCCGTCGGGCGCCGAGTTGCTGTGGATCGGCGACGTCTACTCCTTCGTCCTGGCCGGGCTCCTGGTGTCCATGGGCAGCCTGGGCGACCGCATCGGCCGCAAGCGCATCCTGCTGCTGGGCGCGGGGTGCTTCGGCGCGGTATCGGTGCTCAACGCCTATGCCTCGACGCCCGAGATGATGATCCTTGCGCGGGCGCTGCTCGGGGTCGCCGGTGCGCCCCTCATGCCCGCGACGCTCGCGCTGATCCGCAACCTCTTCGACGATCCGCGCGAGCGCAGCGTCGCCGTCGGCGTATGGGCCGCCACCGCTTCGGCGGGGATGGCGGTGGGCCCGATACTGGGCGGTTTCCTGCTGGAGCACTTCTGGTGGGGCTCGGTCTTCCTGATCAACCTGCCCGTGATGGCCGTGCTGATCGTCGTGGGCGCCAGGCTGCTGCCCGAGTCCCGCGACCCCGCTCCGGGCCCATGGGACCTGGTGAGCGTCGGCCTGTCCATGGCCGGGATGTTCGGTCTCGTGTACGCCCTCAAGAAGGCCGCCGCGGACGGCTTCGGCTGGACTCCGCTCGCCGCGGCGGTGCTGGGCACCGCCGCCCTCTACCTGTTCGTCCGCCGCCAGCGGACCCTCGCCGTCCCGCTGCTGGACGTGCGCCTGTTCCGCAACCGGGGCTTCAGCGGCGCCGTGCTGGCGGACCTGCTGACCATCCTCGGGCTGTCGGGCCTCATCTTCTTCCTCTCGCAGTTCCTCCAGCTCGTCCAGGGACGGGGACCATTCGAAGCCGGGCTCGCCGAGCTGCCCACCGCCGCGGGAGCGATCGCGGCCGGACTGGTCGCCGGACGCGTGGCACGCCGCTTCTCGGTCCGGGCCGCGGTCTCCGGCGGACTCGCCGTCATCGGCTTCGCGCTCGCGCTGCTCACCGTCATCGACGGGTCCACCGGCTATCCGCTGCTGTTCACCGCGCTGCTGCTGGTCGGCCTCGGCGCCGGATGCTCCTTCACCGTGACCGCCGACGTCATCCTGTCCAGCGTCCCGAAGCACCAGGCAGGCACCGCGTCCGGGGTCTCCGAGACCGCCTACGAGCTGGGCGCCGCCCTCGGCATCGCGCTGCTCGGCTCCATCGTGACGGGCGTCTACCAGGGCTTCGCGGCGCCCGCGGGAACGCCGGCCGCGGCGCACGAGTCCCTGGGCGGCGCGGTCGAGGTCGCCTCCCGGCTGCCTCCCGGCACCGCGGCCGCCCTTCTGGAGGCCGCCCGGAAGTCCTTCATCGACGGCATCGTCATCGCCTGCGCCGCGGGCGCGGTGATCCTGCTGGCTGCGGCCGTCGCCGCCTGGTTCCTGCTGCGCGGACACGAGCTCGACCGGCAAGGCGCCGAGCACTGACGAGGACCGCCCAGCCTGCCTCTGACAAGGGGCGGGCTCGGCGGTGCGCGGACTTCGGCCTGCTCCGGATCCTCAGCGGGCGGCGACCGGGAGGTCGATCAGGTTCATGAAGTGGTGCAGGGCCTGGGTCTGGCGTTCGGGGGTCCACAGATCGGGATGCTCGATCGTGGAGAGCACGACTCCGCTGGTCCACAGGCGGATCAGATCGACGGTGGCCTCAAGCCTGTGGCGGCCGATGAAGTCCTGGATGGCGGCCCTGATCAGCTCTCGCATCACCGGATCGATGAGGTCCAGATACTGCTGGATGGAGGGCTCGACTTCTCGATGGCTGGCCAGGGCGACGCGGGCGCGTTCGATGGCCAGTGCCTCTTCGTCGATGGGCAGGAAGTACCGCACGGCGGCCTCCAGCCGATCGTGCGGGTCCTCGATCGCCGCCAGCTCCTGCTGGGTCGAGCGAGCGTCCTCCAGCGTCAGTTCGAGCATCCTCACCAGCAGCGCTTCGCGGCTGGGAAAGTAGTGGGTGACCAGCGTGACCGACCCCCCGAGCCGGTCGCTGACCGCGCGGAGGGAGAAGTTGGCGAAACCGCGCTCCCCCAGGACCCTGATCGCCGCGTTCACGATCTTCTCGCGCCGCTCGTCGTGATCGACCTGGATCGGCACCCGCGCCTCCTCGCGAAACGTTATGCAACGGTAATTACATTCTAGAGGACAGGAAACCTCGGGTCTGCGCTCGGCGCTGCCCGGCTCCGGCCGGTGGCAGGGTCAGCTGTCGAACCCCAGGCCGAGGGTGTCCATGGTGCGGAGCCAGAGGTTGCGGCGCCCGCCGTCGCGGTCGGCGCGGGCCATCGAGCGACGCGTGAGCTCGATGCCGAGCCAGCGCAGAGGTTCGGGCGGGAACGGGACGGGCTTGCCGCGCACCATCGTGAGTCGGGTACGGGGAGTGTCCAGACCGTCGAGCCGGTCCAGGACGACCTGTGCGGCGAACCGGGTCGCGCCCACGCCCAGGCCGGTGAAGCCGAGGGCGTAGCCGACCCTGCCTTGCGCGGCCGTTCCGAAGAACGCCGAGAACCGGGTGCAGGTGTCGATCACCCCACCCCATGTGTGAGTGAACTGGACGCCCTCCAGCTGCGGAAAGGTGTGGAAGAAGTTGGCTGCCAGCTTCTGGAAGGTCGCCGGACGCTGGTCGAAGTCGCCCGACAGCCGCGAGCCGTAGTGGTAGACGGCGTCGTAGCCGCCCCACAGGATCCGGTCGTCAGCGGTGAGCCGGTAGTAGTGGAACTGGTTCCCGCTGTCGGACATGCCGTAGCGGTTGCGCCAACCGATGGAGTCCAGCCGCTCCCTGCTCAGCGGCTCGGTGACCATCGCGTAGTCGTAGACGGGGACGACGAACGGGCGGATCTTGCGCAGCAGCGGCGGGAAGGCGTTGGTGGCCAGCGCGACTCTGCGGGCCACCACGCGCCCGTAGCCCGTGGTGAGGACCATGCGCCCGCCACGAGTGCTCAGACCGCTCGCCGGGGTGCGCTCGTAGATCCGCACGCCGAGCCGGACGCAGGCGTCGCGCAGCCCCCAGGCGAGCTTGGCCGGGTGGACCAGTGCCGTACCCTGCCGGTCGAGGACTCCCGCAAGATAGGTCGGCGAGTCGACCTCGGCCCTGACCTCCTCGGCCCCGAGGAACTCGGCCGAGACGCCGAAGCGCGGTGCTACCTCAGCGTAAGCGCGCAGCTCGTCCACCTGGTGGGGCTGCGTGGCGACGTCGATCGCGCCGGTGCGCTCCCAGTCGCAGTCGATGCCATGCCGCCGCACCGCCTCCTCGATGCCGTCCAGGTTCTCCAAGCCGAGGTCTTCCAGCTCGGCGAGCTCGTCCGGCCACCTGGCCAGCCCGTTGCCGAAACCGTGCGTGAGCGAGGACGCGCAGAAACCGCCGTTGCGACCGGACGCCGCCCAGCCCACCTCCCGCGCCTCGATGAGAACGACGTCCCGGCCCGGGTCGCGCTCCTTGGCCAGCAACGCCGTCCACAGCCCGCAGTATCCGCCGCCCACCACCAGGAGGTCGCACTGCTCCTCCCCTGCCAGCGCCGGGAACGGCGCCGGCCGTGCCGAATCCTGCAACCAGAACGGCGCGGGCTCGGCATTGACCAGCGAACGTGTCGGATTGATCGTCGAAAACGAGGTCATGACCGCTCCCGGGCGCGCTCGACCGTGCCGCGCGGGAAAGCGAGGCTCCACCAGTCGGCGACCATCGCGGGACGGTCCTGGCCCTCGACGGTGAAGGTGCAGCGGCGCAGCACCTTGTAGCCGTTGTCCTTCGGCTCGACCGCGAGGATCTCGTAGGTCGACAGCACGCGCTGGCCCATGTGCACCGGCGCGATGAACCGCACGCGGTCCAGCCCGTAGTTGAGGCCCCACATCGTCGATGACGAGGCGGGCGATGCGAGTTTGGCGGCGGCGTCGAGCATGCTCAGCAGCAGGAAGCCCTCCACGAGGGTCTCCGGGAACTCGGGGATGTCGTCGAGATAGGCCTTGTCGAGCCAGGTGGCCTTGGCGAAGGCATCGAGTTCCTCCTCCCCCAGCGCGAAGGGGGCGCCCTGCGTGATGTGGCCCACCGATTGGGGGAGATCGTCGAACGTCATCTCGGTCATGCGGATCCTCCGGTGTGCTGGGTGCGGTCCCAGGCGTGGGTGGTGGTGTGCGCGCCGTCGACCATCAGTTCCTTCTTCGGGATGCGCTGGGAGGGCGTGCGGGGGAACGGGGTGGTGCGGTGCTCGATGTAGCGGGGCACCTTCGGGCCGGTCAGCCGCTCGGCGCAGAACCGCGCGAGCTCGGCTGGGGCGAACGTGGCGCCGGGGACGAGTTCGACGTAGGCCTTGATCTCCTCGCCCATCACCTCGTCCGGGACGGGCACCACCGCCGCGTCCAGGACATCGGGGTGGCGGCGCAGGACGGCTTCGACCTCGGCCGGTGCCACGTTGACCCCGCTGCGCCGGATGATCTCCTTGCGGCGCCCCTCGAAGTAGTAGACGCCGCGCTCGTCGCGGCGCATCAGGTCGCCGGTGCGCAGCCAGCCGTCGTGCAGGACCTCGGCGGTCGCCTCGGGAGCGTTGAGGTAGCCGCGGAAGGTGACCTCGCCGGCGAGTTCGAGTTCTCCCGAGCCGGGGCCGTCGACGACGCGACCGTCCAGGTCGACCAGCCGCGCCTGGACGTCGGGCAGCGGGATGCCCAGCGCGCCGGTGCCGAGGAACTCGTGGGCGACGTGCGGCGGCATGGAGATCGCGGGCCCGGACTCCGAGGAGCCGTAGGCCTCGGTCCAGGGGAAGCCGAAGCGGCGTTCGAGTTCGGCGTGCCGGTCGGGCGGGATGGCCAGCGCGACCGCGTGCCGGATCGAGTGCTCCCGGTCGGCCGGGCTCTCGGGCCTGCTGAGCAGCATCTGCGGGACCGACCCGATGGTAAAAATCGTGGTGGCGCCCGAGGAGCGGGCCACGTCCCAGAACCGGGTCGCGCTGAACCGGCGCATCAGGACGAGCGAGGCGCCCGAGCACATCGCCGCGAACAGGAAGGTCAGCGGGTCGCCGTAGTGCAGTTGCAGCGGCATCAGCATGCGCTCCGCCTCCGGGGAGGACCGCGAGCGACGCAGGTGCACGTCGATGTAGCGCAGGGTCTCGACGTGGTCGCCGGCCAGCGCCTTCGGCAGGCCGGTCGTACCGGACGTGTAGCCGATGTCGACCAGGTCGTCAAGGCGAGCTTCGACGTCGGCGAACCTGATCGGCTCGATCCCGTCCAGCAGGTGGTCGAAGCCCGCCGGTTCGGGCCCGTCGACCTTGATCGCCGCGCGCAGCGCCGGAGCCTGGTCCGCGAGGGCGGCGAGGACGTCGTGGGAGTCGTCATCGGTGATCGCCAGGACGCAGCCGGAGTCCTCGACCGCGTACCGGGCGTCGTCCGGCCCGATCCGCGGAGACAGCGAGACGATCACCGCGCGGTTGGCGAGGACGGCGAGGTAGGCGATGACGTACTCGGCGCGGTTGCCCACCGCGAGAGCGACCCGGTCGCCGACGCCGATGTGCCGGGCGAGCAGGCCCGCGAACCGCTCGGCCCGTCCGCGCAGCTGCCGTCCGGTGATCGTAAAGCCGTCCTCGAACAGCAGCACGGGCCGGTCTCCGTAGGTATCGATGCCGCGCCCGAGGACCGTCAGCAGCGGCTCGCGCGGGCAGCCCTCCCAGGTGCCGGGGAAGTCCTCGGGCCAGGTGACGGGCGTGGTGGACAGGACCGACATGCGTCTCCTCCGAGACAGGCGGGAAGGGCCCCGATCGGACGGATCGGACCTTACCACTGAAATATCTATAACGTTACACAACGTGCGTTACGTTAAAGTGACCACACCCGCGTCGACCGCGACCCTCCGCGAGTTCTTTGTATATGTTGTGTTACACGACGCGCGTCACACATACTCTCGGTCATCCACGACCTGGACCTCCTGGAGGCGGCATGCCGGACGACGAGCTGTACTGGAAGAGCGCCGCGGAGCTCGGCGAGCTGTATCGAAGCGGGGCCGTCTCGCCGGTCGAGGTGGTCGACGCCGTGCTCGACCGGATGAACCGAGTGGATCCGGCGCTTAACATCATGGTCACCGTCACCGCCGACCAGGCGCGGGCGGACGCCAAGGCGGCCGAGCAGAGGCTGCGGTCCGGGGAGGAGCTGCCGCCCCTGTTCGGCGTGCCGATGACGGTCAAGGACCTCGCGGAGACGGCCGGCGTGCGGACCACCTACGGGTGCACGGCCTTCGCCGAGTACGTGCCCGAAGAGGACGCGATCGGGTGGGGGCGGTTGAAGGAGCAGGGGGTCATCCTGCTCGGCAAGACCACCACGCCGGAATTCGGGCTGCTGGGCGTCACCGAGAGCAAGCTCACCGGGTCCACCAGTACTCCCTGGCGGCCGGGCTACAACGCGGGCGGTTCCAGCGGCGGCGCGGCCGCTGCGGTCGTCGCGGGCGTCGGCCCGGTCGCCTGGGGCTCGGACGGCGGCGGGTCCATCCGCGTGCCGTCGTCGCTGTGCGGCGCGGTGGGGATCAAGCCGTCCATCGGCAGGATCCCCACCGCCGAGAGCACCGACGGCGACTCCACCGACGGCCCCATCGCGCGTACCGTGCTGGACGCCGCGCTGGTGTTCGAGGCGACCAACGGTCACCACCCGTCCGACCGCTTCTCGGTGCCGCGCGACACCCGCAGCTACGTCGAGGCCGCCCAGGCGCCGGGCGATCTGACGGGCGTGCGGATCGCCGCCTGCTACGACCTGGGCCAGAAGGTCCTCGACCCGGACGTGCGCAGGTTGTTCACGCAGGCCCTGGAGGACATGCGCGCGGCGGGCGCCACCGTGACGGAGGTCGGGATCGAGCTGCCGGACACGTCGGTGTTCTTCGACCACATCAACGGTTACGAGTACCTGGCGGCCGTGGAGGAGGCACGGGCCTGGAACGTCGAGCTGTGGCCCATGATCGAGGAGATGGCCGAGCGCGCCAAGGGCGTCACCGGGCGGCAGGTGAACGCGGCCTTCCGGCAGGGCAAGACCGACATCTACAACGCCTTCGCGACCGCGATGACCGGCGCCGACGTCATGGTGACGCCGACGACGGCGGTCACGGCCTTCCCGCATGGCGGCGACCGCGGTCCCACCCGCCCGGTCGACGGCCAGGAGGTTCCCCCGCTGGGCATGCTCATCCACGCGATGACCGAGCCGCCCAGCCACGCCGGGCTCCCCGCGATCAGCGTGCCGGGCGGCTTCGACTCCGACGGGCTGCCGATCGGGCTCCAGTTCATCGGCCCCCTGTGGGCCGACGCCGATGTGGTGTCGGTGGCCGCGCGCTACCAGCGCGCGACCGACTGGCACACCCGCCACCCCGAGCTCTGAGCCTCCGTTCCGGCTCCAGGACCCCGGCAGGCCCGTCGATCCGATCGGCGGGCCTGCCCTGTTTCGGCTGATCGGACCGGAACCGTGTTTCCGTCCCGTAAATCCGGCCGACATGCATTGCATGTTTTATATCGGCGGTTATATCTTCACCGTCACACGTTGGCATGACGTGGGTCACAGGCCGCGCAGCGGCGCTTGACGGAGGAGAAACGTATGGAACTCGCCCCCAGGGCAGCGCGCGGACTGGCCTCGGCCGCCATCGCGCTGCTCGCGAGCAGCACCCTCGCGGCATGCAGCGGCGGAAACGGCAAGGGATCCACGCCGGTCGGCGCGTCCGACCTCGTCTCGGCACTGCCGGCGGCCAAGGCTGAGGTCGGCAAGGTCACCTGGAACGTCGGCGGTGAGCCCGACACCCTCGACCCGCGCAACGCCGTGAACTATGGCTCCGGCCAGATCGTGCGCAACATGTGCGAGGGCCTGCTGAAGATGGACGCCGCGTTCAACGTCACCCCGAACCTGGCGACCTACGAGCAGGTGTCGCCCACCGAGCTGAGGCTGACGGTCCGCGACGGCGTGAAATTCTGGGACGGCAAGCCCCTCACCGCCGCGGACGTCGTCTACAGCCTGCGGCGTTCGGCCGCCGAGGACTCGGTCGTCAGCTTCGGCTTCGTCTTCGTCAAGGACATCGAGGCCACCGGCGACCGTCAGGTCACCGTGACGTTCAGCAGGCCGGACTCGACGTTCGTGCAGGGCCTGGCGACCCTGTCCGGCGTCGTGGTCGAGAAGGCCTGGGCGGAGAAGACCGGGGACAAGGTCGGGACCTCGACCGGCGGCCTGATGTGCACCGGCCCCTACAAGTTCGCCTCGTGGCGATCCGGCAGCGGAATCACGATGACCCGGAATGACGGGTACTGGGACACCGCGCTGAAGCCCAAGGCCAAGCAGGTCGACTTCACGTTCGTCTCCGACGGCACGGCGCTGGCGCAGGCGCTGGAGGCCGGGGAGATCGACGGCTCGTACGAGGTGCCGGTGTCGGCGCTGGCGAAGCTGTCGAAGTCCAAGGCCGGCCGGCTGGTGTTCGGCCCGTCCACGCAGAGCACGATGATCGCCGTGGCGCGTCCGGACGGGCCGCTGAAGGACCAGAAGCTCCGGGACGCTTTCCAGCGGGCCGTCGACCGGGCGGCGATCGCCAAGATCGTCTTCAACGGCGCCGCGCAGCCCAACTACACCGTGCTGACGCCGGAGACCTGGCCCACCGCCGAGCGCGGCCTCTACCAGCCCGACTATGACAAATGGCGCAGCGCGCGGTCCTACGACGTCGAGGCCGCCAAGCACCTGGTCGAGCAGTCCTCGTACAAGGGGCAGGAACTGGTGCTGGCGATCCAGGCCGGTGACGAGGCGTCCTCGCGGATCGCCCAGCTGTTCCAGCAGCAGGCCAAGGCGATCGGTGTCAACGTCAAGATCCAGTCGATGCAGCCGCTGGTGTTCGACCAGGCCGGCTACGACGCGAGCAAGCGCAAGGGCATCGACCTGATCTACGACGCGAGCTTCAACTCCGGGCAGAACCCCCTCGAACCCCTCGGCTTCGACCTGCTGCCCGGCCAGCCCTACAACTACGACAACTACGACAACCCGCAGGTCACCAAGCTCCTGAACGACGCGCGATCCTCCTTCGACGCCAAGCAGCGCGCGCAGCTGATCGTCCAGGCGCAGCAGGTCTACGAGCCCCAGACCGGCACGATCTCGCTCGTCTCGACCAACACTGCGACCTTCCTCAACAACCGGCTGACCGGTGCCGTCACCTCGTTCGCCTACTGGTCGATGCCGCAGATGGCCTACATCGGCGCCGCCAAGTGAAGGACCCGGAACCTCGCCGCGGGCCTGTCCCACGCAAGGGTGCGGCCAGGCGGATCGTCACGACGGTGCTGGGGGCAGCCGCGACGATCCTGGCCGCCTCGTTCGTCATCTTCGCCGGCCTGTCGGCGGCACCGGGCGATCCCGTCGCGCAGATCCTGGGCGCGAAGGCCACCGACCAGGCGCGCGCGAGCATGCGACAGCGACTGGGGCTGGACGACCCGTTCCTGGAGCGATACTGGCACTGGCTCACAGGCGCCCTGCACGGCGACTTCGGAGTCTCGTTCACCTCGCGCCAGGACGTCACCGCGCTGATCGGGCCGCGTCTGGCGACGACGTTCCTGCTGGTGGCCATGGCGGCGCTGCTGGTCGTCGTGGTCGGCGTCGGGCTCGGTGTGGTCGGCGGCGTCAGCGCGCGCGGGCGGGCCGTGGTGTCCACGCTCGTCGGGCTGGGCGTCGCGGTGCCGGGCTTCGTGGCCGCCAACGCGCTGATCGGGATCTTCGCGGTCGAGCTCGGCTGGTTCCCCACCTACGGCAGCGGCCACGGCTTCGGCGACCGGGTGTGGCACCTGACGCTCCCGGCGATCGCCCTGTCGATCGGCTACGGCGCCTACGTGTCGCAACTGACGTCCGCCGCCGTCTCTGAGGAGTCGGAGAAGGAATACGTGATGACCGCGCGCGGACGCGGCGTGCCCAGCGGCATCGTGCTGCGCCACCACACCCTGCGCAACGCCGCCATGCCGGTGCTCACCGCCTCGGGCCTGGCGGTCGCCGGGCTGGTGGCCGGCACGGTGGTGGTCGAGCAGATCTTCGCCGTGGACGGCATCGGGGCGCTGCTGATCCGCAGCATCTCCAGCAAGGACTACCCGGTCGTGACGGCGGTCAGCCTCATCATCGTCACGGTGTTCGTGCTGGTCACCACCGTCATCGACCTGATCCAGACCGCCCTGGACCCGCGAGAGAGGGCCAAAGCCTGATGGCCGTCACCTGGGCAGCCGCCGGGATCGCCACCCGGCGCAGATTCGCCGCGATGGGCCGGCCCGCGCTGATCGCCTCCGCGGCGGCCGCGGGCGCGCTGGCGCTCGTCGCGGTCATCGGGCCGTGGATCGCCCCCTACGACCCGAACGCCACCGACGTGCTGGCGGCCGGGCAGGACCCGAGCGCCCAGCACCTGCTGGGGACCGACTCCCTCGGCCGCGACATCCTCTCGCGCGCCCTGGCCGGAGCCCGACTCAGCTTCGCCGGCCCCGCAATGATCGTCCTGATCAGCACCGTCCTCGGCACCGCATTGGCGATCTTCAGCGCCTGGCATGGCGGCTGGATCGATCGCATGGCCAACCGCCTGCTCAACGTCATGTTCGCGGTGCCCGGCGTGCTGGTCGCGGTCCTGTCCTCGGCCGTGTTCGGCGCGGGCTTCTGGGCTCCCGTCCTGGCCCTCGGCGTCGTGTACACGCCCTACATGGCGCGGGTCGTGCGCAGCATGGCGATCCGCGAACGCCACCAGGGCTATGTCGAGAGCCTCCAGCTCGCCGGGATGTCGTCCTGGCGGATCGGCGTGCGGCACCTGGCGCCCAACGTCATGCCGATCGTCGTCGCGCAGGCGACCTACGGGTTCGGCTCGGCGCTGGCGGACTTCGCCGCGGTGTCCTTCATCGGCCTCGGCATCCAGCCACCGCAGGCCGAGTGGGGCGTCATGGTCTCCGACGGCCGCTCGGAACTGCTCGACGGCGCCCCGCAGCAGACCCTCGTGGCCGGGACGCTGATCGTCGTCACGGTCATCGCCTTCAACATCCTCGGAGCGCAGCTGTCCACCCGATCCGGAGGCCGCCGATGACCCCGAAACCCGTCCTCGACCTCCAGGACCTGCACGTCAGCGTGCGTCACCGCGGCACACGACGCATACTCGTCCGCGACGTCTCCTTGAAGATCGGTGCCGCCGAGTCCGTCGGCCTCGTCGGCGAGTCCGGCTCGGGCAAGTCGATGACGATCAAGGCCGCGATGCGGCTGCTGCCGTCCAGCGCCACCGCCGAAGGCCACGTGCGGTTCGAGGACCGCGACGTCCTGGACTTCAACCGCCGCGACCTGGCCCGCTACCGGTCGCGCGAGGTGGGGCTGATCCATCAGGACCCCCGCGCGCACGTCAACCCCACCCGCACCATCGCCCAGTTCCTCGCCGAAGGCGTCGTGCACACCGGCCAGATGCCCCAGGACGAGGCGATCCGGCGAGCCTGCGACCTGATGGCCGACGTCGGCATCCCCGACGCCGAGCGGCGCCTGGGCCAGTTCCCGCACCAGCTCTCGGGTGGCCTGCTCCAGCGCGTCATGATCGTCGCCGCGCTGCTCCCGGAACCCCGACTGATCTTCGCCGACGAGCCCACGACCGCACTGGACGTCACCGTCTAGTCCGACGTCATGGCGATCCTCCTGGAGCAGATCCGCGACCGGAACGTGTCGATGCTGTTCGTGACGCACGACCTGGACCTCGCCGCCGCCGTCACCGACCGCCTCGCCGTCATGTACGCCGGGACGATCGTCGAGTCCGGGACGTCCGCCGAGATCTACCAGCGGCCCCTGCACCCCTACACCGCGGGCCTGCTGCAGTCGCGTCCCTCCACCGCCGAGGTCCGTCGTCCGATCGCGATCCCCGGACGGCCCATCGCCGCCTACGAGGCGGAGCAAGGCTGCCCCTTCGCACCCCGCTGCCCCTTCGCCGTCGACCGCTGCCGCGCCGAGCGGCCGGACCGCCGGACCGTCGAAGGCCGGTCGGTCGGCTGCCACCGCGTCGAGGAGATCGCGGACCAGCTGATGGAGCGCGCCACATGACCGCCGACACCCGCTCTGATCTCGTCCTGGACGTCAAGGGTCTGAGCAAGATCTTCCATAGCCGCACCGGCGGCGCACGGGAGGCGCTGCGCGACGTCAGCTTCTCGGTCGAGCGAGGCTCGTGCTTGGCGGTCGTCGGCGAATCCGGCTCCGGCAAGACCACCGCAGCCCGGATCGTCGCCGGGCTGGAGACGGCCTCGGGGGGCACCGTCGAGCTGAACGCCCCGCGGCCCGCGGGGGCGCGTCACCGCGGCGTGCAGATGGTCTTCCAGGACCCCTACGGCTCCCTCGACCCGCGCCAGGCGATCGGATCGGGCCTGCACGAACTGCTGAAACTGCACGGGATGCGCCGCAAGGCCGACCGCACGTCCCGGGTCACCGAGCTGCTGGAGTCGGTGGGCCTGGACGAACGGCACGCCGGCCAGCACCCCGAGTCCCTGTCGGGCGGGCAGCGCCAGCGCGTCGCCATCGCCCGCGCCCTCGCACTGGAACCCGCGCTGCTGATCCTCGACGAGGCCGTCTCCGCACTCGACGTCAGCGTCCAGGCCCAGGTCCTCAACCTGCTCGCCGACATCCGCGAGCAGACCGCGATCAGCTACCTGTTCGTCTCCCACGACCTGGGGGTCGTCCGCCAGGTCAGTGACACCTGCATCGTCCTCCAGGACGGACGCCTCGTCGAAGCCGGACGCACCGCCGACATCCTCGACTCACCCCAGCAGCCCTACACCCAGGCCCTGATCGACGCGGTCCCGCGACCCGGCTGGCGCCCGCGCCGCCGCACGGCCTGAACCGGCCGCCGATCGATTCCCTGCCTCCTCCGACACAAGGACCACTGATGACGCATATCGACGCCCGCTTGACGCCCCACCAGCAGTCACTGCGCGGCAAGACCATTCCCGACGCCCTCGACGCCGCCGCGGAGGCCTGGCCGGAGCACCTGGCGCTCCATGAGATCGAGGGGGCTCAGCGTTCGCTGACCTGGAGCGAGTTCCGGGCCGCCGTCACCGGACTGCGCTCCGGCCTGGAGTCGGCGGGCGTCCGGCCCGGCGACAAGGTCGGCGTGCTCATCCGCAACCAGATCGAGTTCCCGGTCGCCTGGCTCGCCATCGTCGAGGCCGGCGCGGCGATCGTCCCCCTCAACCCGAAGTACACCGCCCGCGAACTCGACTTCGTGCTCGGCGACGCTGGCGCCACCTGGCTCGTCGGCACTCACGACCTGATCGAGAACCACACCGGGAGCGGACGCGTCGGCCCCGTCGCCCTCGACCACGTCATCTCCATCGGAGGCGGCGAGCCGGCCACGCTCAGCTACGACAAGCTCCTGGCCACGCCCCCGACCCCCCGCCGCACCGACATCGACCCCCTCGAAGTCACCAACATCCAGTTCACCTCCGGTACGACGGGCCTGCCCAAAGGCTGCCTGCTGACCCACGAGTACTGGACGGAACTCGGCATCTACGGCGCGGCACTCGACCCCGAGGCCGTCCGGATCCTGGCCGACCACCCCTTCTACTACATGCAGAACCAGGCCTACCTGATGATGGCGCTGTTCAAGGGCGGCGCGCTGTTCATCACGCCGGGCCTCAGCCGCCGCAAGTTCATGGACTGGCTGCACGACCACCGCATCGACTTCGTCTGGATCGACGAGGACATCCTGCTGTTCCCCGAGGACTCGCGCGACACGTCGCTGGCCCTGCGGCGGGCGCCCGTCGCCGGCATGCCCGGCGAGGCGTACGCGCCGATCCTCGAAAGGTTCGGGATCCGGGCCCGCGAGTGCTACGCCAGCACCGAGATCGGCTCGGGCACCGCGGTCCCCTACGACCGCGACGACCTCGCGGGCACCGGGTCGATGGGATTCTGCTTCCCCAACCGCGAATCCAAGGTCGTCGACGAGCGGTTCAACGAGGTCCCGGCCGGCACGCCGGGCGAGCTGTGCTTCCGCGGCCCCGGGATGATGCTGGGCTACCACAACCGTCCCGATGTCAACGCCGAGCTGTTCCTTCCGGGCGGCTGGTTCCGGACCGGCGACATCGCCGTCAAGGACTCCGACGGCCAGCACTTCTACCGCGGCCGCCTCCGCGACATGATCCGCCGCAGCGGTGAGAACATCTCCGCCGCCGAGCTCGAACTCCACATCGGCGGCATGCCGGGCGTCTACGACATCGCCGCGGTCCCCGTGCCCGACCCCGACCGCGAGGAAGAGGTCAAGGTCATCATCGTCCCCGAGCCGGGCGCGAACCTCACCGCCGACCAGGTCACTGCCTGGGCCGGGGAAGGACTAGCTCCGTTCAAGGTTCCCCGGTACGTGGAGTTCCGCGATGAACTGCCCTACACCGCCAGCGGCAAGGTTCACAAAGCGGCGCTCAAGGACGAGCCCGAGCCGCTGCACCCGGGCGTCGTCGACACGAGATCCTGAGGCGCCGCTGCGGCGGACGGCAACGGCGCGTCCGCCGCGAGCACGGGCCGGTCCCGGCCCGTACCGTACGGCGTGGTCCCCCAGCACGTACCAACCACTCTCTACTATGTAACTACTGTTGTATAACGAGCCGCCGCAGGAGGGTGCAGTGCCGATCCACGTCGACCATGACGAGCGGCGCCAGAAGATCGTGAACGCGGCCGTCCGGGTGCTGGGGGACGCCGGCTTCGCCAACTTCACCCTCCGCGCGGTGAGCGACCGGCTCGGCGGCTCCGTGACAGTGGTCACCCACTACTTCCCCAGCCGCGAGGCGCTGCTCACCAGGATGATCGAGCAGACCCTGGAGGACGCCCGCACCGTCCAGACGGGGCTGACCGCGATCGAGGACCCGCACGACCGTCTCGAGGCCGTCGTCCGCTACTTCCTCCCCATCGACGACGAGGCGATGGCCATCGAGCGGGCCCGCGTCGCGCTGGTCAGCCACCGCAACGTCGAGCCGGCCATCGAGGAGTACCTGACGCGCATGGAGCCCGGCATGCGGAACCTCATCAGGACCGCCATCCGGGACTTCATCAGCCCGTACGAGATGGAGGCCACCGTGGATCTGATCCGCCTGTGGACGAGCGGAGTCGTCCTCTCCGCGATCGAGCACCCGGAGCTGTGGACTCCCGAACGGCAGACCGAGGCGCTGCACCACTTCATGAGACTGATGGAATTCCCGGTCACCGCCGCCTGACGCGTCCCGTCGTGCTCAGTAGTGGGCGCTCATGACGTGCTTGATCCGCGTGTAGTCGTCGAACCCGTAACCCGACAGGTCCTTGCCGTACCCGGAAGCACCGAATCCGCCGTGGGGCATCTCGGAGACGAACGGGATGTGGGTGTTGACCCATACGCAGCCGAAGTCCAGCTCGCGGGTCAGCCGGTCGGCCGTGCCGTGGTCGCGCGTCCACGCGCTCGCGGCGAGACCGTACGGCGGACGTCGGTGACGATCGTCGGAGCGAAGAAGCCCCGCGTCACCGTGGCGGCGGCCCCCGATGACGACCTCCGCGTGCTCGGGCAGGTCGGCGAAGAACGTTTCGACCTTGCGCAGGTGATTCGCGTTGTTCAGCGGCCCGTAGTCCGCTTCCGCGTCGAAAGGGCCGCCCGGCCGGGTGGCCGCACACCTCATCCGCCGTTCCGCGAGCTTCTTGTAGCAGATCAGAGCGGCGGCCAGGGTGAGGAAGGCGGTGAACAGGCGGCCGTGGCGTTCGTAACGGATGGTCAAGCGGCGGTAGCAGCGCAGCCAGGCCAGGATCCGCTCGATCTCCCACCTGTGTCGTCCCAGACATTCGCTGGACCGATGCCCGGGCCATGCGTGAGAAGCTGTTCAACCGGCACCGCGCCAAGAAGGCTGCCGGTCCGCGCGGTTTCGGCGACGAGCGCCGGATTGCGGACGCACACTGGGCCGGTGCGTATGCGTCTTGCGACGGCCGTCGACCAGGGTCAGGTCGCCCGACTGGTGGAGTCTCGCTGTGCCTGGATGGAGCGGCGTGGCCAGGCGACCTGGCGTGAGGCGGCTGATGATCTGGTCGCCCAGTGTCTGAACCCGGATGGCGACGTGTGGGTCTTGGACGATCCTGAACTCGGAGTGATCGGGCAGATGGTGGTTCAGGATGTCGGTCCGCCCTGGGGGTGGACCGACGCCGAGCGCGCCGAGGCCGCTTTGTACCTGTCGGGGTCGATTACCGATCCGGCGGTGCGGCACCGCCGGCCCGGAACGGCCATGGCGCTGTGGGCGGTCGATCGCGCCGCCCGGCTGGGGGTGCCCTGGGTGCGGCGCCACTGCCAGGTCGCCGAGGTGGCCCGCTACAACCTCACGCAAGGGTTCACGCTGGTGCGCAAGGAGCAGCGAAGCCATGCCCGGCTGTACATGATGGCGCGGCCGGCCGAGCGGCTGGATCTGTCGGCCTGGTTCGGGAACGCGGTCAGGCAAGGAACGCCCGGGCCGCCCGGTCGAGGGTGATGACCTCCAGCAGCTTGGAGTGGACGTCCTCCCGGTAGGAGGTGCTGTCCAGCTGTGCGGCTGCGATCTTGAGGCCGTCAGGATCCACAAGACCCTCCTCGATCAACGGCGATCCGTCTCGCAGGATGCGCTGCAACAGCGGCAGCCCGTTGACGGTGAGCGATTCCTCGACGAACTCGGCGAAGCTCTCCCGGACGGCCGGGTTGCAGGCGTCGCGGCTGAGCCCGAAGGAGGCCAAGTGACGACGCTGCAGTTGCTTGAGCTCGCGCCAATGGAACGGGAGCTGGTCACCCAGCTCGATCAGCGCTCGGTGCGTGAACGGATGCACCGGCCACTGTCGGGCGCGTAGCAGCGGCGGCGCGACCGTCTCGGCCGCCAGCAGAGTGATCCCTCCGGCCATGGCGGGCGGAGCGATCCCGACGTCGCCGTACTCGATCGCGGCCCGCGCCCGGGGTCCCAGCCACGGCAGGTCGAAGTTCTGGGCCTTGTCGAGGGCGGCCCGCGCCGATTCGGCCGATCCGACAGCGACCATCTCGTCCCCGCCCAACCCGGTGATGACCGTGTTCGCGCCCAGTGCGGCGATCTGCGCGTTCAGCTCGCTGAACAGCTCGTACAGGGGCTCGTCGTAGGGGCTGACCAGCTCACCGCGGACGCGGTCGCAGCCCGGTCCGAACAGCAGCCGCTCGCCGATGTCCAAGGCGAGATCGCGGGGGCCGAAGGGGATCTGTTCGCGCATCTCGTCGCGGCGTCTGATCTGGTGCGGGCGTCCTGGCCCGGTCACGATCAGCGTGGCGGTGTTGAGCTGCCCCGGCCAGCGGTAGGCGGCACGTGCCCCGATCGAGCCGGAGTCCAATCCACCGGTCAGGTGACAGACGGTCGCGGCGGGATCGATCGGCCGGGCGTCCAGTGCGGTGTCGATGCCGGCGACGAACGCGGCGAGCACGTCCGCCCCATTGGCGTCGCCTCGTGCTAGGTCGCGGGGTTCGGCGTGGACGACCGGATCGGGGTAGGAGATGACCAGGTCGCCGCCGAAGCTGGCGGTGGCGCGTTCGGTGAGTCGGCGTATGCCTGTGAACGGGGTGTCGGTGCTGTAGCGGGGCCGGTAGATCAGCAGGCGGGTGGCCTCCAGCGGATCGATGCCGCCGGCGTGCGGGGTCAGGTCCGCCATGTCCCACGATCCGTGCAGGACACCGTCGTGGTGGGCCAGGAACAGCGGGCTCGATCGGACGGCTCCGGCGGTGACCCGTACCGGGCGGTGCGGGATGAGTTCGATCAGGGCGTAGTCGACGGGCCACCGCCGCGCTTGAGCGATGATGGCATCGAGGTCACATGCCGTGACAGGTTCGGCGGGGGTGCGGGCGCGACCGGGCACGCGTTCGCGGACGATGATGACGGTGCGGGTGCCGTCGGTCGCGGCGAGCTGCTCCACCATCGGGTGCGGGTAGGGGGTCACCCGGCTGGCACCGTCGTCGGTCACCCAACAGGCGCCATCCCATCGCCACGTCGCAGAGGTGTACGGGTCGATCTGCAGGGTCAACACAACAGACTCCTTTCACCGCGAGGGAGCTCATGAAGGGCCCGGCCGTCGGCGGCCGGGCCCGGGTCGGTGTGGGCTCCAGCGGGTCAGGTGGCGGTGGTGTCGTAGGTCCTGGCGCCGTCCGACGAACCGGACGCCTTCTTGTAGTCGTTACGGACCGGCGGCGTCTGCACGATGTAGCGGGCCTCGCCGTCGAACAGCCCGGCGATGTCCGGTACCAGTTCCGGCGGCGCCCAGAACGCCGCGAGCGGAGACGGAACGCGGTCGGCCGCGGTGACGGTCATGGTGGGTTCCCTTCCTTGCATGGGGTGCCGATGGCTTCACCGTCTCCCGCTGCCAAGCCACCGCCCAGCAGGGCGTGCAGGTCTGGCACACGGTGTGCGATTCATGCACGCGGCCTCGCCTCACGCCGATGCCTGTGGTTGCGTAAGACGGTTGGGCGGCTCAGCGGATGCGGCAGCGAGCGGCCAGCCCGCGCAGCTGCGCGGAGGTTCGACCGGACACCAGCAACTGCGACACCATCTCCCGGACGGCGGGCCGGGCGCGGGTCTCATCGGGCGCGATGCGCTCGGCGGCCAGCAGCGCCTGCAAGCACTGGTCCCGGCGCTCCCACATGCCATAGGCGCGGGCCAGGTCGGTGTAGTAGCGGGCCTGCCGCTCCACCGTCGGCAGCGACCGCGGCGACAACGCGCGGGCGGCAGCGACCGCGGCCGCGGGGTCCCCGGCGGTGTACTCGGCAGAGATCAGATGCAACTGCACCGCGGCCGGGCCGAACCCGCCGCCGTGCTCGCGCAGCAGCACCCGCTCCCCCAACCCGGCGGCGATCGCGGCAGCCTGCCTGGTCAGCTCACGCATCCCCGCACGGTCGCCGGCGTGCGCCGCAGTGTAGGCCGCCGACATCACCAGCAGCCCACGCTCGGCGGACCGCCCCGGGTCATCCCCGTGCAGCATCTCGTCCTCGGCGGCACTGACCGCGACCTGCGCCGCCTGGTCGTGCCAGCCCGCACGGCGTGCCAGCACCGCCAGATTCCGTGCGGCCTCCCCCGCCGCCAGCGCGGCACCGGTGGTCTCGGCCAGAGCACGGGCACGGTCGGCGGCGACCCAGCCCAGCCGCTCATCCCCAAGCTTGATCATGATGCGGGTCACCAGGTTGTAGGCCTCGGCCAGCGTGACGGCCCCCACCTCCCCGAGCGCGTGCCCAGCGCCGATGACGCCAGGCAGGGTGTCGGCGAGCCGGTCATACCTGCAGGCGTCATAGTCCTTCACCGCACGAACCAGCGCCGCCCGCATCCCGGCAGGCGGTGGCACAGTGCCGACGGGACCGGTACCGAGCATGGCGTCCCGGAGCCGACCCACCAGCAGCACGCTCGGCAAGTGCAGCCCCTCGGCCGCCCCAACAGGCCGGACGGGCACAGCAGCGGCCGCCGCAGTGACGGCGAGACTGCTCAACAGCTGGCGACGCCGCACATCATCTCCCACCTGGATCCCACCAGCCACCGTAGCCGCGATGCCCAGCTCCTCAGGAGCGACCCGCAGAGCAGCCGCCACCCTCCGCAACGTCGACACATCCACCGCTTGCCGGACGCCGGTCTCCAGACGCGACACCGTCGAGGGCGAGCAATGCAAACGGTCCGCCAACTGCCGCTGCGTCCAGCCCCGAGCGACCCGAGCCGTCCGCACCACCTGACCTACCGCGCTGCTCGGCTGCTCCGCCAACACCTTCTCCACGACGATGCCTCACCAGCACGAGGAAACGGGGCCTCCCAGCATGCACCCACGAACAACCGAGGCTGTAGACCGGTTGAGGAACGTGTCCGCGGAGTGCTGCGAGTCTCTCAGCAAGATAAGGTCGCGCTTCCTGAAGGGCGTGACCTCGTCGTGGGAGCCGGGCATCTGCGCGAGAATGACACTTCGTCCCCGTTCCAGTACGCCTATTACCTCGGTGCTCACATGGGGGTTCAGAATGCTGCTGCGGCATCCCGCTGGGGCCGTTCGAAGGGACGTCCATCGAGGCGTATGCCACCAGGAGTTCGACCGCCCGGCTGCACGCTCGGCATTCCAACGAGTACCGGCATCCCGCCTAACCTGCCCGAACGAGGTTTTCAGCAGGGGCAGGGCTCAGCGCGGCGACGGCCGATGTCGTTGGTCGAGTCCATGACGATGCCCAAGCCGGCTCCTCGCAAGCGCATGAGGTGACGGCCAGGACTCCTACCGTGAACGGCCCAGAGGTTCTCTGCTCCGCACCGCGAGGCCTTGCGCAGGCCAGCTACCAGCGGCACGTCGCCATCGAACGACCATTTCGGACGGGATACCTATAGCCCCTTCGAAGGATCTTCGGACCACCTTGCCCCATTGCGTCGTTCTTCCGCATGAAGGCGTCATCCCTCGCTCTAGGCTTGACGCCGCTCCCGCATGTCATCACGAGCTCCCTTGCGGACTCGGCAGGTGGCTACTTGTCATCCGCACTCGGCTTGGGAGTCGACGTTGTTCATCTCCGAGATCCAGATCAAGAATTTCCGATCATTTGTGGACGTCCGAGTACCGCTCCGCCCTTATGTCACCGTCCTGACGGGGGAGAACAACGCCGGGAAGACGACTGTGATGGAGGCGCTGCGCCATCTCACCGAACCTCTTGACGGACGTCGCCCCGCCCCGGTTGAGGAGACCGACCGGAACCGCTTCGCCGCTGACGACGATGTGCACCTGACGGCCCGGCTGGAGGACATCTTGCCCGGGCAGGCTGGCACTTATCTCCAGGGGCTTCTTGAGGGCGCCTCCGAGGAGGGCGCACGGGCCGCATCCTGGTCCCTGACTTCAGAGCCGCCGCTGCTGGGACGGCGGCGCGGCCGGATCAGCTGGACGGCCGGTGCGGGACGGGAACTGGCGGGAGAACCGGACTTCCGTCAGGCGGTCCGTCATGTCCACATGCCTGCCCTGCGAGATGCCGTACGGGAGCTTGGCGAGGGCGCCGGTACCCGGCTACGGGTGATCCTGGAGGCCCTGCTCGGGAGCAAGGAGAAGGTCGCGGAGTTCGTCGAGCGCGTCCACGGGCACTTGGCGCCGGTTATCGAGGACGCCGCACTGGTCTCGATGCGCGACCACGTGACCGGGCCGCTCAGCGACATCACCGCCGGGGCGCATCGCCAGCGGACAGAGTTGGTGCCCAGCGATTCCAACCTGGCGTCGATCGCCCGCTCGCTGCGGATGCTTCTGGGCGACGCCAGGGCACAGGAGTTGAATCCGGTGCGCTCGTCCGGGCTCGGTTACGCCAACGTACTGTTCATCGCGACCGTGCTGGCCGAGTTGGAGACCGCTGCCGAGGCCGATCTCACTTTGCTTCTGGTCGAGGAGCCTGAAGCGCACCTGCATCCTCAACTGCAGACCCTGCTTCTGCGGTACTTGAAGCGCCGGGCGGACATGTCCCGCGCTGCCAATCCCGATCCAGCGCTTCCGGCCGGCCACATCCAGGCCGTCATCACCACGCACTCACCGGTGCTGTCGGCGGCGGTCAGTGTGGAGGACGTCGTGGTGATGACGCGTCAGCGAGCGACCGCAGCGGCGGTATGGGCAGGGAAGGCAGTTCCTATTGCCAAGCTCGGGCTGCAGCGCAAGCAGGTGCGCGAACTCGATCGCTACCTGGACGTCACGAAGAACACCCTGTTGTTCGGGCCCCGCGCCATGCTGGTGGAGGGGATGTCTGAGGCCCTGCTCCTGCCAGCTCTGGCCGAGTTCCTCCTAACGCCCGAAGAAGGTGCGGACGAAGAGGATGCACGACATGCCCGCGAGGCGATCGAACGGTTCCACGGAACGACGCTCATCCAGGTGGACGGGGTGAACTTCGACCCTTACCTGAAGGTTCTGATCAAGCCCGTTGAGGGCGTTCGGGTGGCCCGGCGGGTCGCGGTCATCACCGACACTGACCTAGCACCGGGAGCAGGTGAGCCGTCACGCATCAGCGAAGCGCGCCAGATGGCCAAGGATGCAGGCATGACCGATTTCGGGGTTTTCGCCGCCGCCCCCACGCTTGAGCCGGCGCTGGTGCTGCCCGGAAACGAGGAACTCCTCAAGCATGCCTTCCTGGAATGCGCCCCCCATTCCAGCGGTCGCTGGGACGAAGTCCGGCAGACCCCGGACGCTGAGCGGCCTACCGCGTTCGGCCAGTTGTTCAGCCAGAAGGCCAAAGGCTCCACGATCTCGAAGCCGGAATTTGCGCACGCACTGGCCGACCTGCTGGTCCCCGGCTGTGGTTTCGTCGTGCCCGACTACCTGGTCAAGGCGATCGAGTTCATCACCGGGCCGGACGCAGACGACGAGGGCGCCCGATGACTGGGGAGCAGCAGGCGGCCCAGGTCCAGCAGGAAAGAGCGATCACTGCGCTGGCTCCGCTGTACGTCCCGGCATGCCCTGGAGCCGGCAAGACCCACGTGATCGTCTCCCGGCACTTCGCGCTTCCCTCCGGGACGCTGCGGCAAGGACGAGCCTTGATCTCGTTCACCCGGACGGCCCGCGATCAGATGGCCGAACGCTGCCGTGCCGAGGGACGCCCCGACCTGGTGGGCTTCCCTCACTTCATCGGGACGATGGACGCCTTCATCTGGGACTTCCTCGTGTGCCCGTACCTTGCCGCCGATCGAGCCTGGCAGCTGTCCGACTCCTGGTCGGCGGTACGCGCTACGGTCGAACTGGATCGGAAGGTGCCGCTCGATGCCTTCGTCTTCACCTTCGATCCCAGCACCGGAGTAGAGAGCATCCCCGAACACGCGCTCGATCGTTCAACACAGCGGATGCTCTCTGGCTCCAAGAAGCCATGGCGGCACTGGGAGAACGAGGCGAAGCGGGTCCGGAACCAGCTCAAGACCCAGGGCTACCTCACCTGCCATGAGAGCCGCGTCCTTGCATGGCAGCACCTACAGAAACGCCCGGATGACGTTCTGGTTCCGTTGCGTTCCCGGTTCTCTGAGATCGTGGTCGATGAGGCACAGGACTGCTCCACCACCGAGATCGCGATCCTGGACGTCCTCCACACGGCCGGATTGAAGCTCACCGTGGTCGGCGATCCCGACCAAATGATCTACGGGTGGCGAGACGCGGACCCGCAGGCCCTCGCCGACTTCACCGCCAAATTCGACACCACGGTCCAGCTCACCGGCAACCGCCGGAGCACACCGACGATCTGCGCCCTCGCAGCTACGCTTCGGACGGGCGCGCGTCCACCGGATGTGTCCGTCGCCGGGCACCATGACAACCCACCTGTGCTCATCCTCCCGACCGCGTTCAGCACAGGCGCCAAGGCCCTCCACACCAGCGGCGTCCCCACCGCAATGGTCTTCTGCGAGCACGCGAACCAGATCGGCATACCGGCCACGTCCTGCCTGCTCACGGCCCGGCGCCGGTCGACGCTGCCCATCCCTTCCTCAGAGCGCGGTGGTAACCCCATCACCCGTCTTGCCAGGGCTCATCAGGTGATCGCCTCCGGCACCGCGGACGCCGACAAGCTCGACCAGGCTTGCCGCGTGGCCGCCTCCACCCTGCTCGCCTACTGGTTTCCGCACTCGGCGGGCAGCGTTTCGACCATCTGCAAGGCACACGATCTTTATGTCGGCACCCTTCTCCGAAAGAGCTACGCCTTTCTGGCCGCACTCCCCCACCCCCATCCGAAGTGGAGCAGCGACGTCAACGCGGCCATGAAGAACCTGCCCCGACCAGCGAGCGCTGCTCCTGAGGGTACTCGCGGCTACCTCCGTGGGGCACCGTCCGTCCCGAGAAGGCACCACCCGCAGGAGACCGGCTTGAGAATGGACAACGTCCACCAGGTCAAGGGCGATCAAGCCGACGCCGTCCTCCTGATGCTTCCTGAGCCGGGTACCGCCACCCGGTGGCACCGCGGGGACCCCGCGAAGGACGAGGAACTCCGGATCATGTACGTCGCGGTCACCCGCGCGCGGCGACTACTGGGACTGGCCATCCGCGAGGACGAGACCGACCAGATCACCGCTCTGCTGACGCAGTTCAAGATCAGCCACAACGTGATCAGCTAGGGCGATGTAATGCCCGTCCTCGGGGCGGTGTCCCTGCCGAAGACCTCGTCCGTCCAGGTCAAGCGCCATGCTCGTACTCGTTGAGGCTACTGAAGCGCCCCGGGTCGAATTGAGGCTCTGGAAGGCCTTCAGGGGTGCCTGTCGGAGCATGGTCCAGCATTGCGGCCCTGGGTCGTCCGCTGGGAAGCCGCCCCAACGCCTTCGACATCCACTTCGACGGACGCCTGTCGCCGGACGCATCTGAACCGTACGACAACCCCGGTTACACGACTTTCCCGCAGCATCGTCCACCAGCGTGAGCCTGGAGCCTCGGGAGGAAGCTACGCTCCCCGTGCCCGCCACCGGGCTCAGCGCAGTATGGCGGAGGTGGCCACGTGGAAGACGATGACTGGGGAACCCGGCCGGAGCCGACACCCCTTTCGCAGGAGTGTCGGCCCGGTAGCGGGGGCGTGTCACACGTCCTGTTCAAGCATGCCAAAAACGGTCGTCACCTGCGCGCGGTTCGTCCACCATTGTCCGGGACCCGCCAGGGACACCACGAAACGCAGTTGAGTCGGAGCCGTTCCATCCGATCGCGAGCCCGGCCGGTCACCCGCTCCCCCACCACCCGGGAGCACACTCCATGCGCAGCCACCTGCACCACTACCGCACCATCCTCACGCGGCTCACCCGCGAGGTCGTGCCCAGCGCCGTAGTCAGCGGCACCGCCGCCGGTACCTCCGGCTGGCTGCTCACCCCTCCTGCTCCGCCACCTGTAAGCACCACCAAGGCTCGGTGCAGGTGTGTCTCGTCGGATGCACCGGCACCCCCGGATCACCCCTGCCGATCGCCGCGGCCGTCTGGCACGTGCCGCGCGAGGGGGGGCTGGAGGCGGGCACGTCCGGCGACGATGACTTCGTCGGGGCGATGGAGGAAGCGGTCAAGGAACCGGCGGTGGCCGCTGGCCGCAGCCCGGTTCCAAGGAGCTACCTCATTGCAGGTCTTCCCAGGACCAGCGCGCGGTTGCCCGCCCATCGGTGTCACGCCCGAATCGGAATCGTTGTCCCCGGTCGACGTTCTCGATGAACTGAGGGAACAGACCAGCCGCAGGCAGCCGTTCGGTGAGCGCGACGACCTGTTTATCGGCCTTCACCGCGCGCAGGCCATCCAGCAACCACGCTGCGTCGGAGGGATGGTTGAGGGGGCTGTGTGCGGCGGGGTCGCGGGCCAGCAGCACGGCGATCTGCTCGTCCGCTCCCACCTCGCGCAGCCCGTGCAGCAACTCCGCTACATCGCACGGGTTGTCGAGGGGAATGTGCGCGGCGATGCGTGCGGCGAGCTTAAGGAGTTGTTCGTCCGCTTTCACCTTGCGCAGCCTGTTCAGCAGATCCGTCACATCGCGCAGGTTGTCCAGGGGGATGTGTGCGGCGGGGACGCGGGCCAGTAGAACGGCGAGTTGCTCGTCCGCCCCTGCCTCGTGCAGCAATTGCAGCAGGAACGCCGTGCCGCGCGGGTCGTTCAGGGGGGCATGTGCGGCAGCGCGCTCGGCCAGTATGGAGAAGTGTCCGCCCATCCCCGCATCGCGCAGCGCCTCCAGCAGGGACCACAGGCCGATCGAGTCGTTGAGGGGGACGTGCACGGCGGCGCGCTGGGCGAGCGCGAGGACTTGGTCGTCCGCCCCCAGCGTGCGGAGTTGGTACAGCAGGAACCCTACGCCGTGAGGGTCACCGAGGGCGACGTGCGCGGCGGGGTCGCGGCCCAGCAGCACGGCGATCTGTTCGTCCGCTCCTGCCTCGCGCAGCCTGCACAGCAGGACCTCCAGGTCCCTTGCGTTGTCGAGGGGGATGTGCGCGGCGGCGTGCTCGGCCAACGCGACGACCTGCTCGTCCGCCCCCACCTCGCGCAGCTGGTACAGCAAGATCGCCACTTGGTCGGGGCTGTCGAGACAGATCTGCTTGGTGACCCGCTCGGCAAGCGTGCCGACCTGTTGCTTCATCCCCAGCCGGCGTAGCCCTTTCAGCAGGTTCATGATGTGGCGCGAGTCGTTGAGGGGGACGTGTGCAGCGGCGCGTCCGGCCAGCGCGACGACCTGCTCGTCCGCCCCCACCTCGCGCAGCCCGCGTAGCAGCGAGACCAGGCCGAGCGGGCCGTGGATGGGGGCGTGTGCGGCGGGGTCGCGGGCCAGCAGCACCGCGATCTGCTCCCGTGCCCCCACCTCCCGCAGCTCCCCCAGCAGGGCCGCCACTCCGAACGGGTCGTCGAGATCGGCGTGCGCGGTGCCTCGCTCGGCCAGTGCGAAAACTTGCTTCTCCACCTCGACATGGCCGTCAGCCCTCACCTGACCCAGACCGCTCAGTAACCTCGCCACGGCGTGCGGGCCGTGGATGGGGGCGTGTGCGGCGGGGTCGCGGGCCAGCAGCACCGCGATCTGCTCCCGTGCCCCCACCTCCCGCAGCTCCCCCAGCAGGATCGCCACGGCGTACGGATCGTCGATGGGGACGTGTGCGGCGGGATCGCGGGCCAGCAGCATGGTGATCTGCTCCTTCGCCCCCACTCCTCGTAGCACTCTCAGCAGGTCCGCTACGCCGCGCGGATCGTCAACGGGTACGTGCGCGACGACCCGCTTGGCAAAGGCGCCGACCTGCTCGTCCAACCCCATCTGGTGCAGATCATTCAGCAGGTGCGCCACGCCGCGCGGGTCGTCGAGGGCGGTGTGCGCGGCGGCGAGGTCGGCGGGGCGGGAATCGGTCGGGTGGATCTGGCGTAAGAGCTCGACCAGGTCTGCAGCGGCGGCGTGGTCCCCGTGCTGGGTGGCGTTCTTCCAGAGTTGGGCGGCGTGGCGGTACAGGCCGCGGTTGTGGGCGGCTTGGCCGAGGGGGTGGAGATCCGTGGGGTGGGCGTGGGTGGCGGCGGCGGTCCAGAAACTGTCCGGGGGGATCTGGTCAGCGCGGGTGGTGCGGGCGTGCTGGTCGAGGTAGTCGGCCAGCTGGTAGCCGGTGATGGCGCCCATGGTCATGCCGTCGCCGGTGGGGGCCAGGGCTGCTGCGGCGCCCGCCAGCGGCTGCGTGACGTAGTCAAGCGCCTCCTCGAACCAGTTCACCGGCGCCTGCGCCCGCTCGACCCGGCTGCAGTAGCCAGGGGCTGCGGCGCGCAGGAACTCTACCGGCAGCGGGGAGCAGACACCGAACCGAGCACCGAACCGGCCATCGAACCGAGCACCAAGCCGGCCACCGAGCCAGGCACCGAGCCGGGCGGCGTCGGCTGCGGCCATTAAGAGCGCGCGAGTGTAGGGGGTGCCGTTGCGCCAGCGGTCCAGTAGTTGCGGTGCGGCCGCGATGATCTGGGTCAGCCCTGCGTCGGTTGAGCGCAGCGCCGCCCGCAGCCACGGGTCCCCGGCCCCGCCGTTGACGGTGTCGGCTAGACGGCGGGCGTGGTCGGTCTCGCCTGGACTGCACCGCTCGGCCAGATGGATGCGGTGAGCGAGCTTGAGCAACGTCCGCTCGAACCGGTACCGGTCGGCTCGGCTGATGCCATCACCGGTGATGTTCTGCAGGACCGGAGCGGACGCGGTCAGGTGGGCGTCATGGTAGGCGGGCCACACGGTGGCCACCAGAACCGCTCCGGCCTGAATGAGCCGATCCGCGGTGGCAGCGGTCAGGCCGTCGGCGCCGCCCAGGTAGTTCTGCAGTTCGTCCAGCCAGATCACCAGCCGGCCGGGCGGCTGGTCGGCCAGCGTGTGTAGCTCCGCGGTGTCGCGCGGGTGCAGCAGCCACCAGTCCGGCAGCACATCCTGGACGGCGGCAAGCAGGCAGCGGGTCTTACCGGTGGACGAGCCACCGACCAGCACCACCATCCCGCCGCGGCCAGCGGCGGCGCGCAGCCAGGAACGCAGCCCCGTGCCAGGCCGCTCGTCGATATCGCGCGGCACATAGGTGGGCAGGGCATCGGGGTCGGCGCCGGGCACCTCGATCGGCACATGCACCCCCAGCGCCCGCCAGCTGGCGTCGCGGACCCGAACCGCGCCGGGCACCGGCGCAGTCGCGGTTCGGGTGCGCTCCCAGGCCGCCAGCCAACGTTCATGCTGATCGCGCGGCACCCCGCACACCGCCAGGAACGTCTCCAAAGTCTCGCGTTCGCAGCGGCCCTTGGTGACCAGACCGCCCACCGTGCTGCGCGGCAACGCCCTACCGCCCGGCAGCGTCTGCGCCGCGCCGCCGAGCTCGGCGTAGGTACGGCGACCACGTAGCGCGTTCAGTGCCACGGCCAGCTCCGCAGCGGTCTGCACCCGCTCCGGATTCGCGCTCGCCGCGCCATCACCGCTCGCCCCCGCCACCCCGCCTCCTCCCGACCACGGCTCCACGACGCCACTTCGGAGTCCCTCAGACTCCAAGACCCGATAAGGCACGTCTACGGTTCAGCCTGCCCGCCAAGCTCGGACCCGCGCGGTGTTTGTCCGAATCGCTCCGCGACTCCGGCCGGATCCGGCCGCCACCGGCAGCCTCAAATCACCACATCCGCACGCGGGCCCGGCCGGCCACCCGCTCCCCAAACCGGAAGCACACCATGCGCAAGCACCTGCTTCAGTACCGCATCACCCTCGCGCGGCTCGCCCGCAAAGTCCTGCGCCAGATCCTGCCCGGCGCCATCGTCAGCGGCGCCAGCGCCGGCGCCACCGGCTGGCTGCTCACTCTCGTGCTCCACCACCTATAGGAGCACCACCGGCACCGGCTACGTCACCTGCGGCTTTACTGCACGGTTCTTGACGCGTGCACGTGGCGGCGGTGGTCGGCGCCGACACCGGCCAGGCGCAGCAGCACCCTCGTGCAGCCGTTCGGGGCCGCCGTCGCCGCTCGCCACGATCTGGCCGTCCCGGCCGACCACTGTGGCGACCAGGGCGTCCGGCGTCGACTCGTGGGCCGCTACATCCGCCTGATTTCTACCGAGTACTCGGCGGCCCCGACTCTTTCACTGAGCGCGGCGAAGGCGTCCGTCCGGTGAGTTGTGGTGGCCGGCTTGCATTCGGTTGCATTCGGGATCCGGGCGCACCCAGCTGATCGGCGTACTAGAGCTAGTCGCCGACCGCGTGTTTTGGGCGATGCCGCCCCGCCGAGCAAAGCGGCGCGGGAGCAGGCCGCTCTGCTCGATCCGGGGGCGGTGATCGACACGCTGCCGGAGCGGGAGAAACAGCGGGTCCAGGAGATGGAAGGCCATCTCCTGGAAGCCACGACCGGCTACCGGGCAGGACGGGCGCTCTGAGCTGGGAATGCCTCAGCATCCGAACGTGCCGATTGCGTCATCAGATGCAACTCCGCTCGTTCCTCCCCTGGCCGCATGCCGGTCAGGTAGGCGCAGACGATGAACGCCGCCGTCTTCAGGTGGCGTATCAGCGTGTGCGCCTCGTTGTAGTTCAGCCGGTCCCGCCAGGGCCGCGTCCAGCCCGTCCATCACGACGACCTCCGCGCCCAGCTTGGCCAGCACGCCCAGCTTCGCCGCGCTCGTCATCGTGGCCCTCGCCTCGTGCCTCCGCGCGACCAACCGCGGCACCAGCCGCCGCCCGAGGATCCCGGCCTCACTCGGCAACGAAAGCCCGCATGACCCTTCACCTTCTCGCCTCTCGAACCCTTCTCTGCCCCTGAGACGAGGCAGCCGAGCGCACTGTGGCATCCCGGCCGGGAGGTGCCTGTGACAGGCCTTGCTTCAGCGTCTGAACCGGCGCTGCGAGATCTGGCGGTCCTGACCCATGACCTCACGCACCAAGGCCCTGCTGATGTCGTGCCGCCCTTGGCGGTAGCGGATATGCCGGTAAACATCCGCCGCTTTGGCTCCGGGGGAAAGCTTCGCGGCGACATCGCGGATGTATTGGACCTTGGCGTCGTCGAGGCCGGCTTTTCCCCCTCGGGTACGGCGTGGGATCGGCAGATACATGCGCCGGCCCGGTTTTTCGGAAATCATGCGGACCTCCAAGCATCCGATTACTCGACGCTAGGAATGAGAAGCACCGCAGGTCCATGACGAATGGTGCGGAACCATGACCGCCCAACGACAGGTTCCTGTCGACCTAAGCTGTCGGCTGCCGTTCCAGCCAGAAGCCGATAGTCACAGGGAGGTGCGGGTGACCGTTCATGTCGCGGTCGTGGACCCCGTGCCACTGTTCCGGCATGGCGTCGTGGCTGCTCTGTCCAGCGCCGGTCACCTTGTCGAAGAACCCGCCGACGCGTTGGCGTGGGTGCGCGAACGGCCGGGTGGAACGGTACTGCTGACCCTGGATTCAGCCGAGGAACTCGACCGGTTGACCGCGATGTGCCGGGTGCGGCCCCGGCCGCTCATCGTCGCGCTGCTCACCGGCGCGAACTCGTCGCTCGGGGCGCAGGCGGTGCGGGCCGGTGCCCGGTCGGTGGTGGCTCGGACGGCGACGGTGACGACGCTGCGACGGGCGGTGGACGCCACACTCGACGGCGAGGCGGTGATGCCGGCCGGGGTCGCCGACCTCCTCGTGACCGGCCGGGGCGGGCAGCCGCCGCGTCGACCGGCTCCCTCCGCGCAACAGGTCGCCTGGCTGCGGCAACTGGCCGAGGGCTGGACTGTCGCCCGCCTGGCCGCCGAGGCAGGCTACTCCGAGCGAGCGATGTACCGGATGCTCAAGCAGCTCTACCGGCAGCTCGGCGCCGCCACCCGACTGGAAGCCATGATCCTGGCTCACGAGGAGGGCTGGTTCCAGACCTAGCGGGCACGGCCCGGTCTGATTCGTGCCAGCTCGGTGAGCACGGGCTCCAACCTGGGGTCGCCGTCGGCGAGCGTCTCCACCAGGAACCTCAAGCGGTCGTCAAGCCCCGGTGTCGGATCGGCCTCTCCCTCCGGCCGTGCACGACGGAACGCGGCAAGCGCCTCTCCTGGCTCGGCGTCACCGAGGAGGACCGAGTGACACAGAGCGATCCCCTTGTAATCCCACGCGGTGAGATCGTTCTCGTCTGCCCCGAGGCGTTTGCTCGTCTCGTCGTGAAGCTGCTTGAACAGGTCTCTTGCGGCGGCCGGGAGGTCGCGACGGTGCGCGATGACGCCCCGCAGCGCCAGCTCGACGGTTTCCCGGCCGGCCACCCGGTAGCGAGCCGACTCTTCGATCGCCTTCCGGGCCGCCGGGAAGTCGTTCACGTGCACGTAGGCGAGGGCCAGCGTGGTGAGCGACCGCCGCAGATTGTCGGGGTCGCGGTGGGTGCGTGCGGTCTCGACCGCTTGTTGCGCCTTCCTCAGGGCCCCCTCGTACAGCCCTTGGTAGAGGTCGAGCTCGGCGGTCGCGTCGTCCAGTTCCCCTTGCACCGAGGGAGCAGGGTGGGTGTAGACGAGGTCGGCGCATTCGGCCAGCATCATCCTCGCGTCGGGGAGCCGGTCCAGTTCCCCGTACCACCGGACGAGGCGCAGCGCGGCCTCAGACGCGAGCCCAGAGTCGATTCCGCGCAGAATGCGGTAGGCCTCCCAAGTGTCCTCGATCGCGCCGCCCCACCCGCCGTGCTGTTGTCCACAGTCGGCCAGTCCCATCAGCGCGGTGGCGCGGACACGGCCGTCCTCCTCGTCCTCACCGGCCAGTGCGAGCGCCGAGCGGTAGTGATCCACGGCCTTCGCGAGGTGGTTGTGCTCCCAGAACATGGAGCCCATGAGGACGTGGATCCGGCGGATCGCCTCGCGATTATGGTCCTTCTTGGCGCGGTCGAGCGCGGCCTCGTAGGCCACTCGCGCCGAGGGGAGATCGCCGCTATGGGAGTAAATGTCCCCGAGGGCGGCGAGGTTCTTCATCTCGCCGTCCGGATCGTCGTGGAGTCGCCCTCGCACGGCCTCCCGCTGGCTGCGCAGCTCGACGCCGCTGCCCCAGAGGCGCACCAGGTGGTCCATCGAATCGATCTGGTCGTGCGCGTCCTCATACATCTCGGCCCGCAGCCAGGCGTCGACGCGCGCGAAGTGCATGTCGAGGTCGGCGATCCCCTGAACGTCCTCATCGCTCTTCTGCATCGCCCGCAAAGCCTCGTCCGCCCGCAACACCAGGTCGAGGCGGGTCGGCGACTCACCCGCGGCCGCCAGTCGCTCACCAGCGGCGAGGCGCCCGAAGATCGCGTCGACCTCGTTCTTCCGTAGGTATCTGCGGCCGTCCTCGCGCTCCAGGACGAGGCGGGCCACGACGAGCGCGCGCAGGGCGGGCTCGACCCACTCCCTTCCCACGTACGGCTCCAGGACGCTGATGACCGCGTCGGTCTCAACCGGGATGCCGAACGCCGCGAGCGCCTCAGCCGCTCGCTGCTGTTCGGCGGGCAGATGGTCGACGAAGAGGCGCACCAGGCTTTGGTGCACCTCGCCCGTCGTGGCGGTCAGCCACGGTGCGACCTCGCGAGGCAGGAGCGCGGGCGGGTCGCCGCTGAGGCACGCATTGAGAAGCTCGGCGAGCCGGGGGTTGCCCGCCAGACAGCCGTGAATGCTCCGCAGATGGTCCTCTGGAAGATCCGCAAGGCCGTATCGATTGCCGGGGTCGAGCCTGGCGAAATACTCGCGCAAGGACGGCGGCTCCAGGCCGTCGAGACCGAGAAGGAGCGCCGCTTTCGTCCACGTCACGCTCGTGGTCGCCGTGGGTGCGTGCTGCGTCACGAAGACGATCTTGACGACGGGTCGCGGTCGGCTTTGCACGGCGTCCAGTGCCAGATCGAGCTGCGAGTCACGCAGGAGATGCCCTTCTTTGAGCAGGTTCTCCGCCGAGTCCAGCACGATCACCGGCCGCATCCCGCCGCCCTGCCCAAGTCGGTCCAGAGCGAGCTCCAGGCGTGCGGCCGCGGACGGGCCTGGCACCTGGCCCCACCCGGGCGGCTCGATGTCCTTGATGAGCGCCTGCACCCCGATCTCGCCGTAACGAGTGGCATCGTGCCAGCGCACCGGCGAGGTCTCCTCGTCGGGATCGCCCAGGCCCAGGTCGGCGAGGACCTCGCGTACCAGCGCGGTCTTGCCGATCCCGGGCGGTCCGCTCACTACGATGACGGAGGTGAGCTGATCCTCCAGCGCCGCGCGAAGGCGACCGCGCTGCCCCTCCCGGTCGATGAAGACCGACCCGGTCCTCGTCGGTGACCGGGCCGGCGTGACCGTCCCGGTCACCGACGATCCGGCCTGATCGAAACTCTCCCCGGCGTCGAAACGCAGCGTCGTGCCCGCCCGCGGGTCCACCGGCGCCAGCTCCCTGGCGAGCCGGCCCGCCAGCCGAGAGCACCACTGGGCAGCGCTCGCCGTGCTGGCGGCGTAGGCGGTGTGCAGCATCGCCTGCGCGAGCAGAGACACCCTCAGCTGCTTGTGCCACTCCGACTCAAAGCCCTTCTTGCGCGCGAACTCCGACGTCGGCTCGCGGATCACATCGATGACGCGCCGTACGTGGGGCGTCATGCCGTCGTCAAGGGATTCGTCGCGGCGGCCAGACTCCAGATACGCCAGAAACGTGTCGCGACCGGACGGGCTGGAAGCCCCGATCTCGCGGGAGCAGAGCGAGAGCAGCAGTTCGGCGGCATCCCGGCTCAAGGGCCCTTGCCGGTCGTAGGTGGCCAGGTCGATGAGCCGGAACTCGTCCGGGAACACCCGGCCGTCCTGCATCGGTACGAGGACGTTGTCTCCGTGCAGGTCACCATGGGTCCGGCCGACCAGATAGTGGATCTTCTTCTGGTCGGCGGGGACGTCACCGCCGAGGATCCGCCATGGGTTCGGCAGCGGCTTTTCCTCACCCGGCAGTTCCAGGAGGGCGGGCACGAGCAGGCCACGCGCTTCCGCCCACTCGTAGATCCAGGTACGAATCGCATCGTTGTGGCCCAACTCGCTCTCCAGCAGGCCGGCTACCGTCGTTTCCTTGCGTTCGAACGTGTCGCTGGTACATGCCCATTCACGAAGAATTTTTCCCCACACCTGCCCGCAGACCTTCGCGAGCTCACTTAGCTCCACCTTCGCGAGCGGTTCGCCGTCCGCCATTGACAGGCCCAACACGAAATCGCCCCCGGTACAGCGAATGGGCGCAAAGGCGGTGTCCACAAGATGGTCTTCGCGAAACTCCGGGGGCGCATCGTCAAGGGCCTTTCTGTGCCGCTCGCTTTCCTGCCTCTTCGCCCCCAAGTCTTTCGGTCGACGGCTCGCCACCTCCGGCGGGCAATACTTGATCACACATGGGCGGGGGTCGGGGCTCCGCTCGCTGAGGTTGGCCAGCGTCACCATGGCCAGCCGGGCCCCGGAATAGCCCTCTCGGACGGTCGTCACGTCCCTGATCTCGACCCGGTTCGCGAGCAGCGTCTCGATGATCTCCAAGGCGACCGCTGGATCGCGGAGAACGTCGGCCAGTTCGTCCGAGACCGTCATGACCGGGGGTGCTCCGATTCCAGTAGTTGCCTCCTGACCTCGAAGTCGGCCTCGTCCTGGTCGTGATATTCGTCGAAGAACCAACTCGGCAGGCGCGGCTGGAGTTGGCGTACGTGAAAGAGCGTGTCCTGCACTTGGCGGGCGAAGAGCGTCCGCGCGGCGGGTCTTGAGATCACTTCTGACGAGGGCTCCTCCATGGCGGCGCGCACCAGGTCCAGTACGCGCATCCGTTCCCGGATGCTCCCCATCTGTGTTCGATACATCTCCAGACACACGAGCAGCAGACCGAGCGAAGGCAGGAACCACCGGGTGAGCAGCCGGCTCACGGTCGCGCCTGTGGCGAGTGTGAACACGATTCCCGCCACGGACCACAGCACCAGGACGCCGAGCATCACCTGGGCGAAGCGGAGCCGGATGCGCGAACCCCAGGCCAGATTCTGCTCCAGGCAGAAGAAAACGTCATAGGGCTCTGCGACGTTGGCCACGATGTAGTAGCTCGGCAGCCTCTCCTCGTTGCCGCGAAAGCGGCGGCTGAGCCGACTCACCTCGTCGTCGCCGATGCGCTTCCCGACCGTGACGCCGTTCCAGGGCAATCCGAGCACTTCCGCGTCGTACATCTCCTGAAGCGTCGCGGCGGTCCGTAGATACCGTTCGGCCAAGGGCACAAGAGCGGCCTTGTAGAGCGCGGCCCACATCGCGCCGACGAGGGTGGCCGCGGCTCTGTACCGCGACCCCGATCCGCCTAGGAGGCCTGTTATGGCCAGGACCGTCGAGACGGCCAGGCTCAAGGCGTGCACACGCTGGTTGTAGAGGTGGGTCACGCGGACGGCCTTGAGCAGCCGTACGGCCGTGGCGCTGGCCTGCCTTTCGGCGATCGGGGTGGTGGTCGCCAATGCCCCTCCCACGCGAGCGAGCCGCTTCACTGAGTGACACAAGCTCGGCTTCACCGCGTTACCGCAGTTTCTCTCACGCGCATCAAGGTGTCCACGGGTAACAGGGTGGTCACTTCCGGCCACCGGTCACGCTCGCGACCGTCAGCGCCGCCCGATCGGCCACAATCCCGCCGCGCGTTCCCGCTCCAGCCGCTCCAGCGCGGCGACTCCTTCCGAACCACCGTCGGATTGCTTCCGGTGCCGCTCGTCTCGCCGTCTGCCCTGTCACCCACAGGCCGAAGCTACGGACCGAGCCATATGCTTCACCCGCCCCCCGGGCGATTGCCCACATCCGGGGTCCGTCCCGAACCGGACAACGACGAGTTCTTCTCGGGAACCCTTGCCCGGGCGCTACACCCGTTCTCAGCTACCAAGGCGGATACACGAAGTGCCCGTGAATGCTTCTGTCAGACCCTCGTGTTCTACTCACACAGAGATGATCGGTTCCAGTTAGGGGGGCAAGTGCAATCTTCCGGACAGATTAGGGGAAAGCTCGCAGACCTCGCCAAAGAGCGCGCGAAGCACGAAGGGAAACTGGCCACAGCCCAGTCCAAGCAGCAAAAGAAGCTCACTGAGGCCAACTCCTACCAGGAGCGCGCCCGCAAAGCGTCTTCGCCGTCCCGGGCCTCGTCGTACCAGCGCAACGCCGACAGCGCCAACAAGGCAGCGCTCTCGGAGGGCAAGAAGATCGAGACCGAGCGCAAGGCCATCGCCAAGTGCGCGGACAAAGAAGCCACCCTCAACAAGGACCTGCAGGCGGCCCTGGCCCGTGAGGCCAAGGACGACCAGCGCCAGCGTGAGCGGCAGCACAAGGAGCAAGAGCGCCGCCGGCAGCAACTGGCGGCCGCCGAACGCACCCGCACCGAAGCGCTCGTCGCGGCCAGCGAGGAAAGAATGTCCGTGGTCATCAGCAGGCTGCAGCCCCCCAAGGTCGAGCCGTTGCGGATCCTCTACCTGACCGCCGCCGCAGCCGGTGACCTGCGGGTGGGGGAAGAGATCCGCCGCGTCAAGGCGGCGGTGCGTGCAGCCACGCTCCGCGACCTGGTCCAAATCGAGCACATGTCCTCGGCGACGGCCTCCGACCTGCTGGATGGACTGACCCGATTCCGGCCTCACGTCGTTCACTTCTCCGGGCACGCCAACAAGGACTTCCTGGAGTTCGACTCCGGGCTCACCCAACGAGGCCCAGGACAGACCGTCGCCGCTGCAGCGTTCGCCGAGGCGATCGACGCCGTCGATCTGAAGCCGAAGATGATCGTGCTGAACGCCTGCCACTCCCACGCCCATGTCGATGGCCTGCTGGACGTCGTCCCGCTGGCCGTCGGGATGACCGACCGGATCGGCGACATCGATGCCATCACGTTCGCCACGCGCTTCTATGCGGCCGTCGCCGAAGGGCAGTCGGTCGAGGCGGCCTGCAAGCTCGCCAAGGCAGAGATGAGGCTCACCGGCCTTCCCGACGCCGACCTGCCGGTCCTCTCCCACATCCCCGAGGTGGATCCCTCAGCCACCATGCTGATCATCCCGCCGCAGCAGCCCTGAGAGGTGCTGCTAGTCGAACGCAAGTTCGACTTCAAGGGCTGACGTGGTCGCCATGGAAGTGATCGTTCGTATCGCACCGGGCGGGGGGTGAACACCATGGAGACCAACATCCAGCAGATGGCCGCCTGGCTCGCAGCGGCCTGGGTCCGCAGCGCCGCCTACACCTGGCTGCTCCGCCAGGGAGTCGCGCACTGGCTCGCGCACGGCCTGGCCCTCATCGCCGGCGGCGCCGCCCAGCGCGCCATCGCCACCGCGTAGGACAAACGCTCCGAGCGGATCCCGGGGCCCCCGCGATTCCCGGGATCCAGCACCCCTCGGCAGCCGACGACCTCGCCGCAGCCATGGACGCGCTGCAGGCCGTCTCGGGAATCTTCATCCCGTGCGCGGTGCTCATCTGGATCGCGATCGGGACCGCTGGTGCCGCGAGCACCGCGCTGGCACTTCTTCTCCCGGCGGCCGGGATGCCCTTAGGAGTCGGCGTAGGGGTGACCGGCCTGCTGCACGCCTTCTACACCGGACTAAGTGAGCCCCTGCAGCGGTCCCGCTCCCGGCCCGGACCGACCGCACGGGACGCCCATCCTCCTGGTACTCCAAGTCGTGCCGGCAGCGGCCTACCGCGCGCCGCGCCCGGTCCCGCTGCGCAGCGGCCGCGCCCACGACCTGCGTCCGCGTTCGGCCACCATCTTCCCAAGTCCTGCGGCGAGGCGGCTGCGCGCCTCTAATTAGCGTCGCGGTCGTGGAGAACGAACTCCAGACCGTGACCGCGCGCCTGGTCGCCGAGACCGTCGGGACCTTGTGGGAAGTTCTCTACTACAGCCACGCGCCCACCGATTAGGGATGGCCTCGGATGCTGCTCTATCGGCTCACCGATACCCAAGACACCCTCGGCATGCTCGTCGGCTTCCATGCTGCTCACGGTGCACCAGGCAGGCTTCGAGGCCGAAGCGCTCACCAAGTACATACAGATCAAGCAGCAGCGCGACCGTGCTGAGCTGCCGCAGCAACAAGACGTCGACTTCCTCGACGGCCTCCTAGGCTGGCCTGCCGGAGAATCACGGTCAGACTGGTATGCCCACGGCAAGTCACACCGCACCCACGGCAAATGCGCCCCCACCAGGAGTGGACGCTCGCCTGCATCCACGCCCTGCACGCATATACCTGCGAGGACGCGGACGAACCCAGTCGTCGACGTCGAGGACCAGGGCGGCCCCTTCCCGCGCCCCGGCGGGGTGGCCGTCTACCTGTACGGGCCGGACCCCGTCCTCCAGCCCGCCGAAGGAGACGGCAAGCGAAACGACGGAAGGCCGACGGGGCCGGGGAGGCCGACACCGGTGTAACTGCGGCACCGGCGGCCGACCGGACGGCCGACCTTGATTGCGGGCCTTTGCGGATCAGGATCGTCGCCGATTCGGTGGCCTGTCCCGCCGTCGCCGACCGCCTTGCGAAGGTCCTGATCGTCCAACGGAGCAGCAGGGCCGTGCCGCGCCGCAACGGACTCGGCGTGACGCTCTATCTGACCGCCCGGCTTCCGCTCCTCACCCGCGGCCCTCAAGGAGGTGCTTCGTGACGACGCCTGACAGCTCGACCGGCAACTCGACCGGGGACTCTAAGCCCGTCGGCGGCGGCTTGGAGGTGGTGTCGCTGGCTGACCTGGTGGCACGTGCCGCGCGCTGGACCGCTGGCACCCGTCGCGCTGCCGCGCAGCGCACGGTCGTCGCCGACGTCTGGGACCGGATGGAGTGGGCCGACATCCGCGCCAATCTGGAGGAGGTCGGTGACCTGATCGAGGACCTGGCGGCCGAGCACGACTACGCAGACGACCTGATCGCCGACCTGTGGACCGTCCTGTTCCAGGACACGCCCGTCCAGCTCGACCGGGACCGGGTGACGCCGTCGCGGTGGGTCAACCACCAGATTGTCGCGTCGCTGCTGGGCTGCCCGCAGTTCATGCGCCTGCGCGCCGCCACCGTCGGCGACGCCTTCATGGCCGCGCACGCCCTGACCGGCCAGTTTGTCCGCCTGGACGACCTGCTGTGGGCGGCGACCGCCGCCCAGCAGGACGCCGCCCAGGCCGACCGCGCTCACGCCGCTGCCGCTCGCGCCGCCGACCAGGTCCTGCACGCGGTCTGGGAGGCCGCCGACAGCACCGACGACCACGACCACCTTCCCGCCGATGCCCTGGCGGCGGCTCAGGCCGCCATCACCGCCGCTGAGAACGCCGACACCCTCGCCGCCGCCGCGGCGGCCGCCGCCGACCGCGCCCTGGACCAGGCCGCCCGCAGCGGCCTCGCCCGGGGCGTCTGGACCTTGGTGACGGAAGCGGTCGACCGGCTGGAGGCCCAGCAGCGGCTGCTGGATGTGTGGGGCATCGGCGCCGACCAGCTGCGGCGCATGGACGCCGCTGACCGGGCAGTACTGGCCGAGCGGCTGCGCGGCAACCGGATGAGCGAGTTCGCCGACCTCATCGGACGCTTCCGGGCCTTCGCCCACGCCGAAGCCGCCCAGAAGATCATTGGCGGGCACGGGGAACTCGTCGGCACCACCCTGGGCAGCGACATCGCCCGCGCCATCCCTCCGAAATCGCCGCCCTCGGCGTCCCGGCGCTGCGCCCGGTGTTCCTGGCCCGCCTCGCCGAGGGACGCCTGCTGTCCTACGAAACGCGCGGCGAGGAACACCTCGGCCGCGGCCCCCTGATCATCTGCCTGGACGCCTCTCCCTCCATGTGGGAAACCGTCGCTGGCCACCACGCCTCCCAAGCAGCGTCGGCCGTCGACCCGACCCGGGAGACATGGGCCAAGGCCGTCACGCTGGTTCTGCTGGATCACACCGCCAACGCCGTCCCGCCGCGCCAGGTCACCGTCGTGCGGTTCTCCGTCGACATCGACAGCACCCACCACTTCCCCGCCGGCCGACCTCCCGCGCCTGATGAGATCCTCGCGCTCGCCGGAGCCTGGAAGGCCGAGGGCGGCACCGACTACTGGCCACCGCTGCACAACGCCCTGACCCTCATCGCCGACGCCCGGCACCACCCGCGCCAGGACGGCGCCGCCGACGTCGTCTTCCTCACCGACGGTGAACACCACGGCCACACCGCCTGGCTGAAGACCTTCCGGGCGCGCAAAGCCGAGCTCGGCTTCCGGGTGTTCGGCGTCGCGATCGCCGGCCAACCCAGCCCGGAGCTGACGGCCATCAGCGACACCGTCCACACCATCGACGATCTCACCGATCCCAGCGACGCCCGCGCCCTGTTCCGCCTCTGAGTTCCGCCTCTGAGTTCCGCCTCCGAGTTCCGCTGACCCTCAGCCGCTGTTCCCGGCCGTCTACACCGCCGCACCTCCAGGAGTGAACGCCCATGACGAAGGCCCAGCAGCAGGCCCTCGCCACCTGGCAGGCCCTCCCCGCACAGCACGCCACCTGCCTGACGGTGATCTACCGGGCCGACCAGGCCGCCGAGGCCGAACAGCGCGGGGCCTGGACCACCGGGGGCCGCACCGAGAAGGCGTCGGTCTGGCGCTGGCGTCCCTACCGGCCCGTCCGCACCCCGCCCGCCGACAGCCTCGCCGCCCAGCTCCGTGCGCACGGCCTGAACCACGCCGCGGCCCTCGCCGCGTTCACCGCCCTGGACGACCACGGTCTCATCGAGGTGCGCCCCTGCGGCACCCAAGGCCGGGACATCAAGCTCACCACCGCGGGCCGCAAGGTCGCCCGCGCCGGCGGCGTCGACCCCGCCCACACCGGCACCAAAGACCTGCTCAGCGAAGGTCTGTGGGAGATGCTCGTCTCGGTCTGGCAAGCCCACCCCGACGCCTACCCCGCCAGCGACTCTGGCGCCTGGGACCGGCTCCTGCACGCAGACCCCAACCCCCTCGTCCGCGTCGCCGACACCCCCTACCGCCTCGACCAGTACCGCCTCCGGCGCGCCATGCTGCTCACCGACGCCGGAGCCGACCACTACCGCCGCAACTGGCACACCTACGCCCGCGCCTACCCCGACGTCAACGCCCCCCACCCCGATGCCGCCACCGTGGCGTGGCCACCGCACGTCGACGAAACCCTCGCCCGCCTGCGCCACCAGTGCCAGCAGCTCCGCGACCTGATCACCGCCCTCCCCGCAGCGGCCGACGCGCTCTCCTCACCCGCCGCCGCACCGCCGCCCCCGATCGAACTCCCCCACCTGCCACCTGCCGGCACCGCCCCCGCCGACCTGGCCTCCAGCCTGGAGCGCCTCCACCGGGCCGCCAGGCACACCCAGGCCGCGATCGACCGCGCAACCGCCCGCTACAACGGCGCGATCCGCGACGCCCTCACCGGCTACGCCGCCGTCCTGGCCGACCACACCGCCGACGCCCACACCCCCTACCGCGACGCCTGCCTGCACTACGCCCACACCGCCGCCGCCGTCCTCGACGCCGCCGTCACCGGCCACGACCCGGACCGGGCCCTGCGCACCCAGCCGCCCGCCGACGCCGACTGGCCGTGGGCCCCACCGCCATCACCGGCTACCGGTCTGCCCGATCTGGACGCCAAACTCCGCACCGCCCACCAGGCCGCCACCCCGCCCCGGCGCCGCACCACCGGCGACCCCGACCTGCTCACCACCGCGGCTCTCCTCACCGACTACGCCGACACCCTCACCACCCTCCTGGCCGACGGGCACCTCCTGCGGCTCCTGCTTCGCCGAGCCCCCGCCACCGAACAGTCCTAGCCACCACAAGGGCACAACGCGACGCTGGGCAGGAGGCGCCGGGGCGGCTGTCTGAGACACTCTGGTGGTGTCCGGCCCGGGTCATCCCCCCGTTTCGGGAAGGCAGGAGCTGCCCCGTGCATCCGGTAGAGGCGCTGCTACGCGACCATGCGGCAGCACGCGAGCGGGTCGTCGACGACCACATGTTCAGCGTGGCGACCGGCTTCGCGCTCCCCGCCACGTTCCGCCTGCAGGTCTTCACCGCCCCGGACGCGCTGCCGGTGATGGTCGCCATCCAGGCCACCGGCGAAGGCCCGTCCCTGACGAACGCGGCGGAGAAGTACTTCACCGCCGCCTGGCGTCAGACCTGCCCCGACGAGCAGCGCCCACCTATCTGGATCCAGCGGCAGATCCTGCCCAGCGGCCGCTTCGACTCCTTCAACCTGGTGACCTTCAAGGACGCCACCCCCTACACCGGGACCGAACCGGCATGGTCGCGCATCACCGACGCGGCACTCGCCCGCCTGGTCGGCGCCCCGGTCGACCGCAGCCGCGGCGAGGGCTACGCGCCACGGCCGACCGAACCGGAGCCGGTGGAGCAGTTCCGGCTGATCTGGGCGGCGCGCCTGCCACGTCCGCACCCATTCCGCCAGAACGCCTGCATGCCGCAAGGAATCAGCTGGAGCCGCCGCCTGCTCCGCCAGGTCCGCCCGGACCGCACTGCGCGGAGCTGCTGCTGGTATCACGGCGGAGACTGGGCGGCCGCCACCCGCCACGCCGCCGCCCTCGTGCGCCAGGCCGAAGCCGAGGACGTCCCCGCCGACGAGCTCGCCGGCCGAGTGATCACGCTCGCCGCCAAGATCCAAGCGCTACCCGCATGGCAGCGCGAAGCGATCGGAGCGCTGGTGATGGACCCGATCATCGTGGAGCGCGATGGTCGCGGCTACGTCAACGGCCAGCACCGCGCCCAAGCCCTGCTGGACCAGGGCGCCCGCCGCGTCCTGGTGCTGAGGTACCTCGACCCGCCGAACCAGACCGAGGCCAAGGCCGCCCTGGCGGCGTGGGCGGCCCAACATGCGCCCAGGGAACCATGACCACTTGTTCTCTACCTAGGGGCTAGGTAGAGTTATTGCATGGTTAGGCGCAAGCGGGAGGCCTCCGGGCCCCGGATGACGTTGCCGACGCAGCTGGTGCTGCGGGCGCTGCTGGCGGAGCCGACGCACGAGTTCTACGGGTTGCAGATCGGCCAGCAGGCGGGACTGCCCTCGGGCACGGTGCACCCCATCCTCGCCCGGCTGGAGGGACTGGGCTGGCTGGAGTCGCGCTGGGAGGAGGTCGACCCCGCCCAGCAGGGCCGGCCCCGCCGCCGCTACTACCACCTGACCAACGACGGCGCCGAGCGCGCCCGAATCGCCCTGGCCCAAGCCCGCACCCAGGTCACCGACCTGCCAGTACTCCGACCCCGCCCGGCGGGCGGCACCGCATGACCACCCCGCCCCCCGACCCCGCCGCCGCACTGACTCAGTCCGATCACCTCCTCACGTATCTTGACCGCATCCTCGTCCGCGTCCGCAACCTCGACCGCGATCTTGACCGCATCCTCGCCCGCGCCCGCGACCTTGACCGCGATCTCGTCCGCTCCCACGTCGTCGACTTCGACCTCGACCTCGACCTCGTCAGCGATCTCGTCCGCGATTTCGTCCGCGCCCTCGACCTCGACCACGCTCTTCACCGCGACCTCGACCGCGCCTTCAAGCTCAACCGCGGCCTTTCTCGCGCTCTCGTCCGCTCCCTCGCCCGCGTCCGCTTTCGCGTCCTCGTCCGCGACCTTGACCGCGCCCTCAGCCTCGACCTCGACCTCGACCTCGTCCACGTCTGCCTTGGTAAGTTGACTAGGGCGGTGGCGCAAGCGCGTGAGCGGCTGGCGGAAGTGCAGGAGGCTCTGCCGTCGGTCACGAACGCAGCTGTCGGCCGATCGGGGAAACGGGCGGGCGCGCTGCTGGCGAGCACGGCGGTGCGGGCGGCGGGGTGGGCGGTGCGGATGCTGCCGTCCGCCGACCGGCCCCGGTACGCCGAGGAGTTCCGCAGCGAGCTGTGGGAGCTGGCCGCGGCCGACGCTGGCCGCTGGCGCCAGGTCCGCCATGCCGTCCGGCTGCTCGTCCGCGCTCCGCTGCTGCGCCGCGAACTCACCCGCCCTCGTGCCCGGCGGGCGCTGTCATGAGGCCGCCCGCCAAGGCCGCGGCGAAACTGGCCGCAGCGGTGAGCATGATGTCGGTGCTGGCGTCGGCCATGGCGATGGCGGGCGGCCCTGCCGCGGCCGGGCTGGCCGCGATGCTCGGCGTGCCGCTGGCCGCGCTGTGCTGGGTGCTCAACGACCCCGGCCGATCAGAACGCCTGGTCCAGGTGATCCACGCCATCCGCGCCACCACCCCACCGCCACCCGGCGACTCCGATCAACACGCCATTTCGCCCGCCTCTCGGTCACGCAGCACCGCATGACCGGAGCCGATCACCGGCCGTTGTGACCCGCGCCGTCCAGTTCCCTCCCCCGCTCTCGTTTGCGGCGGGTGGCGTCTCCGGTAGACGGGCCTACGATGGCAGGGTGACTGCACAACCGATCGAGGAAGACGACCCGCTCGACCCGGAGCGGATCCTGAACGATCTTCCGGAGCGTGAGCGCGGAGCCTTCCTCGACGCCTACCGGGCGGCCCTCGCGGATGCCCGCGACCCGGCCGGGTGGAAGAACCTGCGCCGAACGCTGCGGCTGTGGAGCCTCATGGCAATCGCCACCAACCGGCCCGGTCACTACCATGCGCGCGAACGCGCCCGCGCCGGCACCGGTGAGGGGATGCTCCTGGACGACGCGGTCAAGCGCTTTCGCACCGCGTGAGCTACCGGCCCTGGCTAGACGGCGGAGTCCTACGCCGGATGCAGGGGCTTCCCCCCGAAGCCCTCGATCTGCTCGTCCGCCTAATGGTGCGGGTCTGCGAAGACCCCTTCGACCGGGTGATCAGCCTCCCGACCGGCAAAGACCCACACGAGCGGATGGCCGAACTCGGCGAGGCCGGATTCGTCACCTTCATCGTTGATGAAGACGCAGGCCTCGTCCGCGTCTACGACCTGGTGTGGATCGGCTGATCTTCTGGCGAGGCCCTTGGCGAGATGAACGTCTTCTTCACGACGCTCAGTGTCGTGCCCTCGGTCACGAGTTCGTTGGGGACTGTCGGACGGGGATCGGGCTCACAGGCAGGGACCCCCGTCCGGTGAGGGAGACGACCTTGTCGCGCCTCGTCCAAGAGGCAGATCAGCCTATTGACCTGGGGAAGTGCGTTACGAAAAGCGCGTCAGTGGACATGAGGCTCTGACCAGGCTAAACGTGGGTCGCAGTATGCTACGATCGCACTCAGATCGGGCCGTAGTGTGCCCCGACGACAGGAGCCCTTGATTCCCTTGCGGGAGTCGAGGGCTTTTTTGTTTGTCGTTTCGATCGCCCCACCTCAGACGGTCCCACCAGATGGTGGGGCCGTTTTTCGTTCCCTGGGAGAGAGACACGATGCCCCTCGAAAGCCCAGAGTCGCCCCTACTACCTTCTTGGTGGCCGGTGCTTGGACTCGGCGCATGGTTGATCATCCGCATGGTCACCGAAGCCATGCGCTACCTGATCGCCAAGGCGGCGATAAACAAGACCGACGCACGTGACCTGCACAAAGTCCTCCACGCCCTCGCGCCGTGGCTTGCCCGTACAGCACGATCGGACGAGCTGCCTCGGCCGGTGCCCAACCAACTTGCCGATCCTGCGGCGTCGGCAGTGCAGCCGCCGCAAGATGGCGACCAGACACCTCGCAGCGAAGGGGGGACACAATGAGCCGGCGCCGCCGCGGCGAGTTCCGCGACCCGACGCCCCGCCTGGCCGTCCATGAAGATCACCTTCTATGGAAGGCCCTTGAGAGCATGCCTCAGCTCGAAAGGGAAGTCCTCATGGCTCGATACGGTCTCGCTGACGGTGAACCCAAGACGCTGTCCGAGATCGCCCGGCTGTTCGGAGTCAGCCGCGGACACGCCGAGCATCTGCTTCTCACGGCATACGACGATTTCACGGACTGGCCCATCATGATGGTGGATGACGGCCGTGACGATGAGGACTACGAAGACCGGTACTTCGACGTCATCGACGTCCGCAAGCGGACTGTCGTTCCCCCAGACGAACAGCTCGGAATCATCCGGTGCGGCTTCTGCCGACGTCGCTTCCAGCCTGCTCCCAAGGGGCGCCCCCCAACGTTCTGCGCTGGCAAATGCCGTCAAGCCGCCCACCGGCTCCGCAATAGACGAGCCAGAAGCCAGGAACAGGACCGGCCGCCGTCCTGACGCAGCAACGCCACTGGCCAGTCATCCCGCAGACCCGGGGCGGGGCAAGTCAACTGCAGGGCGGGTTTGGGGTCGTGCCAGGCTGCCAAGGCGCGGGCCTCCCGGTTCGCCCCAACGGGTGCAGCCCGCCGGCCAGGTCGTCGACGTCCTCCTCGACGAGGTCACGGGCGAGGTCACTGACTTCGGCGAAGGCCCCAGCTGTCGTTTTCCGAAGTCGTCTGCACGAATCTCTGAAGCCCTCTGCACTGCCCCCGCGCCGGGGTGAGTGGTGGGTCCGAGGCGGGCCCGGCCGGTGCGCGGTGAGCCGGGCCCGCCGCTTGGGGTTAGTTGGTGATGTGGTCGAGCAGCCAGCTGGTGATCGCGTGGGCGGCTCCAGCGAGCGTGCCGCGGAGGACGGCTGCGGCCAGGAGGAGCCGTTCGGTGCGGGTCAGAGCGGGTGTGTGCGCCATCGCGTGTCTCCGCGTATCAGGTCGGGGGTGTGTGCCGGCCGGCTGATATCCAGCGTGTGACCGCCTTGGAGCCCGGTGCCGAGTTGCGATGAGTACGCCGCTACGCCCTGGCGTGTGGGCATTTCAGCACACGCGGTGGCCAGGTGGCGTGATGATGGTCTGCGATGAGTGGCGACGACAAAGGCCGGCCGGTCACCAGGAGACCGCGCCTGATCGCGCGTCCCCAGGTCCCGCCGGGGCCGCTGCAGGATCTCAAAGCGTTGATCTATGAGCTGTATGTGGAGGCCGGGGCTCCTTCTCTGGAGACGATGGCCGCCGTGGTCGCCGCCGACGATGATCTGCCGGGGGCTCCGGAGAAGGACACGATCCACCGGATCATCCGAGACACCGCACTGCCGCCTTCGCAGGCCGATGTCGTCGCGGTGGTCACCGTGCTGGCCCGCGCCACCACCACGTGGGACAGCCATGACGCGGCGCAACGGGCCCGGGACCTGTGGGTCGCCGCGCGGATGAGCTCGGCGGTGGGTGTGCCACTGGGCGAGGCGAGCGACCCGTTCGTGCTGGAGGTGCACCGGCCGATCGCCGCGGAGCAGGCGGGCACCCTCCCACCGTTGCCGCCCTATCTACCCCGGCCTCACGACCAGCAGCTCGCCGCGGTCGTCCAGCGGGCCGCCGAGGGTGCCAGCATGATGACGGTGCTGGTGGCGGGGTCGTCGGCGGGCAAGACCCGCGCCTGCTGGCAGGCCCTGGAGCCACTGCGCAAGGCGGGCGGGTGGCGGCTGTGGCACCCCTTCGACCCGACCCGCCCGCAGGCGGCCCTGCAGGACCTGGACCGGGTCGGGCCACGCACCGTGGTGTGGTTAAACGAAACCCAGGACTACCTGGGCGGCGGGGAGGCCGGCGAGCGGGTCGCCGCCGGGCTGCGCACCCTGCTGGCCGACCGGGCGCGGGCCCCGGTGCTGGTGCTGGGCACGCTGTGGCCCGAGCATCACACCGACCTGACCCGGCGGCCCGAGTCACAGGTGCGGCAACTGCTGGACGGCACGATCATCGAGGTGCCCGAAACCTTCACCGGCACCGACCCGGCCGTCCTGCGGCAGGCCGCCACCACCGACCCGCGGCTGGCCGAGGCGATCGAGCACGCCGAGGACGGGCAGATCACCCAGTACCTGGCCGGCGGACCGGAGCTCCTGGCCCGGTTCACCGCCGCGGAGCCGGCGGCCAAGGCGATGATCTGGGCGGCGATGGACGCTCGCCGGATGGGACACCGCAACGCCCTGCCGTTGTCGCTGCTAGAGGAAGCCGTACCGGCCTACCTGACCGCCACCCAGTACGACCAGCTGGGCGAGGACTGGCTGGAACGCGCACTGGCCTACACCGCCCAACCCTGCAAAGGAGCCCGGGGGCCGGTCACCCGCATCCGCGCCGAACGTCCCCACCGCGGCCGCAGGCGCCACACACCCCACGCATCAGGCCACGACGGTGGGCCGGTGTACCAGCTGGCCGACTACCTCGACCAGCACGGCCGCGCAACCCGCGCCGACCAGATCCCACCGATCGGTTTCTGGGAGGCAGCAGCCGCTCACGCCCACCCCTCTGACCAGCGTGCTCTCGGCGATGCCGCTTGGAACCGCGGCCTGTACCGCGACGCCACCCAGCTACACAAGAACGCCACCACCCACGGCGACCCGTGGGCTGCTCGATCACTCGTCGCCCACCTGCACCGACTCCACCCCACCGACCATCGACCCGCCGCCCACGCCGCCGCCCACATCGCCCTCGACAACCCGTACGGCGTCGCCGCCCTGTTGGGCGGGTTGCGGGAGGCCGGGGCCGGTGACCAGGTGACCGCACTGGCCGACCGGGCCACTGCCCACGCCGCTCTCGACGACCCGGCCGGCGTCGCCGCCCTGCTGGACCGGTTGCGGGCGGCCGGGGCCGACGACCAGGTGACCGCACTGGCCGACCGGGCCGCAGCCCAGGTCGCTCTCGACGACCCGCGCGGCGTCGCCGTCCTGCTGGACCGGTTGCGGGCGGCCGGGGCCGGTGACCAGGTGACCGCGCTGCTGGCCCGCAATCCCGCCGCACACGCCGCTCTCGACGACCCGCGCGGCGTCGCCGTCCTGCTGCGCGGGTTGCGGGAGGCCGGGGCCGACGACCAGGTGACCGCACTGGCCGACCGGGCCACTGCCCACGCCGCTCTCGACGACCCGCGCGGCGTCGCCGTCCTGCTGCCCGGGTTGCGGGCGGCCGGGGCCGACGACCAGGTGACCGCACTGGCCGACCGGGCCACTGCCCACGCCGCTCTCGACGACCCGTTCGGCCTCGCCGCCCTGCTGGACCGGTTGCGGGCGGCCGGGGCCGACGACCAGGTGACCGCACTGCTGGCCCGCAATCCCGCCGCCCACGCCGCTCTCGACGACCTGGGCGGCGTCGCCGTCCTGCTGCGCGGGTTGCGGGAGGCCGGGGCCGGTGACCAGGTGACCGCACTGGCCGACCGGTTGCCGGCTGCCGGCATGTTCGATCAGTTTCTGCAGTTCGCTGATCATAGGGAGCGGTACCGATTCGGGCGGGAACCGGAGGGACATCCCGCCGACTGGTGGCGCTGGGAGGACCTGTTAGATCTGGGGTGACCAGCCGGTACAGGCATTCCCCCTTCCGCAGGGCCACACGGCAGATCGCGCCGCCCCGTCAACCACGACCGCTGCAAAACCTCGCGTCCCGCCGCATCCACCCAGGCAGACGCACTCCGCAACTCGGACAAACAACGCCCATCGGTCACCGGCACACCACCACCATGCCCGCACCCGGTGACCCGCCACCACCCGCGCAGCTGGCCTGCGCCACCTAACTCGACATATCTCGTGGACGACTGATATCGTCTAAGACATGGCACCAATCAGGATGACCGCCAGCACGATCAAGGTGTTGGAGGTGCTGATGGACGCCGATGGGGATGACGATAGGGCCGTGTATGGGCTCGACGTCGTTCGCAGGAGTGGCCTCGGCACAGGAACCGCATACCCGATCTTGGCCAAGCTGGAGCGCATCGGCTGGGCCAAATCCCACTGGGATGACAGCGACACTCCTGGTGCACGTCGTAGGTACTACGTCCTGACGGGTGAGGGCAGGGCGGGCATCCTTGAAGCGTTCGCCGCCAGGCCGAACCTCGTTGCGCGAAGGTTCGCAACATGAGTCGGGGCGAGTTCCGCACGCGCATCCTCGAACGCTATGACCGCGACAACATCGCTTCTGCGATGAGCAAGGCGGCCCGTTGGGAAAAGTGGTGTGTTCACGGCGGAACGATCATCGCTCTTGCAGGGGCGCCGTTCTTTGTCCTGAACGGCTTTCATTTCACGGGCGGTTTCCTTGGTGGTCTTCCCTCGCTCCTCTTTCCGCTGGGCGCGTTGTTGTCGGTTGCCGTCGAAACACGAGTACAGGTCAGGCTAGGACCGCGACGAGCGCAGGGATTGGCGGGGGCAGGCCTGTTGTGCCAACTCGGCGCTCTCTTGGCCGTTGAGCCGGGGCGATCCGATGAGTGGCGGGAACATCTTCTTGTCCTCCGCAGTGAGGGGCGTCGAGCCGTACTGCTAGCCGGATGCGGACAGGTGAAGGCCGGCCTAATCAGCCGCCTTGGGTGGCTCTGGCGCGATGTTGGGCTGCAGGCGGTCCGCTGGGTCCTCCGGTCGAACAAGCGGACATGGTCCGTCGTCACCTGCACGATCGCTTGGATCGTCGCGGACCTGCTCGGTCAGAGCGTCGGATCCGGACTGCTAGCGCTCATCGGCCTGGCATGGACGTCCACCCAGGCGGTGCCGTGGCTCCGGGATCGCCTCGATGCGCACCCGCCGAAAGCTAAGCAAGGAACGGGTGGCGACCGATCCTAGATGATGCGCCTGAGGTTCCAGCGGGCCAGCCATGCGGCACGACACCTCGGAGGATGTGCGCCACCGGCTGCCCCGACTCGGATTACTCTAGGGAAGTTGGAGACAGCGTGGAAGAGATAACGAGCCCGTCAGAAAAGATCCAGAGACTGGCAGGGGAAAAAGACTCAGTCATCCGGGCCAAAGGTTCCGCTCCTCCGAGTTGATCTCCCAAGTTCAGAAGGACATGGCGGAGTTGTCCCAAATCCGACGCGAGGCAGTGCGGGACCTCATCAACCAGGACCTGTTCTACAACGAGATCGCCAGGGAGGTGGGGGTCAGCCCCGCTCGGGTGAGCACAGCCGGGTGATCCTGACCTACGGCTCGCTCGGGGGCGGCGGCTCCCACGGCCCCACCACGCCCTGCGCGTCCATCCGGATCCGGGGATGTCCTCGTAGTGCGCGGACGGCTCCACAGGCCGAAGGGAGTCTCCGCGCACCTCGGAGACCAAGCGGGTGGCCACCGGCGGGTCCGTTCTTGTCGTGGGCACGACGCGGAGCGTACCTGGTCAGCTATTCGGCCAGATCCCGACCACGTCGACGTCGTCCTGCACGACACGGTAGAAGATCCGCACCATGCCCCGGTGCAGGCGGAAGGTGTCGGGGATCTCCTCGTCCGGGACGGCATCGTCCGGAAACGGGTCGACCATCAGCCCGGCGGCGGCCGCGAGACCCTCCTTGTAGAGCGCGTCGGGCAGCGCGAGAAGCTGCGCCCAGGCGGTGGGCAGCCAGCGGACGGACTGGGGCATCAGTCGGCGCCGCGGACCCGCTGCGCTGCGCGGTCGGCGTCGGCGGCGGCGATCATCTCGGCAGGGTCGGTGAACACGCGGAGCGGGACTTCGCCGGCGTCGATCTGGTTGATCCCGTCGTATGCCTGGCGTCGCTGGGCGAGCAGCCGCAACTCCTCCAGCTCCTTGTACGCGGCGGGGGAGATGACGACGCCCTCGTTGCCCTCGTGGTCGCGTACGAGCTTCGGGTGGCCGCTGTGGGCGTCACGGATCGCCGCGGTGATCTCCTCACCGTCGATGCGCACTGCGTCGTCCATACCGCGATGATAGGACACTCGCGTCCACCCCGTCGGCCGCCGGCGACGCACAGGTCGGCCACCCTGAGCGCCTCGCTCCCGACCGGGTTCTGGCGGATCGGCCCCCTCGTACTTTCGGGGCCCTTCCTGCTGTGCGAGGGGTGATTGCCGCACGGCGACACATCCGAATCCCTCGGCCGAGGCGAGTAGTGCTTGCTCCTGGCGCCGGGCGGACGGAGCACTTTGGGCGGGCCGGTCAGTGAGGCAGGTTGGGATCGTGCCAGGCGGCCAGGGCGCGGGCGGCGGCGGTGCGGGTGCGCCACAGGTCGAAGTCAGAGCCGCGATCGGGGTCGTCGGTGTCGGGGGTGACGGCGGTCATCGGCATCTGGATGCGGGTGCGCTGGGCGGGGTCGCCAGCGTCGGCGCGCCATTCGGTGCGTGCGCCGTAGGTGAGGCGGGTGATGGTCCCGGCGATCTCGCCGTCCGGGGCCATCAGCCTCCAGTGGTGCTCGTCGTGCTCGGTGAGGGTCTGGGTGAGGCGCCACGCGTCGGGCAGCCCGTCCACGCCGGTGTCGGTGTGCGGGGTGCGTTCGCGAAGTGCGCGTTCGGACTCGGCGGCCAGTGCGCGCAGCGCCTTGACCCTGGAGGGGTAGCGGTTCTTGGGCCCGGCGCCGGCGGTGACGTTGCGGTCGGTGATGTGCCGGGCTTGCCAGCCGCTGCCCGGCCACGCCTTCACCACTCCGCCGACTCGGGTCGTGCCGCGCCACCACAGCACGTCATCGTCGTCGGTGGCCCAGCCCTCGTCGAGTCCCGTCACCGCGCGCAGCGCACCAACCGGCATCGGCCCGGCCGCCGACTGCTCGTCCCGGCTCGTCTCGGCGGCCGCGGCCTCGTCGTCGACCAGGTCGCCGACGTCCTCATCGAGGTCACTGGTGAGGTCGCTGGATTCGGCGAAGGCCTCAGCGCCGGTGCGATCGGTCCCGAGCGGGATGGCTGGAAAGGCGACTGGTGTGGCGGTCTCGGCGTCATCGGCGGGCAGCTCGATGGCGCGGGGGCGGGCCTTGGCCTCGGGGAGGTACTTGTAGAGCGTGGCGCGGGAGATGCCCAGCAGCCGGGCGATGGAGGAGATCGACTCCTCGGGCCGGGTGAGCAGCGCGCGGGCTTGGCGGATCTGCTCGGCGTCCATCGCCGGCGGGCGGCCCAGCCGCACTCCGCGGGCGCGGGCGGCCCCCACCCCTTCGTGGGTGCCTTCCACGATGAGTTCGCGGATGAACTCGGCCAGGGCGGCGAACACGTGGAACACTAGTCGGCCGCCCGGGGTGGTGGTGTCGAGCGCCTCGCGCAGCGAGGCGAACCCGACGCCGCGCAGCCGCAGCTCGGCGACGATCTCGATCAGGTCCTTCAGCGACCGGCTGAGCCGGTCCAGGGACGGCACCACCAGAGTGTCACCGGGCCGCAGGTAGTCCATCTGTCGGTTCTCGAAGTCGTCTGCACGGATGTTCGTAGTGCTCTGCACGGACCGTGCTGGGGTCGAGCTCTGGCCTCAGTAGCGCGCTGGTGGTTCGGGACGAGACGGGTTCCGGGAGTGCGGTCTTGGTTGAGATCGGCTGTGTGGATGTCGGTGTCTTGTGCATGGCCGTTGAGCCGTGCCTTCGCGACCGTTTTGTGTGGCTGCTGCGAGTTCTTGGGGTGGCCGGGTCTGGTCTGGGGTCCCGGGTTATCGCGGGGTTGGTGGGCGGTGTGGCTTGGCAGGATGAGGGCTCCAAGTCGGGTCGTGCGCGGGGGTGAGGTGGATGTCGTTGATCGGGTTGGCGGAGGCGATCGAGCAGCTGCGGGTGGAGTTGGGGGCGGCGCAGGATGCGGGGGCTGATCAGCAGTTGCGGTTCAAGGTGACGGAGGTGGAGATGGAGTTGCTGGTCGAGTTGCGTAAGGAGGGTGGGGCCAAGGCTTCGTTCGGGGTGCTGTCGGTGGGCGCCGAGGGCAAGGTCAGCAAGGGCAACACGCATCGGTTGAAGTTGAAGCTGGAGGTCAAGGACGAGGCGCTGGGCGGGGCCGCCGCCGAGGTCGGCGACGATGATGAGGGGTCGTTCGACGACTGATGTCCGAGCAGGTGCGGCAGGAAGCCGATGTGCGGCGGCTGGCCGATGTACGGGCCGGCGCCGGACAGAGCGTGAAGTGCAGTGGGACGGGCTATTTGGTCGGGCCCAGCCTGGTGCTGACCTGTCGGCACGTGCTGGTGAACGCCTGCGCCGAGCATGCAGAGCGAGCCGGGACCTCGCAGGGGTGCGGGCAGTGCGACATCTGGCCGCAGTTGCAGGTGCGGATCGGGCAGCCCGTCGACGAGCCCGCTGGTGAGGCGGGCGGGGGCGGTCCGGAGCCGGTGCGGGTGGGGGCGTGGCTTCTGTGGGAGCACCCGTCGCAGGATGTGGCGTTGCTGCGGCTGGCGTCGCCGGTGCCGGGGGCGCGGGAGTGGTCGCCGGTGCGGTGGGGCCGGTTGGTGACCGGCGCGACGCAGCGCTACAACGGCCTGGGGTTTCCGCGGCTGGCCCGGTATGCCGACAAGACCCGGTTCATCGAGCCCCTGGCGGGCGAGGTCAACCAGCTCTCACGCGACCCGGACGGGTTCGCGCTCAATCAGACGCACGGTCCCCGTGATGACCCGTCGGCGGCCTCGCCGTGGGTGGGAGTGTCGGGCGCGGCGGTATTCGTCGAGTCGTGGTTGCTGGCCGTGGTGACCGTCGATGATCGACGGTCCCACAACCGTCTTCGCGCTATCCCTGTCACGCGTTGCCTGCAGGACCCGGAGTTCGTCCGGCTGGTGGCAGCCGACGGCGGGTTCGAGCCGGTGCCCGAGCCGGTGGAGCTGGCCGAGGTGCTGCAGGCACGACCGGCGGCGCGGGCGGCGACGCCGGGGTCGCTGCTGGCGGCGGCCGCTGAAGCGGTGCCTTTCCAGGGCCGCGTCGACCATCTGCGGGGGCTGGCGCTCTGGCGCGACGGCGGCCCGGCGGACGCGGTCGGCGGCGGGGCTGCGGGGGTGTCGGTGCGGTTGGTGACCGGTGAGGGCGGGCAGGGCAAGACCCGGCTGGCCCGCCGGTTCGCCGCCGACAGCCGCGCGGCCGGCTGGGTGGCGGGCTTCACCGTCACCGCGCCCCGGGCGGCCAGTGACGCCCAGCAGCAGGCCGGCGCCGAGCAGCTGGCGGCACTGTTGCGGGCGTGTATCGAACCGGTGTTGGTGGTGTGCGACTACGCCGAAACCTCCCCGCTGTTCGTCGAGACGTTGCTGACCCGCCTGCAGGAGCGGCCGCCGGCCCGGCCGGTGCGGGTGCTGCTGTTGGCCCGGGCGAGCGGGGCGTGGTGGCAGGACCTGCAGGACATGCTCGGCGACCAGGCGGCGCGGCTGGTCACGCTGCCGCCGCTGGGCGACGATCCCGGAGTGCGGCGGGAGGGCTATCTGGCCGCGGTGCGGGGGCTGGCTGCGGGCTTGTCGCGGTTGCCCGAGCCTGCGGTCCCCGATGCCGCGGCCGAGCGGTGGCCCGTCCTGGCCGGGGAACTGGCGCAGTCGCCACCGGATCTGTCGCCGGAGTTCGGGAACGCGCTGACCTTGCAGATGACCGCGCTGCTGGACCTGCTCCAGCTGGCGACCGGGCACGCTGTGCCCGCGCACCGCGACACCGGCCGCCGGCCCGAGCAGCAGCTGGCCCAGCATGAACGCGACTACCACCGCCGGGTCGCGGCCGGCAACGGGCTGCTGGAACGCGACGTGCTCTCGCCGACGGTCGCTCGCAGAACCCGCGAACGGCACGCCATGACGCTGCTGAACCGGGCCCTGGCCGGCCTGATCATGCTGGGGCCGTGCGACAGCGCCCTGGCCGCCGGCATCGGCGCCCTGGCCGGCGCGAACCGGGTCGCCGACGTCGTGGAGTGGCTGACCGCGCTCTACCCGCCGCCCCCGCACCAAGGAGACGGGCACCGGGCCATCGCCGTCGGCGAGGTCCAGCCTGACCGGCTCGCCGAGATCCTGCTGGGAGACATCCTGTCCACCGTGGACGACCCCAGCACCGGCCCGCCGACGGCCCTGTCGTCCGAAGCGGGCGCCGAACAGCTGCTCGGCCAGATCGCCGCGCTGGTACATGACCTGCGCGCCGCCCAGCAGGCGTTGTTCGCGCTGGTGCGCACCGCCGCTCATCCCCAATTCCGTGACGCGCTCAGCGAGCAGACCATCGACCTGATCGCGACCCATCCCGATCCGTTCGCCGCCGCCGCTCCCTTCCTGGCCGCCATCCCCGCTCACCGCGACATCCTGCTGGCCGGCCTGCACCGGCTGGGCGACCGCGATCCAGACTCCCTGACCACCCAAGCGGGACGCACCAGCGCCCTGCTCCCCAAAACCTCGGTCAGCCTGGCCCACCTCAGCGCGGCCATTACCGGCATCCTCACCGACCTGTTCCGCACCCTCGCCCGCACCAACCGCGATGTCTACCTGCCCGACCTGGCGATGTCGTTGAACAACTACGCCGTGCGGCTGGCGGAGACCGGTCGGCGGGCCGAGGCGGTTCCGGTGTCGGAGGAAGCTGTCCGGCTCCGCCGCGAGCTGACCGGCCTCAACCGCGACGCCTACCTGCCCAACCTGGCGATGTCGTTGAACAACTACGCCGCACTGCTGGCGGAGACCGGTCGGCGGGCCGAGGCGGTCCCGGTGTCGGAGGAAGCCGTCGCCATCTACCGCGGAAAAGATCGTGCTGCGGCGGGATCCGCGCGACATCTCCCGGATCTGGGCGCTGGACCCGGGCGGCGACTCTTATCTGCCGGTGCCGTACCGGACGTTGTCGCGGCCGCCGATCAGCCTGTGGGAGCAGAAGGCCGCGATCCACGGCTTGAGCCCATCGCAGAAGTACTGGACGTGGTCGAGGGTGAATCCGGTGCGGGTCAGCGTCCGCCGCTCCACCGGCAGGAAGTCCACCAGGAACGCCGTCTCGTTCGCCACCGTCGCGGGCCGGCCACCCTCGGCGACGCCCTGCTCCCAGCGCCCGGCCGGGGTCTGCTTCAGCGTGCCGTGAACCTCGCCGTGGTAGACCGCCACCGCCAGCGCCAGCCACCGCTGCAGCTCCGTCAACGTCAGCGCCGCGGCTGCCCGGCTGTCGTAGGCGCCCTTCTCAGCCGGATTGGAGAACGTGGTGCCCGGCAGCTCGTGGACCATCTGCATCACCGTGCCAATGAGCCGCTCGATGATCCCGCCGAAGTGCGGCTGCCCCGGCGGCCGGTAAGACTGGATGATCCCGTGCTGCTCACAACCCCGCCGCAACGCCTCGCTCTTGAACTCCGCCGCGTTGTCCACGTAGATCTCGCGCGGCTTTCCCAACCATGTCGGCCTCACCGTTGTGAACACGAGTACGAACGAACCGACGGTAGTGCACAGAGGTACGGGAATCAGGAGTTCCCGAAGGCCTGTGCAACCAACCGCATCACGCCAAGTCGCCAGTGAACATGACTTCGGGAATCGACACCGTGCGGGGTCGTCAATAAACGAAGGTTTCTTGACGACCCCCACCCGCCGACCCTTCCCGAGGTACTCGCCGAACTGCAGGATGAGCTGAGGGTGGCGGTGCTGGCCTTCACCAGCAACCCAACGGCCGGGATCCTCCAGGCCTACGTCGGGCACCCCGAACTCAACGGTGATCGGCTCGATTACCACGGCAGGATCGAGATGCTCGATGTCACCACCCCTCCGCAGAGCGGGGACGGTGGGACCTTCCTGAGCCAGCCCCGCGGTTCGGGGCCCAAGCCGTCCAACCCGCGGTTCGGCCGGGGCGCCGAGCCGGACATCCCGATCGTGCCGAAGACGCGTCCGGCCGCGCCGCCTACCGAGGCGGAGGGGTCGACCTCTAACATCCAGAACGATGAATGACGATCACCGCTTGGAACTCTTCTCTCAGTCGGCCCTGACGCCTGGTCAGGCGTCCCGGAACTTCGATCCGGGACGCCTGACCCAAGCGCGGCTTCGAGCTGGGCTGACCAAGCGGGCCGTGGCCGAACACTTGGGAGTCTCTCCTGCTGCGGTCGGTCAGTACGAGGCAGGGATTACCAAGCCGCGCCCGGATCTCGTGTCCAAGCTCAGCGAACTCTTCGGCGTTCCGCTGCGGTACTTCCTACCAGGACGTCCGAAGGTCAACCTCGATACCTCGATGGCGCACTTCCGCAGCCTCCGCAAGACACCACTGCACCTGCGGACCAAGGCCGTCGCCCATGTCGAGGAACTGTGGGAAGTCGTCCACGCCCTGGAGCGCCGCGTTCACCTACCTCCAGTGGGCCTGCCCGGCTTCGCCAGCGGGGAACTACCGTCCGAGGTCCTCCCCTCCGACGCGATCGGCGCGGCCAAGGAGCTTCGCGCCCGCTGGGACCTGGGGACCGGCCCGATCCCCTATCTCGTCCGGTTACTCGAGTCGCAGGGCATCGTGATCGCGTTCCTCCCGCTCAACCCGAGAGAGGACGCCTGCGTCGATGCGTTCTCGGTGTCCCATCTACAACGACCCATCATCGCCATGGCCGCCGAACGCACCAACGACGTCCACCGCTACCGGTTCAGCGCGGCCCACGAACTCGGACACCTGGTCCTACACGGCAACGTCCACCCTGGAGACACCCAGCAGGAACGAGAAGCCAACCAGTTCGCTGCCGAATTCCTCACCCCGAGCGCCTCCATCACACCACGGCTCCCCCAACGCGTGGACTTCGCTGCCCTCGCCGAACTCCAGAACGAGTGGGGTGTCTCCGTCAAGTCCCTCATCAACCGATATCGCGAACTGGGGCGCATCTCCGGAGCTACGGTCAGCCGCAACTATCAGCGTTGGAACAACCTCCACGCCCAGGGCGCCTTCGGTAACGACCCCGTCCAGAACCACCCCAGCGAGCAACCCATCATGCTGCAACGCGCCTTCGATATCGCCACCGACCACGGCCTCACCATGACCGACCTCGCAGACGAACTCGCCCTACCCCCCGAACGCATCCGTTCCTACCTCTGCGTACAGGACAACAGGCCCCGCCTCACTCTCCTATCGAATCCGCACCACGAACCGGAACCCCTCACGGATAAATCGAAAGCCGTACCCCGCTGACCACTCACAACGCATCGACATCAACTACGCCGGGATTCCGATTTCATCGACGTCCGCCTCGCTCAATCAGCGCCCGACCTGCGAGCACAGGAAGCCGGCACAGGTGGTGGCGGAACGCTCGGGTGCCGGATCGACGCTGACGTCCTTGAGAGACGGTGGAGGCGACCATTTGACGCCGAGCACCAGCAGACTCACCGCGCACGCGCCGGTAGCCCCAACTTGGGTTCTCCCGCACCAGGCGAAGTACCAGCAGCCGGATGGAACGGACGCTCGGTGGTCATCGCCCCGGCCGCTGGGTGGCTACGACGTTCGTGAATAGGATTTTCCCACATTCCGGACGCTATGAGTGATCTCGACCTTCTCGCAGGCCCGCGTGTTTGCCCATCACGGTGGAGGCTCCATCGGGGGCCTGTCCGGCAGCCAAGCGCCTTGTACCGGTGCCGCTCATGCGGTTCATTTGCATGGTGGATCGTATGGACGGTCATTGAGGTGGTCATCCCATTCGAAACGTGTAATGGGTTGTCCGGCAGTCGCGCAAATCTTGGCGGCGGCTTGTTCGGGGTCGGTGGTCCATATCCGCAGGGTCGCATCTCGGCCTGCGGTGACCAGCAGGGGGCGCCTGGCGTCGAAGGTGTTGGTGAACTGCGGGCCGACTGGCCCGGTCAGGAAGGCGTATGCGCGCGGCTTGTGGCGCTGGGTAAGGCCCCAGAGCCAGGTGCTGCCATCGCCACCGGATGCCGCCAGTTGTCGGCCACCAAGCCCGAATGCGACTGAATAGATGTAGCCGCTAGGGCCAGTCAGAGGTGTTCCAAGTAGCGCAGGAAGTCGGCGGTCACTGACATCCCACAGCCGTACCTTGCTGTCAGTTCCGGCCGTCGCCAGAGTCCTGCCGTCTGGGCTAAACACGACGCTGAACACATAGGAGTCACCAGCGAGTTGTCGGCTCAGCGCGGTCGGGCGGGAAGGGTCGGTCACATCCCACAGGTAGTAGTAGCGGTCGGCGCTGCCAGCGGCAAGGGTTCGCCCGTCTGGGCTGAAGGCTGGCTGGTAGACATAATCTGCCGGGCCGGTCAGCAAGGCCGCCCGGATCGGCCTCCGGGGATCGGTTACATCCCAAAGAGAGACGGTTTTGTCGCTGCTGGCCACGGCCATTAGACTGCCATTGGGACTGAACGTGATCCCTTCAATTAGCGCGGTAGATGCAGTCAAACGGTTCAGGCGTTTTGGGTGATCAGGGGCGGATACATCCCACAATTGTACGGCGCCTTTGCTGCCGCCGGCGGCCAAGAACCGCCCGTCCGGACTCAATGCACTCGCTCCCGAGGACTTACCTGCGCCCGCCGTGTTCCGGATCACGCCCTTCAGCGCAGGGGGTTGGCGGGGATCAGCCAGACTCAAAAGCCGCGCTGTGCCGTCTCCGGACATAGTGGCCAGAATGTGGTCGCGTGAACTGAAGGTGGCGGAGAGGATCTCGCGCCCGTCCTTACCGGCGGGAGGGTCGGCCAGGTCCCATATCCGAGCCATCCCGTCGGCGCCGCTGGTGGCGAGGGACCGGTTGCTGAGGAAAACGACCGCAGTCGCCGGTGCTGGCTGGGGCAGTGAGGTGATGCTTCTGTGGGTGGTGAGGTTCCAGATTCTTACTTGGGCGTCCATGCCAGCTGCCGCCAGGCCATGACCGTCGGGAGTGAAGGCCACCGAGGTGACCGAGCCCTGCGCGCCGGTCAGCGGTGCGCCCAGCGATCGCGGGTGGGCGCGATCGGCTAGATCCCACAGCCGTACGGTGCCGTCGGCGCCGCCAGCGGCCAAGGTGCGGCCATCGGGGCTAAATGCCACCGACAGAACGGATTTGGCAGCACCGGTTAGTGGCGCGCTCAACGATCGCGGGTGGGCGCGATCGGCTAGATCCCACAGCCGTACGGTGCCGTCGGCGCCGCCAGCGGCCAAGGTGCGGCCATCGGGGCTAAATGCCACCGACTGCACCGGCCCAGTGAAGCCGGTGAGCGACGTACTGGCCGCGACGGACTGGTTTGATTCGTTGAGACTCCACAGGCGCACTGTTTGATCCGCGCTGGCCGCAGCGACCGTGCGCCCGTCGGGACTGAACGCCACTGCGTACACGGCGCCGTGCGTGCCAGGCAGGACATGGTCCGAGCTACCGGCCGTTGACCACAAACGCACGACACCGTCGCCGCCTCCACTGACCAAAAGCCGACCGTCAGGACTGAACGCGACGGAGTTGACGGTGCCGTGGTGTCCGTGTAGCGGTTGTCCAAGCGCAGTGGGGTGCCCTCGGTTGGCGGTGTTCCACAACCGGATCGTCCCCTGGGCGCCACCTGTGGCCATTTCCCTGCCGTTTCGCGTGAATGCCACGGTCTGCAAGGGCCCACCTGAGCCGGGGATGCGGGTAACGCCGGGTTGAGCGGCGGCCTGCAGCAGCGCCGATCGTGCTTCGGTTGTGGGTGAGATCCGGTAGGCCGCCAACGCGAGTTGGGCGGCGAGGTTCACATCGCGAGATCTGAGCTGGGTAGCCTGCGCGGCCAACTGGCGGGACTCGGCCAGCTTACGCTGCCGCTGCGCACTCTCGCCCTCCCGCAAGGCGAAGTTGACAGCAAGGGCTGCCATCAAGACGAGAAGCGCCAGGATCGCGATCAGAGCTAGGCGTCGGCGTTGCGCCCTTCTGTGCAGTCTGCGTGACGCATGGAGGAAGACGGGCACCGCGGGTGGAAGGCCGACGGTCTCGTCGAGATCGGCGATGACGGTGTTGAGGCGCGGTCCGGCGTATAGCAGTGCTGGGTCCCGGTCCTCTCGCTGCCATGCTTGGGCGTCGTCGGTCACTCGGCCGAGCGCGCGGAGTCGGTCCCGATCATCAGAGATCCAGGCCGTCAGCCGAGGCCAGGCGACCAGCAGCGCATCATGAGCGATTTCAGCGGTGTCGCCATCGACAACGATCAGTCGCCTATGCGTGAAAACGTCTAGCACGATGCGCGCTGCAGCCAGACCCTCCAGATCAGCGAGGTGAACACGACGCCGAGCCGGTCCGTCAGAAGTGAGGCTTACCATCCTCAACAGCAATTCTCGCGCGGTAGTCTGCTGGGCTGGAGTCAAGGCGGCGTAGGCTGCTTCGGCAGTTGCCTGGATCCCGCCCGTTACCGTTCCGGCTTTGACATAAGCGCGGCGCGTCAGGACGTTTCCTTCACGGTGTTCCCAGGTTTGCCGCAGTGTGTGCGCAAGAAACGGCAACACACCCGGGCCGGTAGGAAGGTCGTCCATAATCGTCTCGACCAGGTCGGCTTCTAGGTCGAGACCAGCCGCAGCCGCCGGGCCGGTGATCGCCAGCCGAAGTTTGCTGTCTGTCATCGGTCCAACTACGAACGAGTTCTCAAGTGCCGCGGTCAGAGCCGGATAGTTCGCGCACTCGGCGAAGAAGTCACTGCGCACCGACACGATCACCACTGCTGGCCCAGCAGCGTCATTCGTCCCTGCCATTGCGGTGAGTGCGGTGATGAACGTACGCCGTTCGGTCTCGTCGCCAGTGAGGGTGAACAGTTCCTCGAACTGGTCGACCACCACCACCAGACGGCGCACTCCGGAAAAGTCGTCACCGGTGGGGACAGCAACTCCGGCGCTGTGGAGTCCCTCTAGAACGTGATGCTGAGCACTGGCCGGGTCCTCGGCCAGAGCCTCGCGAACCGCGATTGTGTTGGCGCCGGTCAGCGCGGCCAAGGAGCCCGCCAACGCTGTCAACGGCGTCGATCCAGGCCTCATGGTCACATGAGGCCAAGTAGCCGATCCTGGCGGCTTGTCTGCGCTCAAGGCCGGCAGCAGACCAGCATGCACGAGCGAGGACTTGCCAGTGCCCGATGCGCCGATCACAGCGAGCAGAGCGGCGGTAGGAAGACGATCGCTGAGACGCTGGATAAGCTCTTCGCGGCCGTAAAAGACCTCGGCGTGGTCGGCATCGAACGCCGCTAATCCAGGATAGGGGCATACGCCCAACCACCGGCCCGCAGGGACAGCAGTGTCTCGCTGCCGTAGGTAAGCCACGCGCGACCAGGCCCACCGCCAGGTCTCCCGGTCAGGGATGGCGACTTTGTAGGCCGCCAGCAGAGCCTCCACCATCTCCAGTGGAGGCAATCGATCGGTTCTTCGGAGCGCGTCGGCCAGCGTGCTGCGCGCCAGCGCATGCCCTGCCTCTCGGGCCCGGCTGCAGAGCACACGCAAGGAAGGGTTGCCACTGCGCACGCGCAGCTCCAGCAACGCCAGATGGAACTCGTGCGCGGACGAGATCGAGTCGACTTGCGGAGCTCCCAGATCGCGCGGTTCGACCATGCGATCTGGAGGCTTCGCCGACTTCTTAGCGGCGGAGTGGTTGTCCCCTTGGATTAAGCCGCCGGCCGCCTCCCACTGCGCTCGCCAAGCTCGCGGATCTTCACCGCAGGCAGCAAGGTAGGCTTGGGCGACCTCCCACGAAGGCAGAACTCGCCCGGAAGCTGCCTTGCTGACCGACCCGGTCGCGATGTGCGCCTGCTGCGCCAGCTGCGCGACTGTCAACCCCTTACGCTCGCGCAGCTGACGCAGCCGCTCGGCGAACTCGGCCACCGCCCCATTGCGGTAGTCGATGGGATTTGAGGGACGGCCGACCGGCCGTTTCTCGCCCATAACCCGGCAGCGGACGGGTCAGAGACGATGGTCGTCGAGTCGATCATTCAGCTCAGCTGCAACCAGGAGGGTCGCAGCAAGGGCGCTGACGGCCGCAGCGTGCCCGCAGCACACTGAAATGATCACCACTATGAAGACAACGACGATCACGAGCTTCGTCGAGATGGAGCGGCCGACAGGTACAACACACCCCATCACCCCCCGTAGCGCAGGCATCATCACTCGACCTCCTGGTCGATGCTGGTCCAGGCGTCCACCACACGAAACGGCGCCGTTTGCCCTCAGCACCGCTCCAAGAACGCTGCCCCCATGGTCTTGGGCGACGTTCAGGAAATCTACAGCTAAGCCAGAAAAGGCATCGGTGACACCCAAACGTGAACAAGTGAGACCCCCCGCATCGAGCCCGAATCCGCCTGGACAAAAACGTGAATATCTGGCCATCGATGACCGGTGTCCCGGACGGCGTCAGAGACAACTGTGAACAACTCTGCTGTTTGCGCAGGTCAACGCACCAGAGATTGTTCACGCGTCCTGTTCGGTCCGAGGCCGTCCATACGGCTTGGCAGAGCAGGCCCCCACGGGTGATAGTCGAGCAAGCGGGGGAGCGATCCCCTCCGAGCAGGCATGCGCTGGTCCAGGCCAACCTGCTTCGAAGGCCCTCTGTTGCCCCAGGGGGCCTTCCTATTGAGTGGCGAACAGCCCGGGGCCGTCCGCGTAAGCGCAGGCGGCCCCGCGGGCTCCCCGTCAGGGTGGCCCGGTCCGCGGCTCGTGGCCGCGGCGACGGAGACGCTCTTGCCAGTTCTTGGGCTGGATGGCGTTCATCGCCTCGACTTCTCTTGTGCCAGAGCACCCGCTGCTCCAGCGGGGTGGGGTAGGTCCAGGCGCGTGAAAACGCTGCCGGAGCTGCGTGCAGTGATCCGCCGCGGTGCGAAGGCGGCGCGGGCGATCCGCCCAGACCGCTGCAGCACCGCGCGTTGATCCCCGTTGTCGTAACGGGTCTGGTAGCAGCCGCCCGAGCGCAGCGCCTCCATGATCTGCGCGATGATCTCCATCGCCGCCACCTCGCCCGCGGCCGGTTCGATGTCCTCCTCACCCACGTCGTGGACGGTAACTCGCGACTCCGATCGGCCTAGACGTGCGAAGTCCCCAGTGCCTTCATCGAGGGCCCGGGACTTCGGTGATGCGTCTCAGTGAGCTCGGCGCGGCCGCCGCAACGGTTCAGCGGCCAGGATCGGGGGGTGGGGCTCAGGCCTGCGGATGCAAGCGCTGGCGGAGGGCGCCGCCCTCGGTGTGCTTTGCAGGATCCGAGCCAGCTCGGCGAAGGGAGTGCCGGATCCAGCAGGGCGGACGCGACGGAGGCGAAGCGGCTGCGACGGCGTTTGAGGGCGGGGCCGCGGCGCTTGATCGGATTCCAACGGCGGTGGCGCGTAGCTTGGCGGCTTCGGCGTCGACGGCGTGGATGCCGGTCCCGGCGGGCGGAGCCAGGTGCGGGTCGTCCCAGCCGTCGTCATCGCCCGCAGGAGGCTGGACGCGGGTCGGCGCCGGCGACGGCCGCGTTGAACACCGCCAGGGCCGCGGCGGCGTAGCCGCGAGCGGCAGGGTGGCACGCTGGTCAAGGTCGTCGGTGTGCGCGGCCGCCAGGTCGGCGCGCTACCGGGCGATGTCGGTCCACAGGGCGTGGCGGGCGCTGATCTGTCGGCGACCGGCGCAGGCAGCACGTCCGCGACCGCCGGGGCGTCGGCGGCGGCCTCCTTTTCGGCCTGCTGGTGAGCAGCGTGGGCTTCCCGCCACGCCTCGCACAGGGCCCTCCGGAGCCGGTCCTGTTCGGAGAGGAACTCAACGGCACGAGGCGGCCAGGGGTCGGCGCACGCGCCGTCGGGGTACGCGGCGGCGTGCGCGTCGGCCAGGTCCTGCAGGGTGTCCGCGAAGGACCTTCCGGGGACGTCGTCCTCGTCGGCCAGGACGTCCTGAGGGATCCCCGGCACGGTTCTGGCGTCCAGGGCGTCCTCGATGGCGTCGAACAGCTCGTCGACGTCCACACCGGCGTCACCGGCGCCCGGCACCAAGGGTTGCGTCCACAGAGGTGGTGTACGAGTCTGACCTAGTCAGAGGGCGTGGGTCGTGACGTGAGACGGCCATCGCGTCAACGTCGAAGCTGTCGATCACCGAAGTCGGCTGCACGGATGGCTCGGACCAGCACGCGGAGTCCGAGTCTTCAGCAGGTTCAGAGCGCGAGCAGCAACCGACCGGGGAGCCCACACGCCTCCTGCATGTTCGCGGTCACTGACTCAGAACGGGACCTTGATGGAGAAGGTGCTGGGCCGTCCTCGCCGAGCTGTGACCTCGGATGCCCTCTTCCTTATGTCGTCGAGGTTCGTGTCATAGATCAAGGAAAGGGCGCGGTCCAAGAACTCGACTCCCTCCAGGACGTCAGGGACGCGGAGAACGTCCTCGTGGCTGCCCACGTTGCCGATCCACTTGACGGCCAGGAGCAGTTCAGCGGCGTCCGCATGCTGCGGCAGCGCTGTCTTGAAACTTGCAATCCGTTTGTCAAGGCTAAGCCTGACGACCTTCCCCTCACGATTGGGCTGCGTACGGATTACATTCCGGTCGTCCATCAGGGCCTCGACCGCTGCCCGGATCCTGTTCGCAGCAGCGTTGGGGTCGAGCCAAAGGATCTTGGCTGCGGCGTCCACTCGCTCCCCAACCTCTGGGGGGCACAGGGCGCGGCTTTCGAGAAGAGGCAGAGCCGGAAAGAACATGGTCGGCGTCAAGTACTGCTCGTACTGGATGTCATGCCGGCCTGCGCAGCCGACGGTCATCTCGCCGATGACGCGCACGTGATCGCAGGTCTCTTTCCTGCACGTAAGCACGCAGTGGAAGTCACCCTGGATCCACTCGGGCTCCCACGCCTCGTTGTCGTGCAAGGACCTACTAGTGACTGACTCCTCTGCCACGAACGTGTCAGGGATGGGGAGCAAACTGCCTCGCGTGCAGGTAGGGCACGGGATGTGGGGCCAGTCGTTCAAGCTCTCGGGGAAGCCCTCAGCGATTCCCCGTAGATCTTTTATCAAGAAGTTCGCCATAGTGTCGTATCTTGCCAGCGATAACGACCCTGCGGGGAAGGGTTTCTTGGGTACGTCGGAAGCGGTTCGCCGGGTGGCGGCTGAGCCGCAAGGGCATGACCGCTCTCATCGGGCATTGTCCGTACCGCGACTACTCAGGCCAGGGAGTCCCTCACGAGATCACCGCCGTCTGCGGCTCGTGACACGATTCTCACCGGCACTCCACTAGGGTGCAGAACTTATTGACCGAGGCGAACCCGGTCTGGCCGGTGCAGGGTACGCAGGGTGATGGTCCAGTTGGTGGTGGCGTGCTGGGCGGCGGCGGCCAGTGTCACCATCCCGTCGCAGACAGCGCGATACAAGGTGAACTCGACGTCGTCGTTGGGCTTGGGCAGGCGCTGGTCTCGGGCCACCGGTCGCGAGAGTCGGAAGGCGCCAAGCCGAGGCTGAGCGGGCAGAAAGTGATCTTCCTCGTAAGATGGGATGAGTGGTTGCTGCAGCCGTACCGGCGGATCTAGACGATTTGAGGTGGTCGGTGTAGGCGACGGGCGGCCAGATGTCCTGGTGTGCCCGGTCCGGCACACCGTGGTGTTGATCGTCACCTGGCGATGGCGGGGTTGGCCGCACCCGGTCTGCATGCCGGGTCGGACCGGGTGGTCGCGCGGACAGTGCTGGTGGTGTGGCAGGACCCGGCGGACCGGTTGGGAACCGACTACGGCGTCCCGACGCCACACTGGCCGGCGCCGCAGGTAAGCGCGACGCTTTGATAGCGCCGACGATGCGCTTGCCGACAATCCCGTCCATGCTGGTCGAGCGAGGTTGCCCGGCAAGCAGCCACACATCCCACACGCCTATGTCGGCTCGTTGTCGGCTCGGCGGTTTCGAAACGGACTGGCACGGAGCGGGATGTGGCGGCACTTTTAATCCGTAGGTTGTGGGTTCGAGTCCCACGCGACCCACCCCACCTGACCAGGGCGGACACGCACACCGCCGGGCGTGGTCGATCATGCCTGAGGCCGGGATGAGGCCCGCCTGGGGACGAACCCCACGCCGGAGAACCTCGCACGGACAGGCCCCCTCCAGTTCCTCAACCTGGGCAGGTCGAACCACGCATCGGCCGCCCCGGCCGATGCGGCTTCACTATGCGGTTTGCCCTCTCCGGTGTTCGGGTTCGGGGGCAGGGAGCCGGAGCTCTGAGTTACGGTGCGGCGCCGAGGCAGACCTCCGGGACTCAGCCCGGTGGTCGAGCCCGAGGCCGGGACGGCCTATGACCCTTCGCCCTGCCGAGGTGCCGACGCGGCAGCCGGGCCCGTCCGCCGCGCGGGGCACGCCGTCGGCGGCGGACCGGACCCTTGCCGCGGCGACGGTTGGTGCCGGGCACGATCCCGGCGGCATGCAATAGCAGCGCGGCGGTCTTCTCCGCCGCGGTCCGGGCGACCTGAGGGAGCACGCTGGTGTAGGTGTCAGCGGTCAGCACGATGCTGGAATGACCCAGCATCTCCTGCACCACCTTCAACTCCACCCCCGCCGCCAACGCCAGCGTCGCCGCGCCGTGCCGCAGGTCATGCAGCCGGATCGGCGGCATCTCCTGTTCGACGATCAGCCGCTGGAACTGGTGGGTGAGCCAGCCCGGCGAGACGGGCTCGCCGTTGAGGTTGGTGAACACATGCCCGCTGTCGCAGTACCCGTCGCCGTGGGCGTCCTGCTCGGCCAGCTGCCTGGTGCGGTGTGCGCGCAGCGCCGCGACGGTGGTGTGGTCCAGTGCGATGACCCGCTTGCTGTGCGGTGTCTTCGGCGCACACACCACCAGCTCGCCGTCCCGGCGCTGCACCTGCCGGCAGATCACCGCGGTCCCCTCGTCCAGGTCGACCTCGCACCACCGCAACCCAGCCGCCTCACCACGCCGCACCCCCCGCAAAGCGATCAGGTGATAGGCGGCGTACAAGCGATGGGAACGGATGCCGTTGAGGAACTGGGCGGTCAATGCGACGGTCCACACCGCCACCGCAGGACGCTCCCCCGTCCGCCGCCACTGCTCAACACGGCCCGCCGTCCACACCACCGCCCGCGGCCGCCGCCCCGGCGCCAACACCACCAACGACGCCGGATTCTCCTCAATCAACCCCGCCCGCAACGCGGCGTTCAACGCCGCACGCAACGTCGCCCGAATCCGAGACAACGTCGCCGCCGTCAGCGAGCGCCCCTTCTGCTTGTGGTCATGGACGATCGTGGCCAGCATCTGCTCCACGTGACTCACCGTCACCTCCGCGACCAGCAGATCGCCCAGCAGCGGCGTCAGATAGCGGCGCACGTGATCGGCGTAACCCGCCACCGTCGATACCGCACCCGGATGCTGCTCCAACCACCGCGCCAGCCACTCTCCCACCGTCAATGGACTGCCCGTTGGCCCACGCAACCGACGCAGTTCCTCCTCAGCCGCCTTCCGGGTGGGGAACCCGCCCCGCCGGACCCGCCGACGGATCCCACCCGGACCGCGGCCCAATTCCAACCGCAGGTACCAGCTGCCGTGACTCCGCTCAGCCGCCAACCGCGGGCACCTGCTGCCCACCGCCCGACCAGCGAACGGGTCCTCGCAACCGCACCGCCGGTATACCCCACCGGTACTTCGGACACCTTCCATACAGCCATGATGCCGCCGCACCGAGAGGACGGCTCGAGCCGACCACGCCTGCGCGGATTAGATGATCGGTGACAAGGCGTCCTCCCTCGTACCGAACGCCAGCGTCAGAGCCCGCCTTCACCTTGGAAGGACCGCCCCGTGATCACAGGTGTGCTCTGCTGGCAGTCGATCCGCAGGGATTGAAGCACTGTGCAGCGGTGAGGCGCCCATTCGTCGACCGGTGGCCATGGGTTCCCTCGGCGAAAGCAGAGCGCCTCACCCCTGCTGTCAGCGGGTCCTGTCTTCTCGGCTCTCCTGGTCATGCCTGTCGGAGGATCTGGCCGGTTCCTGTGCGAGGGCACGGAGGGTTACAAAGATCACCGCGCCGACGTTGAGCGAAAAGCCGAGCGTGGGGTACACGATGGCCACGACAGCGGCGCTGATGGCACCGCTGATGATCAAGGTCGACTTGGCGGCGCGGCTCGATCGCCAGGTGATCTGGGTGCCGTCGCCGTGGAGGCGTAGTCTGCTCATGTGGATGCTCCAGGTCCTTCGTTCGCAGTACTGAGGCTGGAATCCGCAGGCGGCCCTCCTGTTGGCGCAGGTGGGCCGCCACTTCCGTAGGTGAGCTCTCCGGCACCTCCCTTGCCCGTCGGCCTGATCCGCAGGCGCTCGTCTGACTTGCTAGATGTCGTAGTCCCTCTGGTACTTCTCGAGGATCTGCTGGGTTCGTCCCTGCATCCGCTGTGCGGCGCGGGACCTTGCGATGATCCCGATCTCCGCCGGGGTATAGCCGAGGCTGCGAAGCAGGTTCAACGCGACGCTGATGACATCGGTTGCTTCCCGCGCCGCAGCCTCGCGATCGCCGGCTGCCAGGTGCTCAGCGAGTTCTTCGAACTGGATCTCGGCCGCACGTTGGAAGTGAGAGAGAGGCTTGTCGAGCAGCTCGTCGCGAACGTCCTCCCAGGCGTCCCACATGTCTTGGAACGGCCCGAGTTCGGGTTCTGTGATCATCTGTTCCATGGCCTCTCTGCTCCCGCCGTGCTGTTCAGATGAGCGAGATCTGCCGCAGCGCCTCAAGATCATGAAGCACGATCCTCCTCCGCCCGGTGGTGACCAGCCCTTGGTCCCGGAACCGTCGCAGCTCAATGGCGACTGCGTCTCGGGACGCGCCGATCCTCCCGGCGAAGTCCTGCTGGGACAAGGTGGCACCGATCGCCCATCCGTCCTCGACAGGCTCGCCGACCTCGTCAGCGAGCTCCAGCAGCCAACGCGCCAACCGGCTCTTGACGTCCAGCCGCGCCAGCATGGCCCGCTGGTCGGACTGGCGGCGGCGGCGTACTGCAGCCCGATACATCACGACCCACAGACGGTGCTGGTCGACGAAACACAACAGGTCGTCGGCACCGATGTCCAGACCACTCACCGGCGTGATCGTTGTCACGGTGGCTGACCGAGGCTCGCCCATGAGAACGCCTTCCTCGCCCATGATCTCGTTCTCACCACGGACAGCAAGGATGACCTCGTTGCCGCCGGCGTCGGTGCGGGTCACCTTGAGATGTCCCTCTTGAATGATCAGTACCGAATGAGAAGGTTGCCCTTCCCAGAAGATCGTGCACTCGGCCGGGAACTTGACAGGTTCACCCAGAGCCTCCAGAGCCACACGCTGTTCCTCGGTCAGAACGTCCATGATGCGGATCGAAGTGTCCTCCACCATGCCGCAGAGTGTAATTTTCAGCAGAGCAGCCTGGCTAGCTCAACATATAACAACGTAACGTTCAGGTAAGGTAAGCCGAGAAAGCATCTCTTAGATGTTCAGAGATCCGCGGTTCGCCTGGCTCCAGAGAAGACATCGGCGAGATACCTGAGTTGTTGACGCCGAGAGCGTGCAAGCCCAGGGCGCTTGAGCGAGCTTCTCCGCTGGCGCCCATTGCGGGTTTCAAGTCGATCTCGAAGGTGGCCTTGTAGCACACGGTGAACTACCGTTGTCGAGGAGCATTCGAGCAGCACCGTGGAGGGTGCATGGACCTGCGCATCTCGATCACGGAGAACGATCAAGCATCCACGCTCGAATCACTTGCCGACTGGCTTAGAGGGGAGCCAGACCTGGCGGGCCGGGCCCGGTTGGAAGCGCCTCCGCCGCGCCCCGGCGAGATGGGTTCGGCGGTCGACGCCCTGATGGTGGCGGTCGGGTCAGGCGGTGTTGTGTCGGTCCTTGCGTCCTCGCTTAAGGTGTGGCTGGCTCAGCCGCGCCGTTCTGACATCCGGCTGCTCGTCCAAAGTGAGCCGGGCCAAAAGATCGAGATTGAGGCGAAGCGCGTGAGCCGTGAAGACATTGAGGGTCTCCTCCGGCATGCGCTTAACGCGGAGCGGCCGGAGTAGTTGATGCGGCTACCCGATCCCGACCGGTCACGCCTCGTCCTGATAGGCACCACGCACTACGCCGACGAGCGCCTGCCGGACCTGCCCGCCGTCGAACGATCGTTGGCAGACCTGGCCCGGGTGTTCACCGATCCGCAGAAGGGGATCGTCCCCGCCGGCAACTGCACCACGATCGTGGACGAGGGTGACATCCGTCGGCTCGGCCGCACTCTCAGGTCCTCGATGTCCCAAGCCGAGGATCTACTTCTCGTCTACTACGCCGGGCACGGTCTCGTCGGCGGAAAGCGCCATGAGCTGTATCTTGCACTGCCGGACAGCGAGTGGGACTCGCCCGAGTTCAGCGCCCTCGAATATGAGAAACTGCGCAGTGCGATCCTTGACAGCCCGGCCTCCAATAAGGTCGTCATCCTAGACTGCTGTTTCTCTGGTCGGGTGTTAGCTGACCTCATGTCAGACTCGGCCACCTCGGTGCTCGGACAGATCGATGTCCACGGGACGTATGTGCTCACCTCCGCTCAGCGCGACCAGGTCGCCCTCGCCCTCCCTGGTGAAGAGCACACAGCCTTCACCGGACGGCTCCTCAACCTGCTCGAGACAGGCATCGAGGATGGAGGCGAGTTCCTCACGATCGAATCTGTCTACCAACGCCTCCGCCTCGTCATGAGATCCGAGGGTCTTCCCACACCCGAGAAACGCGCGACCCGGACGGCTGAACTCATCGCGCTCACCCGAAACCGTCAGCTCCCAGCGACCGAGGCATCACTCCCCCGTAGCCCTGAAGCGGTGAAGTCTCACGAGACGGTAGAGGTCTGGGATCCGTTCCGTCAGAGTCGCGGCAACGCCGAGAACGAGTACCTGTCATTCGAGGCGCATCGGCGGCTCTACTGGATCAACACCGCGCTGTCGGGGGTCCTTGGAGCCGGCCTGATCATCGGGGCGTTACTCCCGGAGACCGCACTCGGTTGGAGAGTCGTGCTCGCAGTAGTCGGCGCCCTGGTGTTGCTATTCTGCGTCGGCATCTTCGGTATGGCCAGGAGGCCGCTGCGGCTGGAGATCGGGCGGCAGGGCGTTCAGCTCTTCGCGCGAAGCGGCACGTCGTGGCTGCCTTGGGCGGTTCTCGACGCGGTGACCATCGAGCGTATCGGCGGTGCTCATCATGTCGTCGCCACCTTGACTGAGGCTGAGATCTTTCCCGACTTCGACATCTTCGGAGGCGGCCCACGTTTCCTTGAGCGGACCAGGAGACTCGACGTCTGCTCGATCAGCGTCCTTCGTGCCGGTCGCCACGAGATCGCTCGCGCTCTGCTCTCTTACAGCGGCGGACGTTTCGGCGCCGGCATCTCGCCCCGTCCACCGATCGACATGTCCAGTGAGCACTGGGACGACGTCATCGCCACAGCGGAAGCGGTCGAGCAAGATCGCCTCCAGCGTCCAGTCGACCGGCGCTTCAGCAACCCTGAGCAGGCAGCCGTGGCCAGAGACGCCTTGATCCGCCAGTTGCGTGTCGAATCTGGCAAAAAGGAGACGGCACCACATGTCCGCCCCTGGGTCTGGACTCCACGTTCCGGTGGTGCACCACTCACGGAACATGGACGCGAGACAGGTGTCGAATTGCGCCTGTCATACTATACGAATCACTAGATCCGCAGACGTTTGGTGCCATTCGACGCTGTGCTTACCGAAAACTACATCCGTACAGGTGAGAAGCACAGGGGCGGCGAGCTAGCGGCCCGGGTTCTAATCGAACAATCTTAGGGACAGGCTACGGCGGGCTGGTTGCCGCGAGTCGGGCGCTGCTTACAATGTTGCTACACCCGATCGCCATCCAAAGGTATCGTGGCGAATGCGGCTACTGGTGCGGCCGTCGACAGTGCTGCGCTGGCACCGGAGGCTGGAAAGAGCTCCTTCTACAACGAGCATCACCCGCATCAGGGCATCGCCAACGCCCGCCCGTTCAAGCCGCTGCCTCCGCCTATCAGCGAATCAGCCCAGATCGCCCACCTGAATGTCCGAAGAAGGCAACGGCCGGGCGGAATCCTAAACGAGTACCGGCATGCAGCTTGACCTGCACGGACGAGGTTCCCGGCAGGGGCAGGATTCAACTGGGACAGGTGTGCTGGTATGTGCTGGACGGCGCGTATTGGGACCATTGTGCCGGTGTCAGATCAGTGTGGAGGACGTTGCAGATCCTGTACCGCTCGATTATTGAGTTGGGTGGCTTGAGCTGGGGTTATGCGGCGTGTCGGTATTCGTTGATCACGCCGGTGACGACGGGTCTTCGCCGGATGGATCGCAGGTCGTTGGGTTCAGCCGGGGTCC
>NZ_CAACUY010000006.1 GCF_900659615.1 Actinomadura fibrosa | reverse complement strand
GCCCGGAGGACGCGCGCCGCCCGGGCGGCTCGGCTTCGTGCGGCGGCCCGGGCGTCGGGGGCCGCCGGGACGGCTCGCGGGGGCGCATCGCGGCTCAGCCCGTCTTGATGCTGTCGGCCTTGTCCGTGATCTTCTTCTGGATCACCGCGCCGATCGTGATGGCGATCAGCGCGAGGATCGCCGTGATGATCGCCCATTCGATCGCCGACGCGCCCCGGCTCCGCTCCTCGTCCGAGCGGAGCCGCGCCAGCCGGGTGCCGAGCAGGGCGCGCAGGTAGACGACGGACGGGTCGTTCAGGGGGTTGAGCGGACTCATCGGGTACCTCCGGAGGGGGTCGGGGACGTCATGAGGCCAGCACCCGCATCAGCGCCGGGTAGGCCAGGAAGATCAGGAACCCGGCGCACAGGAACAGCTGCGCGACGAGCATCGACTGCGACCGCTCGCCCGCCTTGCCCTCCAGCTCCGACAGCTCGCGGCTGCGCATCGACGCGGCGCGCGCGGCGAGCGACTTGCGGATCTGCGCGCCGTCGTCGGCGACGAGGGCGAGGGCCCCGGCGAGGTCGCGCAGCTCGGCGATGTCGAGCTCGTCGCCCAGCCGGCCGAGCGCCTGCCAGGGGGTCTGGCCGGTGATGCGCGCGTTGGACAGCGCGTCCCGGATCCGGTGCATGGCCCAGCCCTCGCCCACGTTGGACGCGGTCATCAGCGCCTCCGGGACACCGCGCCCGCCCGCCAGGTTCATCGACACGAGGTCGAGGAACGCGCCGACGACGTGCCGGAAGTCCTGCCGGCGGGCCTGCGCCTCCTGCCGGAGCTGCATGTCGGGGAAGAAGAAGAACAGCACCGCGAACAGCAGGCAGACCCACGCGGGGAGCTGCACGGACGAGCCGAGGCCGAGGATCGCGAAGTAGGCGACGACCAGCGGGATGAACAGCAGCGCCGCCGCGGGCAGCAGGAACTTGGTCGCGAGGAACGCCTCCAGCGACCGCTCGGTGATCGCGAGGTCGGCGCGGATCGAGCGCAGCTTCCAGCCGCGCGTCTCGCAGAACCGCACCAGCTCCCGGCCGACGCGGGCGCGCATCCCGCCGACGCGTTCGAGCGTCGGCGACATCCGCCCGGCCTGCGCCTCCTCCAGGTCGCGGCGGCGGGCGGCGTCGACGGCGGCCATCCGCGCCGCGAGCCCGGGCCGCGCCGGGAACAGCGCCCGGACCAGCAGGTACAGGCCCGTCCCGAGGACGGCGCCGGCGAGCATCGCCCCGGTCACGGCGCGGCCCCCGTCCCGCCGCCGGCCTGCCAGCCCGCGACAGTGCTCGGCACCTCGCCGGGGACGCCGGGCTGCGCTTTGCGGGGCTCGCTGAGGAACCGGCCCGGCAGCTCGTACCTCGCCAGGCGCCGCAGCCACAGGAACGCCGCCGCGTACAGCGCGACGACGACGCACAGGACGAGCTGGCCAAGGAAGTCGTCGTACGGCTCGACGTAGGAGTGGTTGAACACGGCGAGGCCCAGCGCCGTCCCGACGGACACGCCGACGACGATGCGGACGCTCCGCCGCGTGGAGCGCCGGTCGGCCTCGACGCGGCGCCGCATGTCGAGCTCCGCGCGGGCCGAGTTCGCCAGCGCGCCGAGCATGTCGCGCAGGCCGGGCCCGCGCAGCTTCGCGTTCAGGATCAGCGCCGCGATCACCAGGTCGGCGGACGGGTCGTTCAGGTCGTCGGCGAAGCGGCGCAGCGCCTCCGGCATCGGGACGCGGGTGTGCAGCCGGTCGACGAGCCCGCGCAGCGGCTGCTGGAGCGCGGGCGCCGCGGCGCGCTGCGAGGCGGGGATGGCCTGTTCGAGGCCGACGGCGCCCGCGATCGTGTCGCGCAGCGACTCCGTCCAGGCGGCGAGGGCCTCCAGCCCCGCCATGCCGCGGCGCTCCTCGGCGGCGCCGCCCGCGAGCCCGTTCCAGCCGAGGACGAGCGCGCCCGTCCCGGCGGCGGCGATCGGCCAGCGGGTCACGACGAGGACCGCGACGCCCGCGATGACCGACACGGCCGTGCGGGTGCTGAGCGTCCGGACGATCTCCTCGCGGCTGCGGGCGCGGGTCCGCCCGGGACGCCGCGGCAGCCCGCGGATCGCCACGACCAGCAGCAGGATCCCGCCGCCCACCCCGGCGCCCGCGAGAACGGCGAGCAGCACGTCAGGCGCGTACATCGCCGCTCCCTTCCGGGGCGCGGCACCGCCCCCGGTGGACGCCGTGCGCGGAACGCGTCACCAGCCACCTCCGGCGGACGGGTCGTACCCGTGGTCGGCGAGCTCGGCGGCGCACGCGATCGGCGCGTTCGGCACCGCGACCCCGCCGGGGCCGAGCGCGAACACCTCCGACGACAGGACCCGCCCGTCCACGCCGGTGACCTCGCGGATGCTCGCGACGTAGCGGCGCAGCCGCCCCCCGGACGCGTACTCGTTGCGCTTCTCGATGAAGACGACGAAGTCGATCGCGCCCGCGATGAGCATGTGCGTCGCCTCGACGGGCAGCCGCTCCTCCGACTGGATCGCGTACGTGGCGATGCGGTTGAAGACCTCCATCGACGAGTTCGCGTGGATCGTCGACAGCGACCCGTCGTTGCCCTGCGTCATCGCGTTCAGCATCGTGACGATCTCGTCGCCGAGCACCTCGCCGACGATCACCCGGGACGGGTTCATGCGCAGCGACCGGCGCACCAGCTCCGCCATCGAGATCGCGCCCTGGCCCTCGGAGTTCGGCAGCCGCTGCTCGAACGCCACGCAGTTCGGGTGCAGCTCGGGGAAGGCGTCGAGGCCGAGCTCCAGCGCCCGCTCGACGGTGATGAGCCGCTCGTTCGCCGGGATCTCGTTGGCGACCGCGCGCAGCAGCGTCGTCTTCCCCGCGTTCGTCGCCCCGGCGATCATGATGTTCTTGCGGGCGTGCACGGCGGCGCGCAGGAACTGCCCGACCTCCTGGCTGAACGTGCCGTTGCCCACGAGGTCGGCGAGGAACACCTTGCCGAGCCGGGCGCGCCGGATCGACAGCGCGGGGCGCACGGTCACGTCCATCACGGCCGAGAGCCGCGACCCGTCCGGGAGCCGCAGGTCGAGCTGCGGGTTCGCGGTGTCGAACGGCCGCGACGACAGCCCGCTGTAGGCGGCGAGGATCTGGATCAGCTCGACGAGCTCCTCGTCGCTCTCCGCGACGGGCTCGCCCATCACCTCGCGGCCGTCGGCGTAGCCGATGAACACCCGGTCGCAGCCGTTGACGTCGATGTTCTCGATCTCGGGGTCCTCCAGCAGCGGCTGGAGCCGGCCCACCCCGAACAGCGCCGCGTGCACGCCGGCCGCGAGCGCCTCCTCCTCCTCGGCGTTCGGCGGGCGCCGCCCGGAGGTGATCTCGCCGCGCGCGAACTCCTCCAGGACCTGGCCGATGAGCGCGCGGGCGAACTGCCGCTCGTCCTCGCCGGTCATCGGCGGCAGGCCGTGCGCGGCGTCGAGGCGGCGCTGCTGGGCCAGCCGGTCGCCGACCTCCTGGCGAAGCCGCTTGACGAGCCCGTGGTCCACCTACCGCTCCCCCTTCTCGTGCCGCCCGCCCGCCGACGTCACCTGCTCGGACGCCCCGCCCCCGGCCTGAGCCTCACCCGGCGCTGCGTGCTGCCCTACTGGTGGGGTGAAGCGGCCGGTCGAGGCGTCGTGTGCTGGCGGGGACGGCTGCTCGCCCGGGGGACGTTGGCCGTTCGGGGTGTACTCGCCGGGGGCGTGGGCCGCGGGACGAGGTGGGGGGAGCCGTCCGATCAGGTCGGACGCGACCTCGCGGGCGGAGCGGATGAGGAGCGAGCGGTCGAGGCGGCCGCCCCAGCGGCCCGAGAGCAGCTCGGCGCCCTTCGGGTCGAGCGCGAGCCCCCCGATCACGCTGACGGGCGGGACGGCGGGGCCGGGCTCGGTTCCCGCGCCGGCGCCCGCGTCCAGGGCGTGGCCGCGGACGCGTGCGCCCGCGATGATCCGGTCGACCTCGGCGATCGAGCCGCGGAAGTCGCGGGGGTCGGCGAGCACGAGCACCCCGACGGGCGGGCCGCCGCGCAGCTCGGCGGTCAGCGCCGCGACGCGCTCGCGCAGGTGCGCCACCTGCTCCAGCGTCGCCCGCGTCAGCAGGACGACGAGGTCGGCCTCGCGGAGCATGTCGGTGAGCGGCGTGCCCGCGCCGAGCCGCCCGCAGTCGGCGATGACGTCGACGGGCGCGAGCCCGGCGAACGCCCGGCCGAGCGGGCCCCACAGCCATGTCATGGCCTGGGCCTGCTCGGCGTTGGTGAGGCCGACGAGCACGTCCAGCCCGCCGACGAGCCGCTGGCAGTGCTCGGCGACCTGCTCGGGCCGCAGCCCGCGGCGGGCCGTCGCGGCGAGGCTGAGCAGGCCGCGGGACGGGTTGAGCATGCCGCCGTCGCGGTCCTGGGCGGGGGCCTCCCCGCCGGTGGAGGGCGCGGCGGCGGGCAGCCGGTACACGAGGTCGCCGCCCGCCTGGTCGCACTCCGCGACGAGCACGGGGCGCGGCCACACGGCGCCGAGGGCCACGGCCGCGGTCGTGACGCCCGGCGCCCCCTTGTCGGCCGCGAGCGCGATGAGTGCCACGGTCAGTTCCCGCCCGTCCCCGTGCCGGTGCCTGGCGTGCCCGTCCCGGGGGTGCCGGTGCCCGCGCCGCCGGTGCCCGTGCCGTTCGTCGCGGGCGGGCTCTGCTCACCGGCGCCGGGCGTCCGCTCCGGGCTCTCGGGCGCGGCGGGCCTGCTTGAGGACACCTTCGTGCCGTCCGGGACGAGGGCGAGCGCGACCGTCCCGGCCGAGGCCGCCTGGGTGAGCTGGGGCGCGTCGGCGGGCAGGACGGCGACGTCCACGGTCGTCTGGTCGGAGCGGAGCCGGTCGCCGCCGCCCCGGGCGATGCCGATCACGATCGCGTCGGGCGACAGGACCGTCCCGGCGCGGGGGCCGCCGCCCGTCCCGCCGCCGACCGCGTACAGGGTGACGCGCTTGCCGATGTCGACGCCGCGGGCGGGGAGCTGGCCCGGCTTGAGCGCGAGGCCGACGACGAGGCGGCCCTTGGCGGCGCCGTCGGACGGGCTGATCATGGAGTTGGTGAGCAGGGCGCCCTTCACCAGCGGCACCGCCGCGTAGTAGCGGCCGACGTTCTGCCGCTCGGACCAGTTGATGTACTGGATCCCGGTGTCGCCGACCTGAACCTCTTCGAGGGCGCTCGGCGGGATGCGCTGGCCCGCCGCGACCGGCTGCGCGATCCGGATCGCCGAGACGCGCTGGCCACTCGCCATCACCAGGTAGGCGCTCGCGAGGGCGCCGCCGAGGATCAGCAGCACCGCGAGCGCGGCGAGCGCGGGCTTGCGCTCGCGCGGGGACGCGGGAAGCCGCTGCCCGCCGGAGGTGCCGAGTCCCGAGCGGCCCAGCCCCGCTGCGCCGCCGGGCGGGTTCGCGGCGACCCCGCCGGCGACGGACTGGTTGGACGACTTCATCGCACTCGCCACGCGCCCCTTCCCGCCCCGCGGAACCCGCCCGCGCGATCTCGCACCTTCGAGCAGCGATCCATGCTCGCGGGGACGGTGATGCCGCGTCAATGGATTCGCAAAGGTGAAGCGTTCCCGAGACCCGTGAAACCGCCCTGACCAGGGCAATCACCGGACACTTCGCCACTTACCACCAGTCACACGCGTCACTGACCGCGTTCCCGGCGCTCCAGGGCCGGGGCGGGCGGAGATCAGAAGCGGAAGCCGACGAGGCGGCCCAGCAGGGTCATCGAGTGGTCGAAGTAGGCGCCGCGCTCCACCACGACGGTGTCGAACTGGCCGAACAGCTCGAAGCCGACCGTCCCGAACAGGCCGGTCCAGGCCGTGAGCGCCCGCACGACCACGTCGTCGGGCACGTCCATGGCGACGGCCCGGCGTCCGCGCGCCGCGTCCGCCGCGAGCTCGCACGGCATCGGCGGGACGGGCCCGGCCGGGTCGAGCGCTCCGGCGGCGTGCGCCTCGGTGACGATCCGCGCGTAGACGACGGTGTCGCGGACGGCGGGCGAGACGGTGTCCTGCGGCGCCTGGTAGCCCGGCACCGGCGACCCGTACAGCAGGGCGTACTCGTGCGGGTTCGCCAGCGCCCAGGTGCGGACGGCGCGGCAGACCGCGAGCCAGCGTCCGCCGAAGTCGTCGGCGGGCGCCGCGGCGTCGGCGCGCTCGACCGCCTCCCCGAGGGCGTTGTAGCCGTCCACGATCAGGGCGGTGAGCAGGTCGTCCCGGCTGGGGAAGTAGCGGTAGATCGCCGAGGAGACCATCCCCATCTCGCGGGCGACGGCCCGCAGCGACAGCCCCGCCGCGCCCTCGGTGCCGAGATGCCGCCGGGCCGTCTCGACGATCTCCCTGGTCAGCTCGGCCCTGACCCGTTCCCGTGCCGTGCGTCCCGCGCTCATGGCCCCGCACTCTAACAGAGCGGCGGACAGAAAAGAGAGCACTGCTCTTGACGAACGGCGATCCAAAGAGAGAGCATTGCTCTCGAAAGGGAACGGCGCTTCGTGAAGAGGACGGCGCACGCAACGTCTCGCGACGTCCTCGCCACACCCGCACGGACCCGCACACAGCGGAACCGCATCGCGGACCGCGCGACTTCGCAGGAGGAACCATGGGCAAGCACGTGATCGTCGGAGCCGGCCAGGTCGGCGCGCACCTCGCCGAACGCCTCACCGAGCGGGGCCACGACGTCGTCGTCGTCACCCGGTCCGGCTCCGGGCCGGACGGGGTCGAGCGGATCGCCGCCGACGTCACCGACCGCGCCAGGCTGGCCTCGATCACCGCGGGGGCCGACGCCCTCTACAACTGCGTCAACCCCCAACTGCACCGCTGGGCCGAGGACTGGCCGCCCATGGCGGGCTCGTTCCTCGCCACCGCCGAGAAGACCGGCGCCGTCCTCGTCACGCTCGGCTGCCTGTACGGGTACGGGCCCGTCGACGGGCCGATGACCGAGGACCTCCCGCTCAACGCCACCGGCACCAAGGGCCGCATGCGGGCGCGCATGTGGGAGGACATGCACGCCGCGCACCAGGCGGGCCGGATCCGCGCGACCGAGCTGCGCGCCTCCGACTACTACGGCCCGCGCAGCACCGACCAGGCGTACCTGGGCCAGGTCCGCTTCGTGGACCCCCTGCTCGCCGGCAAGCGCGTGGCCTTCCTCAGCGACCCGTCCGTCCCGCACAGCTGGACGTACCTGCCGGACGTCGCCGAGGCCCTCGCCATCGCCGGGACGGACGAGCGCGCCTGGGGCCGCCCCTGGCACGTCCCGACCGGCCCGGCCGTCTCCACCCGCGCGGTCGCCGAGCGGCTGTGCGAGCTCGCGGACGCGCCCAAGCCCCGCGTGTACGAGCTCCCGCGCCCCCTCTTCAAGGCCATCGGGACGGTCTCGCCCCTGTTCCGGGAGCTCCGCGAGACCCGCTACCAGTTCGACCGCCCGTACGTCCTCGACTCGTCGGCGTTCCAGAAGACGTTCGGCATGGCGCCCACGCCGCTCGACCAGGCGCTGAAGGCGATCATCGCGGCGTCGTGACCGGGCACGGCCGCCCGCCGGGACCGGCGGGCCCGCCACGGACCCCATCCGTGTCGTCTCCCGGAGCCGGAGCGGGCCGAGTAATTAAGCTGGCCCGGGCGGCTTGCCCGGATCAGGCACGGCGGAGGGCGCGGAGGGCTCGGATGCGGATCTCGTTCACGGCGCTGACCGGCGGCGGGCCACGGGACGTCGTGATCGACGTCGACTCCGAGGCCACCGTGGACGGGGTCGCCCGCTCGCTGTCCGCCGCGCTGGACGGCGCGGCGCCCGCCCCCAAGGCGGCATCGCCGGTCCCGGCCCCGCGCTTCACCAAGGCCGCGCTCGGGGCGCCCGCGGAACGTCCGCGGCAGGCCCTCTGGGTGGACGGGCGGATGCTCGACCCGCGGTCCCTCGCCGTCAAGGAGCTGCGGGACGGCGCGGTCGTCGCCGTCGAGCGGCGCGGCGCCGCCGCCACCGTCCTCGCGGAGCCGACCGGGCTGGTCGAGGTGCGGGTCGTCGGCGGGCCCGCCGCCGGGTCGGTGCACCGGCTCGGCCTCGGCGTCGCCACGATCGGGTCCGGGAACGACGTGGACGTCAGCCTCGCCGACCCGTCCATCCCGGCGCGGTCGCTGCGGGTCACCGTCGGGGTCGAGGGCGTGCAGGTCGAGGCGTCCGCGATGACGATGCGCGGGCCCGCCTCCCTCGACGGGGAACCGCTCACCGCGAAGGCGGACTGGCCCGCGGGCGGCCTGCTGACCGTCGGCGCCAGCGTCCTCGCCCTCGCGCCGAGCGCCGCCCCCGACACCCACCTGGAGCCGCTGCCCGAGGGCGGCCTCGCGTTCAACCGGCCGCCGCGGCTGAACCCGGGACACCACGTCCGCGAGCTGGAGGTCCCGAGGCGTCCCGAACGCAACCAGCGGGAGCGGCTCCGCCTGTTCGGCGCGATCCTGTTCTCCGCCTTCGGGCTGGTCATGGCGTTCGCGATGGGCCAGTGGTGGTGGGCGCTGTTCGCGCTGGCCTGGCCCGTGATGACGGTCGGCGAGTGGATCGGCGACCGGCTGCACGGCCGCAAGTCGTACAAGAAGGCGCTGAAGGAGTACCAGCGCAAGGCCGGCGAGTTCGACGGCGAGTTGGACCGGCTGCGCCGCGAGGACCAGGCGGAGCGGCGCGCGCTGCACCCCGACCCCGCCGAGATCCTCCTCACCGCCACCGGGCCGCGGCGGCGCCTGTGGGAGCGGCGCCGCGACGACCCGGACGCGCTCCACCTCCGGATCGGCCTCGCCGACCTGCCCGCCCGCGTCGAGCTGACCGGCGAGGCCGCGGGCATCCCCGTCCCCACCGCGCGGCAGGTGCCGGTCGCGCTGCCGCTCGCCGAGCTCGGCGTCCTCGGCCTCACCGGCCCCCGGCACGCGTCCCGCGCGCTGGCCCGCTGGCTGGTCGCGCAGGCCGCCGCCCTGCACAGCCCCGGCGACCTGGCCGTCGTCGTCCTGTCCGCGGACGAGGGCGCGGGCGGCGACTGGAACTGGGTGCGGTGGCTTCCGCACGCCGCGCCGCGCGAGGGCGAGGAGTGCCTGGCCCTGGTCGGCACCGACCCCGAGTCCGTCGCGCACCGCGTCACCGAGCTCGCGATCCGCGTGACCGAGCGGCGCCGCGCCGCCCAGTCCGAGTCGGCGTTCCTCGGCCAGAAGAAGCCCGCGGAGACCACCCCCTACAACGTCCTCATCGTCCTCGACGGGGCGCGCGCGCTGCGCCGCGTCCCGGGCATGCCCATGCTGCTGTCCCGCGGACCCGAATACGGCATCCACGCCATCTGCGTGGACGACGAGGAACGCCTCCTCCCCGAGGAGTGCCGCGCCGTCGTCGCCTGGGACCCGGACCACCCGTCCCTCGTCCACCTGCGCGGCCAAGGGCTCGACGTCATCGGCCCCGTCCTCGCCGACCAGGTGTCCCCCTCCTGGACGGACCGCGTCGCCCGCGCACTCGCCCCCGTCCGCGACGTCTCCCGCGAAGACGCCGAGGAATCCATCCCCAAGGACGTCCGGCTCCTCGACCTCCTCGACATGCCCGAACCCACCCCCGAGCACGTCCTCCACTCCTGGACCCGCACCGGAGGCCGCACCACCCGCGTCCCCATCGGCGTGGGCACCGGCGGAGAGAAGCGCTCAGGCCGCCAGCAGGTCCACGACATCGACCTCCGCGCGGACGGTCCCCACGGGCTCATCGCCGGCACCACCGGCGCGGGCAAGTCCGAACTCCTCCAGACCCTCATCGCGTCCCTCGCCGTCGCGAACCGCCCCGACGAGATGACGTTCGTCCTCATCGACTACAAGGGCGGCGCCGCGTTCAAGGACTGCGCCCGCCTCCCCCACACCGTCGGGATGGTCACCGACCTCGACGGCCACGCCACCGAACGCGCGCTGGAGTCCCTCGCCGCCGAACTCCGCCGTCGCGAGGAACTCCTCCTCCACGCCGGCGCCAAGGACATCGACGACTACAACGACCTGCGCCCCGCCGACCCGTCCCTGCCGTCCATCCCCCGGCTCGTCCTCGTCATCGACGAGTTCGCCGCCATGGTCACCGAACTCCCCGACTTCGTCGCCGGCCTCGTCGACATCGGACGCCGCGGACGCTCCCTCGGCGTCCACCTGATCCTCGCCACGCAGCGCCCCGCCGGCGTCGTCACCCCCGACATCCGCGCCAACACCAACCTCCGCATCGCGCTGCGCGTCACCGACCCCGACGAGTCCACCGACGTCATCGACACCCCCGACGCCGCGCAGATCTCCAAGTCCGCCCCCGGCCGCTGCTACATCCGCTCCGGCGCGTCCACCGTCCACGCCGTCCAGTCCGCCCGCATCGGCGGACGCCGCCCGGGCGCCGCCGCGGAACGCCGCACCACCGTCCACCCCATGCCCTGGCAGGGCCTCGGCCGCCCCCTCCCCGCACCCCGCGACGCCGCCGACGACGCCCTCACCACCGACCTGTCCGCCCTCGTCCAGGCGATCGACGCGGCCGCCCGCCGCGCCGGCGCCGCCCGCCAGCCCTCCCCGTGGCTGAGCCCGCTGCCCGACCGGGTCCGCCTCACCCCCCGCACCGCCGCGGGCGGCTCCGTCGTCGACGTCCCCCCGATCCCGTTCGGCGTCACCGACCTGCCCGCCGTCCAGTCCCGCGAGCCCCTCGCCCTCGACCTCGCGTCCGGCGGCCACCTCTACATCGCGGGCTCCGCCCAGTCGGGACGCTCCACCGCGCTCCGCACCATCGCCGGGTCCCTCGCGGGCGCCTGCTCCCCCTACGACGCGCACCTGTACGCCATCGACTGCGGCGCCAACGCCCTGCTGCCCCTCATGTCCCTGCCGCACTGCGGCGCCGTCGTCACCCGCGACCAGCTCGACCGCTGCGAGCGCCTCCTCACCGCCCTGTCCGCCGAGGTCGCCCGCCGCCAGCAGCTCCTCGCCGAAGCCGGGTTCGCGTCCCTCGCCGAGCAGCGCGCCGCCGTCGCCGCCACCGACCGCCTCCCCTGGATGGTCCTGCTCCTCGACCGCTGGGAGGGCTTCCTCGGCGCCTTCGAGCACTACGACTACGGCCGCCTCGTCGACCAGACCCTCCGCCTCCTCCGCGAGGGCGCCGCCGCCGGCCTCCGCGCCGTCTTCACCGGCGACCGCTCCGGCCTCGGCGGCCAAGTCTCCACCGTCTTCGACCGCCGCCTCGTCCTGCGCATGTCCGACCCGAACGACTACGGCTACGCGGGCCTCCAGGAGAAGCAGGTCCCCGCCGCGATGCCGCCCGGCCGCGCCCTGGAGGCCGTCGCCCCCGGCGTCCCCCTCCGCGAGTCCCAGATCGGCGTCCTCGCGGACGACCCGTCCGGCACCGCCCAGGTCGCCGCGCTCCAGGACATCGCCCGCGCCGCCGTCACCCGCTACGGCCGCCTCCCCCGCCGCCAGCGCCCCCTCCACGTGGACGAGCTGCCCGTCCGCGTCACCTACCGCGAGGCGATGGCCCTCGACCCCGACTTCCTCGCCCCGTCCGCCCTCTGGGCCCTCGTCGGCGTCGGCGGCGACACCCTCGCCCCCGTCGGCATCGACCTCCTCAACGAGGGCCCCGGCTTCGCCGTCGCGGGCCCGCCCCGCTCAGGCCGCTCCACCACCCTCCGCACGATCGTCCACTCCCTCCTCGACCCCGCCATCGCGGGCGGCCTCGTCCCCGTCGTCCTGGTCACGCCCCGCCGCTCCCCGCTCCGCCTCCTGTCCGGCCGCCCCGGCGTCCTCGGCGTCCTCACGTCCGACTCCGACGCCGACGACCTGGAGAAGGCGATCGGCGACGAGCACCGCTACGCCGTCGTCGTCGACGACGCCGAACTCCTCGACGAGACCGACCTCGACGACGCCCTCCGCGACGTCCTCCGCACCGCCCGCGACGGCGAGCACGCCGTCGTCATCGGCGGCACCACCGCCGACCTCGGCCGCGGCTACCGCGGCTTCCTCTCCGACACCCGCCGCTCCCGCTCCGGCGTCCTGCTGTCCATCGAGTCCCCGGACGACGGCGACCTCTTCGGCCTCCGCCTTCCCCGCAACGCCCCCCTGGCCGGGCCCACTGGCCGCGGCCTCTTCGTGGCCGCCGGCGTCACCACCCAGATCCAGGTGGCCCTCCCACCCCCGACCACCGACTGACCGCCCGGCGTCATTTCAGGTGGGTGCGCTTGTCGACCGTCCCGAACGAGCGGTCCATCCAACCGACCGCCCGCCTGGGGTTGCTCGGCCGTCCCAGCCGTCCCACCGGCTTCACGCGCCGGGTCGGCGGGGCCGTATGCGCGACGCAGAGGAAGACGACCACGTACGTGAGCGCGATCAACCACCCGTATCCGGCCCCGTAGCGCGTATCGAAGCCATCACCCGGACCGCTCGTGAACACGCTGATCAGCGCAAAGTTCACCACGCCGCAGATCCACGCGCCGCGCGCGACGGCCCGCGACGCCGCCGCCGCGGCCGCCACCCCGAGGACGAGCGTGACCATCATGATCGCGGGCAGCGAGCGTCCCGCCCAGCTCAACCCCTGCCGCCCGGTCGCGTCCCAGAGAACTCCCGTCTCGCCGCCGCGCTCGAACCACGGCGCGGTCGTCCAGGCGCACAGCGCCATCGTGACCGCGAGCCCCCACACGGCGCACTGGATCCGCCGGTTGAATTCCACGGCCTCCACGAACACGGGCTTCTCACTCATGTCGCCCCCGGCGTGCACTTGTGCAACTCCCCGAACCGCCGCTCGGCGATCCGCATGAAGTCCACCATGTCCCGCACCGCATCCCTCCCCCGCACGACCGGCGCGAAATCGATACTGATCCACGGCCGCCGACCCCCGCACTTGAAGAGAGCGACGACATAGTTGGGCCGCGCGATGCCTCCTGCCGTCGGGATGACGACCGCCAAGCCGTCTCCGAGCGCGGCCGGCAACCGGTGGGCGTTCTGATCACGCCACTTCTCATGCTGAAGTCGCAGGATTTTCTCGCCGTCATCGTAGGACCAGGTCACACCGAGGGGAGCTTCGCGTCCGGCGGCGAACGCCAGGCAGAGGCCATCCTTTTTGTGAGGCCCATCCCATTTGGCGTTCACGGGGAACGAGAGGCCCGTGACCAGCCGGAAAGCCGACTCCGGCACGAGGTCGCACAGGTATGGCGCCTGATCCTTCACCACCGCCATGGGGATGCTGGACGGACGCACAGGGCCTTTCTCATCCCGGCACCCAGGAAGCACCACGAGGGCGAGGGGCAAGCCGCACACGCCGATCGCGAGCGAGCGTCTCACCGCCGCCCACTTTCACTCACGTTCTCCCCGCCAGAACCTCGATAATGGCCGGACGTCGTCGTCGCACCGTTCTCGATCGCCGTCATGACGGTGTCGCTCTGATTGTTCAGTTTCATCGTGTTGTTCGCCCATCGGATCAGCTTCTCCATCTCGGACGGAGACATGGTCGCGAGGGGCTTGATCCTGTTCTGCTCGTCAACGAACGCTCGGCCGTCGAGGCCGGTTCGCACGTACTGGCCGTGGGTGACGAGGGAGGAGATGATCATTTGGTTGAAGAGGCGTTCCACGCCCTCGGTGTCGGTTTTGGGGGCGACGATGGCGGGGTCTTCTTTGTCGGCGAGTTTCTTGGCGAGCACGGTGGTCAGTTTCCCCGAGAGCTTGCCGAGGGCGACGTTGAACACGTCTCCGGCTATCGGTACTCGCGTGATCGGGGCGAAGTCGACCGGGAGCAGGGCGATGCCGTGGCCGACGTAGCTCTGCATGCGGGCGAGGTCCTCGGCGAGCCGGAGGCCCTCGGCGCCCAGGGTCTGGTGGCGGGCTTCGAGGAGGTGGCCGAACATCTGGCCCTCGCCGGCGATGGTGTTGGAGAGGTCGCCGTGGTTCTGGACGGTCCGGTCGACGGCGATCTTCGCGTGGGCGATCTGGCCCATGAGGAGGGTCTCGTAGGCGGTGGCGTTGCGGGCGACGTCCAGGAGCAGGTAGTCGAGGTCGTCGGCGGTCAGCCCGGTGGAGCCGGGCCGCTCGTCGAAGCGGGACAGCCGGACGAGGTCGTGGAGCTGGTCGAGGTGCGCGACCAGGACCTTCGCCATGGACGGGCGCAGGCCGGACAGTTCGTCGTAGTGGTGGGGCCGGGCGATCGCGTCGGCCGGGGCGCCGCTCAGGAGGGCGTCCAGCGGGGCCTTGTCGCCGACCTGGACCTTGCCGTCCTTGACCTTGAAGTTGGCGCGGGCGTCGGTGGCGAGGATCTGCGCGGCGGCGAAGGCAAGGCGGGTGGATCCGGGGTCCTGGGCGGTGGTGGCGGCTTCGAGGGTCTTGCCCAGGGCAGTGCCGTGGTCGGACTCGCCCCAGACGGCGCGGCGGTCGTGGAGGAGGTATTGGAGGTTCGTCCCGGACGTGCGGGGTTGCGGGTCCTGGGGCAGCGGGCCCATGGGGCGGTGGGTGAGGAGCTTTTGGGACGCCTCCTTGCCTGAGGCGGCGGCCGCGAGGAGGAGGGGCGCGAGGAAGTCGGTCCTGCGTCCGCCCGTCCGGATGTCGGTGGCGGACGGGTCGAGGGCGTTGCCGAGGCCGTAGCGGCCGGCGAGGTCGGGCAGGGGGACCTGGCCGAGCGTCGGCCGGAGGCCGCTGTCGTAGGCGACCATGTCGTTGCCGACGGTGTCGATGAAGTGCGCGGAGAAGCGGGTGCCGGTGGAGCCGAGGAGCGTCGCCAGGGACTGGTAGCCGGCGGTTCCCTTCGGAAGGACGCTGAGCGGCGGGAAGGTGGTGCGGCCCGCGGCGCGGAGGGCGCTGAGGTAGTCGTCGCCGAGGTAGCCCTTGCGCGCGGGGTCGGTCGTGAGAGCAAGGCTCCGGCCGAGGATGGCCAGGATCGCCCGGGTGTCGGCGGCGTGCGCGGCGAGGGCCGGCCGGTCGTTGTTCGCGTCCCCCGCGAGGCGCATGGTGAGGGACATCGGGAGCTTGAGGAGCTCCTCCGGGCCGAGGGATTCGAGGAGCGCCTTGGCGAACATCGGGGTGACGTCTTCGGGACGCATGCGGCGCAGGGCCTTCTGGGCGGCGGCGTCTCCGGTGGCGGCCTTGCGGAGGAGGTCGGTGGCGCGGCGGCCTTCGGCGTAGGCGACCTGGTCGGTGTAGCGGTCGGGGAGCTTCAGGTAGGTGCCGTCGGGGCGGCAGACGGACATGGCGAGCTTCTGGCGGTCGAGGTCGTGGACGAGCACGTCGCGGCGGCGCAGGTCGGCGGCGGCGTCGGCGGCCCACGCGGCGATGCGCTTGACCTCCATGGCGGGCGCGGTGCTCACGCCGGCGCCGTTGAGGGCCTGCCAGAGCTCGTCGGCGAGGCGCGCGAGGGCCGGTGCCGCGCGCGTCATCTGCTGGGCCATCTGCTCGAACTGCGCGAGCTTGACGCCGCAGGTGTCCGGACCGAGCCAGCCGTCGTCGGTCATGCGGGACCTCTCAGAGCAGCGGGCGGTGGAGCTCGTCCTGGACGAGTTGGAGGGCGCGGCGCAGGGCGGCGTGCAGGGCGGCGTCGTTGCGCTCCAGTTCGGCGGCGAACCGGCGGGACGAGGCTCCGCCCACCCAGGCGTGGTCGTCCATGGCCCGGCGGGACGAGGTGAACGCGTGCCAGTGCTCGTCCGAGAGGTGCTGTATGCGCGCGAGCAGGAATTGCAGGTGCGCGGCGTCGCTCTCTTTCACGGTCGTCCTCGGGGACGGGCGGGGAAATGGTGCGGGTCCCGGCCTCGGGGGGATGGGCCGGGACCCGCGGTCCAGGGGGGAGGCGTCAGCGGGTGGCGGCCTCGATGTTCTGCTGGGACTTCTTGATGTCCTGGCTGCCCTGCTCCAGGGCGACGGCCATCTTGTCGAAGGCGGTCTTGGCCTCGGCCCAGGCGGCGCGGAACCGGTCGGCGCCGGGGCCCCACCACGCCTGGCTGCTGCTCACCGTGCGGCCGTTGAGGTCCTTGATGAGGGCGTCCAGGTTGCGGGAGTGCTTGCTGAAGATCCGGGAGAGCTCTTCCAGCTCGCCGATGTTGGCGCCGCGCTTGTCACCGCTCATCGCTCGACCTTTCGCCGTTCGCCCGCCGGTTCGCGGACTTCGCTGGAACGTTTCCGTAAAGAATGGCGACAGCCTACGCCCGTCCGATCTCCGGAAGCCAGCAGTGCTCCGCGGGAACATCTCCGAAACGGCCACAATCCAACCATCGCGGCTTGACCGGATGTGGACACCAATGGCCGGCATGCCCGTGACGCTCCGCCACTCCGTGACGTCGTTCATGACCGTCCGTCAAGGGGATTTCAGAACGTGCGAGCGAAACAGACGGATCGCACATTATCAACGGCCCGCCCGGGAAAGCCGGTCGCGCTCGGCCCGGCCCCCGCGGCCGGGTCACCGGTCAGCGGTCGGGGTCGTTGACGGGGCGGGCGGACGGGTCGAGGACGCGTTCGCCGACCAGCGTGATCTCCTCGCCCTCGGTCCGGAACTCGAACCGGCGGCGCACCGACTGGGTGAGCTTGCCGCTGCCGTAGCGGACCTCCGTGTGCTCGACGGCCTCCAGGGTGATGCGGTCGCCGGTGCGGGTCGCCTTGCCCTCGGCCAGCCGGGTGCGGGCGCCGGTGTAGGCGGGACCGCCCTCGACGGGGGCGCGGTTGCGGGTCTCCAGCTCGCGGACGGCCTTCTCCTGGACGCGGGCGACCTTCGGGGAGATCCGCACGCCGAGGATCTCCGCGGGCGGGCGGCGCTCGCCGTGGCGCTTCTGGACGAGGGCCTGGGAGCGGCGCTCCAGCAGGGTCCCGGCGGCGGCGGTGAGCTGCTGGGTGATCTCGGGGTCCACGCGGGCCGGGCCGCGCCCGGCCTCGGACGACGCGGGCAGCAGTGCGCAGCCGGCCAGGGCGACCGCCAGGCCGGCCAAGGTCCTTAGGCGAACCATCGGCTCCCTCCGCTGATCTCCGGCGAAGATACACCGGCACGGCGCGCTCCAGGGAATGAAAACGATTATCACGGTGTTCCTATGACCGTGCGACCGGAACGACCTACAGATCGACCGGCACGACCCCAGGGAGGAACGATGAAGAACACCATCCACCCGGAGTACCGTCCCGTCGTCTTCCGCGACCGCGGTGCCGACTACGCCTTCCTGACCCGGTCGACCGCCGAGACGAACCAGACGGTCGAGTGGGAGGACGGGCGCACCTACCCGGTGGTGGACGTGGACGTCTCCTCGGCGAGCCACCCGTTCTACACGGGACGGAACCGCTCGCTGGACTCCACGGGCGCGGTCGAGAAGTTCAACCGCCGCTACAACCGCTCGAAGAGCTGACGCCTTCCGGGGCCGTACCCGCCACCGCGCCCCGGCGGCGCCCGGCCCTGGACGAGACGAAGGCCCGTACCCCGATTCGGGGTACGGGCCTTCGTCGTAGAAGGGGCCTAGTCGTTCTGGCTCTCCAGTGCCGCCACGCGGGAGCGGGCCTGCGCCATCGCGTCGTGGTAGCGCTCCTCCCAGGCGGGGTCGGCGTCCGGGATGGCGGCGATGGTCTGGCGGCCGTGCTCGGACACGACGTCGCCTGAGCCGTCCCGGGACACCTGGCGGACCACCACGGTCGTGACGCCGCCGGACGACTCCGTGTGGGCCTCCCAGCGGGCGCCGGGACGCGCCGTGCGGCGGCCGTCCCGCCCGATCCCGCCGAACGCGTACAGGAGCAGGACGATCACCGCGGCGGCGACCGCCAGCATCACCAGGAGGATCAGGAACCGCACGGTCGCCTCACTTCTGCGGCAGGAGCGCGCCGTTCGGGTTTCCCGGGGCGTAGACCGTGATGCCCTGCGGCAGCGCCTTCAGCTCCTCGATCCTCGCGCAGGTCGGGCACTTGTTGTAGCCGTCCTGGCGGGCCTTGTTGGCGGCGGCCTCGGCCTTGGCGGTCGCGACCCTCGCCTGGGCCTCGCTGACCTGCGCGAACGCGGCCTGGGCGCGGTCCACGGCGTCCTGCACCTTCTCCGGCAGCGTGACCCGGACCAGGTTGAAGTGGATGTTCGTGACGAACTTGCCGCCGAGCGTGGAGTCCAGGTCCGCGGCGAGGCTCGTGTTGATCGCGTTCTGAACCTTGGCGATGTTGCCGTTGTTGCTCTGCGCCTGCTGCCGTCCCACGGCGGCGGCCTGCTGCGCGGACGCGTTCTGCACCAGCGCGCAGGACGAGACGAGCTCGGCGCAGCGGAAGCTGTTCACCTGGCTGCGGAGATCGTTGTCGATCACCGGCCGGACGATCTGGTCGAGGAACGCGGACCAGCCCTTGTCCCCGTCGAACGCGTTGTACGTCTTGCCGTCCGCGCTGCGGAACTTGCGGGTGCCGTACTTGTCGTCGAACGCCCGCAGGGCCGCGTGGTCCTGGTTGAGGGTGAAGTAGAGCGTGCCCTCGATGCCCATGTTGACGCCGTCGGAGCTCGGCACGGTGACCACGTCCACGCCGGACCTCTCGCCCTTCCCGGCGTCCGAGGTGATCGTGTAGAAGCGCTGCTGGGCCGGGTACTTGTGGACCTTCGAGTACAGGCCGACCCAGGTGCGCCCGGAGCCGGGGTCGATGACCTGGCGGATCCGGTTGTCGTCGAAGAAACCGCCGTTCCGGACGACCGCTATCTCGCCGCCGCCGGTCCGCTCGTAGCCGCCCAGCAGGGCGCTCAGCGTCGGCCAGCCGACGACCACCAGCAGCACCGCGGCGATCACGGCGGTGCGCCGGCGCGGGGCGCGCAGCCCGGCCGTCGCGCCGCCGGTGCCGGTGGACGACTCCCTCTTGCTCACGGTACGGCTCCTCTCCTGTCCGGGTCGGTCTCGGTCCCGGATCGGTGATCAGACGGGCTGGAGCGTCCCACGGATCCCCCCGGAGCGGGCGTTCTCCGCGGATGTGTGTGGACCCACACAACCCCCTAGGTTGCGGGCGCCGACCGCTATAAGGAGGGGCTTACGAAATCTCGGCGAGGCTGTTATCTAGACTGCGTCCGAGGTTCAGGGAGGAGACCCACGTGCGCAAGGTCCTGATCGCCAACCGCGGTGAGATCGCGGTCCGTATAGCCCGTGCCTGCCGCGACGCGGGGCTGGCCAGTGTCGCGGTGTACGCCGAGCCCGATCTGGACGCGCTGCACGTTCGGGTCGCCGACGAGGCGTTCGCCCTCGGCGGGCGGACGGCCGCCGAAACCTACCTGGACATCGACAAGCTGCTCAAGATCGCGGCCGAGGCCGGCGCGGACGCCGTCCACCCCGGCTACGGCTTCCTCGCCGAGAACGCCGCGTTCGCCGCCGCGGTCGAGGCCGCCGGGCTGACCTGGATCGGCCCGCCGCCCGCCGCGATCACCGCGCTGGGCGACAAGGTGCAGGCCCGGCACATCGCGCAGAAGGTCGGCGCGCCGCTCGTCGCGGGCACCAAGGACCCGGTCTCGGGCGCGGACGAGGTCGTCGAGTTCGCGCGCGAGCACGGGCTGCCGATCGCCATCAAGGCGGCCTACGGCGGCGGCGGGCGCGGCCTGAAGGTCGCCCGCACGCTCGAAGAGGTGCCGGAGCTGTACGAGTCCGCCGTCCGCGAGGCCGTCGGCGCGTTCGGGCGCGGCGAGTGCTTCGTCGAGCGGTACCTCGACAAGCCCCGGCACGTCGAGACCCAGTGCCTCGCCGACCGGCACGGCAACGTGGTGGTCGTGTCCACCCGCGACTGCTCGCTCCAGCGGCGGCACCAGAAGCTCGTCGAGGAGGCCCCGGCCCCCTTCCTGTCCGAGGCGCAGCTCGAACTCCTCTACACCTCGTCCAAGGCCATCCTGAAGGAGGCCGGGTACGTCGGCGCGGGGACGTGCGAGTTCCTCGTCGGCCAGGACGGGACGATCTCCTTCCTGGAGGTCAACACCCGGCTCCAGGTCGAGCACCCCGTCTCCGAGGAGGTCGCGGGCATCGACCTCGTCCGGGAGATGTTCCGCATCGCGGAGGGCGAGGAGCTCGGCTACGGCGACCCGGAGCTGCGCGGCCACTCGATCGAGTTCCGGTTCAACGCCGAGGACGCCGGCCGCGGGTTCCTGCCCGCCGTCGGCACGCTGACCGCCTGGGAGCCGCCCTCGGGCCCCGGCGTCCGGCTGGACAGCGGCTACGTCGTCGGGCAGACCGTCCCGCAGGAGTTCGACTCGCTGATCGCCAAGCTGATCGTCACGGGCGCGACCCGGCGGCAGGCGGTCGAGCGGTCCCGCCGCGCGCTCGACGAGTTCGTCATCGACGGCATGCCGACCGTGCTGCCGTTCCACCGGGCCGTCCTGGACGACCCGGCGTTCGTCCCCGCGGACGACGACCAGCCCTTCACCGTCCACACCCGGTGGATCGAGACCGAGTTCGACAACCAGATCCCGCCCTATGCCGCCCCGGCCGCCGACGAGGCGGACGAGGCCGAGCGGGAGCGCGTCACCGTCGAGGTCGGCGGGCGCCGCATCGAGGTCGTGCTGCCCGCGGGCCTCGGCGCCTCCGCCGCTCCGGCGGCGGGCCAGGCGGCCCCGGCCAAGCGGCGCGGCGGCAAGAAGGGCGGCGGCGCCCAGGCGTCCGGTGACTCCCTGGTCAGCCCCATGCAGGGCACGATCGTCAAGATCGTCGCTGAGGACGGCGCGACCGTGGCCGCGGGCGACACCGTCGTCGTCCTGGAGGCGATGAAGATGGAGCAGCCGCTGACCGCGCACAAGGCCGGGGTCGTCACCGGCCTGTCCGCCGAGGTGGGGCAGACGGTCTCCAGCGGCGCCGCGATCTGCGAGATCAAGGACGCCTGACCGCCTCCGCCCGGTCGTCGATCATCCGACCTCGGAACGGGAGGCCGCCGCACGCGGCCTCCCGTTCCGCGTCTCCGGGCTCCGTCGCGGACGTGGGGGGTTTCACGGCGCTGAACGGGGCAGATTCCACGATCAGCCGGCGGCCGGACCGGGTCCGGGGAACGAGTCTCCGCCTCCGGACGTCCTAGCGGTAAAGGGGGCACGAGGACACCATGATCTCCGATCGACCGACCACCCGCGCGGCCCGCCGGGGCACGGTCGCGGCGACGACCGCCGCCGTCCTGCTGGCGCTCGCGCTGGCACCGTCGGCGCCGTCCGCGAACGCCGCGCCGGCGCCGGCCAGGCCGGTGCAGGCCGTCCAGGCGCAGACCGTCCAGACACACGTGATCTCGACCCGGACGGCTCCGGCCCCGGCCCAGGCGCCGGCCGCCGCCCGGACGGACGACACCGTCGGGCAGATCGCCCAAGGGCTGATCAACTCCCGCCTGTACGTGACGAGCGGCGCCGGCAACGTGCTGTCGCCCGCGGACCAGGCCGCGGTCAAGGCCGCCCTGGACCGGGACCGCGACGCCGACATCCGCGCCGTCGTCGTGCGCAGCGACATCGACCGCACCGAGGTCGGCCAGATGCTCCGGGCCGTCGCGAACCGCGTCGGCAAGGGCCAGACGTACGTGGCCGTCACCGCCGACGCGCGGCGGATGGGCGGCATCTCCAAGAAGTTCGACACGAACGAGATCAACCAGCTCGTCACCCGCACCAACGGCGTGGGCCTCAAGGACCGGCTGATCAAGTTCGGCGACCTCGCCGAGAAGAAGGCCGACGACAAGGCCCAGTCCAGCGCGATCGGCGCGTTCGTGACGCTCGGCGTCCTGGTGCTGCTGGTCGCGGCGGCGGTCTCGGCGCTGCTGGTCGTCCGCAAGCGGCGCCGGACCCGCGAGGCCCGGCAGATGGCCGACCTGAAGCGCGGCGTCGAGGAGGACGTGACGCTGCTCGGCGAGGACATCGCGCGTCTCGACCTCGACGTCATGGACAAGAGCCTCAGTCCCGACGTCAGGACCGACTACGAGAAGGCCCTCGACTCCTACGACCGGGCCAAGACCGCGACCGAGCGCGCCTCCAGGCCCGAGGACATGCAGGAGGTCACGACCGCGCTGGAGGACGGCCGCTACTACATGACCGCCACCCGGGCGCGGGTCGCCGGCGAGCCCGTCCCCGAGCGGCGGCCGCCGTGCTTCTTCAACCCCCAGCACGGACCGTCCGTCCAGGACGTGACGTGGGCGCCGCCCGGCGGCCTGGCCAGGTCGGTCCCGGCGTGCGCGGCGGACGCGGAGGCAGTGCTGCGCGGAGGCGACCCGGACGTCCGCATGGTGCCCTACGGCGACGGCCGCCGCCCGTACTGGGACGCCGGGCCCGCCTACGCGCCCTACGCGGGCGGCTACTACTACGGCTACGGCGGCCTCGACCTGCTCAGCGGCCTGATGATCGGCACGATGCTGGGCTCGGCGTTCGGCGGCGGTTTCGGCGGCGGCTACGGCGGAGGCGACATGGGCGGCTTCGGCGGGGACGGCGGCGACATCGGCGGCGGCTGGGACTTCGGCAGCGGCGACTTCGGCGGCGGAGGCGGGGGCGGAGACTTCGGCGGCTTCTGACGAGCCTCCGCTTGAGGCCTCCGCTCCGGGCCGGACCCGTCCGTCCGGCCCGGAACCGCCTGACCCCCCGGTACGTCAGTAGGCGTGCTCGGACATCAGGCGGCGGGACGCCTCCGTGATGCTGCCCGACAGCGACGGGTAGACGGCGAAGGTGTGGGCGACCTGCTCCACGGTGAGGTGCTGCTGGACGGCGATCGACACGCCCAGGATCAGCTCGCTGGCGCGCGGTGCGACGATGACGCCGCCAAGCACGATGCCGGTGGACGGGCGGCAGAACAGCTTGACGAAGCCGTCCTCGAAGCCCTGCATCTTGGCGCGCGCGTTGGTGAACAGCGGCAGCATGACCGTCCGGGCGTTGACGTCGCCGGAGTCGACCATGTGCTGGGTGACGCCGACGGAGGCGACCTCGGGGTCGGTGAAGATGTTGGAGGCGACCCAGCCGAGCTTCAGCGGCTGGACGGCCTCGCCGAGCGCGTGCCACATGGCGATGCGGCCCTGCATGCCCGCGACGGACGCGAGCATGAGCACGCCGGTGCAGTCGCCGGAGGCGTAGATGTGCGGGACGGACGTCCGCGAGACCTTGTCGACCTCGACGAAGCCCCGGGAGTCGCAGCGGACGCCGATCTCCTCCAGGCCGATGCCGCTGGTGTTCGGCACCATGCCGACGGTCATCAGGCAGTGGGTGCCCTCGACCTTGGAGCCGTCCTCCAGCGTGACGATCACGCCGTTGCCGGACCGCTCCACGCCCGCGGCCCTGGACCGCGACATGACGTTCATCCCGCGGCGCAGGAAGACCTCCTGGAGGACGGACGCGGCGTCGGCGTCCTCCGAGGGCAGGATCCGGTCGCGCGAGGACACGAGGGTGACCTTGGAGCCGAGCGACAGGTAGGCGCCGGCCAGCTCGGCGCCGGTGACGCCGGAGCCGACCACGATCAGCTCCTCGGGAAGCTCCGGGAGGTCGTAGAGCTGCCGCCAGTTGAGGATGCGCTCGCCGTCGGGCTCCGCGCCGGGCAGCACGCGCGGCGTGGCGCCGGTCGCGATCAGCACGATGTCGGCCCGGATACGGCGGTCGCCGACCGCGACGACGTGCGGCTCGACCAGCCGCGCCTCGCCCCGGACGATCTTGACCTCCTCGTAGGCGAGCCGCTCCGCCACGTCGAAGGACTGGGCGCGCGCGAGGTCCTTCACGCGCTTGTTCACGGTGGCCATGTCGGCCTCCAGGCCGCCGACGATCCCGTCGGGTCCGCCGCTGAAGCGCAGGCCGAGGCCCTGCGACTCCGACATGACGGCCATGCGGGTCGAGGTGGCGATGAGCGTCTTGGAGGGCACGCAGTCGGTGAGCACGCAGGCGCCGCCAGGACCGTCGCGCTCCACGACGGTCACGTCGGCGCCGAGCTGCGCCGCGACGAGGGCGGCCTCGTAGCCGCCCGGGCCTCCTCCGATGATCACGATGCGGGTCACCCTTCCATTGTTTCCTACGCGCGGCAGTGACCCGTCCCACGCCCGTCCCGCGCGGGCGCGCCCGCCGGTGTTCATCCGGGCATGTCAACGGTGGCGTACCCTTGGCCAGCGTGGCTCTGTACGCGGCATACGCCTCCAACATGGACCCCGAGCAGATGGCGAGCCGGGCTCCGCACTCCCCCATGCGCGGCACCGGCTGGCTGGCCGGGTGGCGGCTGACCTTCGGCGGCCAGGACAAGGGCTGGGACGGCGCCCTCGCGACGGTGGTCGAGGACCGGTCCGAGCAGGTCTTCGTCGTGATGTACGACGTGCCCGCCTGGGACGAGAAGGAGCTCGACGCCTGGGAGGGCGCCGCGCTGAACGTCTACCGCAAGATCAGGGTGCGGGTGCAGACGCTGGACGGCGACGCGCTGTGCTGGCTGTACGTCCTGGACGACTACGAGGGCGGCCTGCCGTCCGCGCGCTACCTCGGCATCCTCGCGGACGCGGCGGAGAAGGCGGGCGCGCCCGACGACTACGTCAAGGAGCTGCGGGCCCGCCCCTGCAAGTCCCTGGGCGACTGACGCGCCGGCCCGGGCCGGGCGGGTGATCGCGGGCTGACCTGGGCGGGGCGATCTCGACGGTAGTGTCAGCGATGTGAGCAACGACGCTTTTGCACGGGCGCGGGCCGCGGCGGACGAGCTGCGGGCGCGCACCTCCATCGACTCCTTCGACGTCGCCCTGGTGATGGGGTCCGGCTGGGTGCCGGCCGCCGACGCGCTGGGCGAGCCCCTCGCGGAACTGCCGTTCACCGAGCTGCCGGGCTTCGCGCCGCCCGCGGTGGAGGGGCACGCGGGACGGCTGCGGATCGTGGAGGTCGGCGGGCGCCGGGCCCTCGTGTTCCTCGGCCGGACGCACCTGTACGAGGGGCGCGGCGTGGACGCGGTCGTCCACGGCGTCCGGACGGCGCTGGCCGCCGGGGCGGGGACGGTCGTGCTGACGAACGCGGCGGGCGGGCTGCGGCCCGAGCACCAGCGGGTCGGCGATCCCGTGCTGATCTCCGACCACCTGAACCTGTCGGGCGCGAACCCGCTGACCGGCCCGACGTTCCTCGACCTGACGGAGGCGTACTCGGGGCGGCTGCGCGCCCTCGCCAAGGAGGTCGATCCGACGCTGTCGGAGGGCGTCTACGCCGCGTTCCGGGGCCCGACGTACGAGACGCCCGCCGAGATCCGGATGCTCCGGGCGATGGGCGCCGACATGATCGGCATGTCGACGGTCCTGGAGACGATCGCGGCCCGGGAGGGCGGCGCGGACGTCCTCGGGATCTCCCTCGTCACCAACATCGCCGCGGGGCTGTCGGACGAGCCGCTGGACCACGAGGAGGTCCTCGCCGCGGGCCGCGCGGCGGCGGGCCGGATGGGCGCGCTGCTCGGCACCGTACTGTCGAAGATATGAGCGACCTGAGCGGGCTCCGGCGCCGGGCCGAGGAGTGGCTGTCGCAGGACCCGGACCCTGCCACCCGGGCCGAGCTGCGGCAGATCCTGGACGCCGCCGACGGAACCGCCGACGGAGCGGCGGACGGAACCGCTGAGGCGGCTCTCGCGGACCGGTTCGGGGCGCGGCTGGAGTTCGGCACGGCCGGACTGCGCGGGGAGCTCGGCGCGGGACCGAACCGGATGAATCGGGTGACGGTGATGCGGGCGGCGGCGGGGCTGGCGGCGTGTCTCCCGCCGGGCGGACGCGTGGTCGTCGGGTTCGACGCGCGGCACGGGTCGCGGCGCTTCGCGCAGGACACGGCGGCCGTGCTGACGGGCGCCGGGCTGAAGGTGGAGCTGTTCGCCGGGCCGGTCCCGACGCCGGTCGTGGCGCACCGCGTGCGGGCGTCCGAGGACGCCGTGGCGGGCGTCGTGGTGACCGCCAGCCACAACCCGCCGCGCGACAACGGCTACAAGGTGTACTGGGCGGACGGCGCGCAGATCGTCCCGCCGCGGGACGCGGAGATCTCCGCCGCGATCGACGCGGTCGGCCGGGTCGACGAGCTGCCGCTCGGGGCGGGCTGGACCGTCCTGGAGGACCTCGGCCCCTACCTGGACGCGGTGTCGGGGCTGCGGCTCGGCGACGCCCGGGACGTGTCGATCGTCTACACGCCGATGCACGGCGTCGGCGGACCCGTGCTGCTGGAAGCGTTCGAGCGGGCCGGGTTCCCCGCGCCGGAGGTCGTCCCGGAGCAGGCGGAGCCCGATCCGGACTTCCCGACCGTGGCCTTCCCCAATCCGGAGGAGCCGGGCGCGCTGGACCTGGCGCTGGGCCTCGCCGCCGCCCGCGGCGCCGACCTGGTGATCGCGAACGATCCGGACGCGGACCGCTGCGCGGTGGCGGTCCCCGGGCCCGGCGGGTGGCGCGCCCTCACCGGCGACGAGGTCGGCGGGCTGCTCGCCGAGCACGTCCTGCGGCACACGTCGGGGGACGACCGGCTCGCGGTGACGACGATCGTCTCGTCGTCGCTGCTGGGCTCGATCGCGCGGGCGCACGGCGTGCGGTCCGCCGAGTCCCTGACCGGCTTCAAGTGGATCATGAAGGCGGGCGGTCCGGGCGACCGGCTCGTGTTCGGCTACGAGGAGGCCCTCGGGTACAGCGTCGGCGACGACCGGGGCGTCCTCGTCAACGACAAGGACGGGATCGGGGCCGCCCTCGCGGTCGCCGCCCTCGCCGCCGAGGCGAGGCGGGACGGGCGCACGCTGCTCGACCTGCTGGACGACCAGGCGCGCCGGTACGGGCTGCACGCCACCGCGCAGCTGTCCGTCCGGGTCGCGGACCTGTCGCTGATCACCGGCGCGATGGCGCGGCTGCGCGCCGAACCGCCCGCCGCGCTGGCCGGACGCGCGGTCGAGTCGTTCGAGGACCTAGCGGAGGGCGCGGGCGGCCTGCCGCCCACCGACGGCCTCCGCTTCCGCCTCGCCGGGCGGGCGCGCGTCGTGGTCCGTCCCTCGGGCACCGAGCCGAAGCTCAAGTGCTATCTGGAGATCGTCCTGCCCGTGGAGGGCGGCGAGGACGTCGCCGCGGTCCGGGCCCGCGCCGCCGAGGAGCTGGAGGCCCTGCGAACCGACGTGTCCCGGAGCCTGGCCCTCAACTAGCGGAGCCCGCTGTCGCCTAGCCGACCGCCGCCACGATCGCCAGGGCGACCAGGGCGACCAAGGGGACGGCCAGCGCCGCCACGGCCGGGAGCGACCAGGAGACCGTCCCCGTGGCGTCGGCGGCGCCGTCCTGCTCGGCCTTGGCGGCGGCGGCCCGGTCCGGCGCGCCGGACCGAGCCCGGGACCGCTGCCGGTCGCGGATCTCGTTCAGCTGCTGCGCCGCGTACGCCGCGGGCGTGCGCCCCTTCAGCGCGGCACCCGGCACCTTGGCGCCCTCGTCGCGGCGCGCCCGCGCCTCCGCCTTGGCCTGCGCGCGCGGCGACGTCTGGTGCACCCAGGCGCGCGTCTTCAGCTCCGTCCCGCCGGGGCCCGCGAACCGCACGGTCAGCGCGTGGGTGCCCTGGACCTCCCGGACCGCCCGCCACGGCGCCCGCACGTCGCGCAGCGGGTTGCGGACGGTGACGCCCTGCTCGTCCCCCAGGATCGCCGGGCGCAGCCCGATGACGTAGGCGATCCCGCAGCCGAGCAGCAGCAGGACCGCGATGGTCGCCGTGGTCAGCGTGTAGTGGCGCCGGCCGGTGACGCCGAAGGCCAGGTCCGCCAGGTTGAGGACGGCGAACGCGAGCCACGCGTACGCGGCGATCCGCCCGCCGGTGGAACGAATGGTCATGGCTCAGATCATGCCAGTGGACGGGCGCCGCTCCACTTGAGCTGCGCGAAGCCGGGCTTGATCACCCCGTTGATGAGCTCCAGCCGGTCGTTGAACGGCGCGAACGCCGACTTCATCGCGTTCACGGTGAACCACTGGAGGTCGTCCCAGCCGTAGCCGAACGCGTCCACGAGCTTCATGAACTCCTCCGACAGCGTCGTGCCGCTCATGAGCCGGTTGTCGGTGTTGACGGTGACGCGGAAGCTCAGCCGCCGCAGCAGCCCGATCGGGTGCTCCGCGATCGACTTGGCGGCCCCCGTCTGGATGTTGGACGTCGGGCACATCTCCAGCGGGATCCGCTTGTCCCGCACGTAGTCGGCGAGCCGCCCGAGCCGGGGCGCGTCCCCGTCCACCTCGATGTCGTCGATGATCCGGACGCCGTGGCCGAGCCGGTCGGCGCCGCACCACTGGATCGCCTGCCAGATCGACGGCAGCCCGAACCCCTCACCCGCGTGGATGGTGAAGTGCGCGTTCTCCCGCTGGAGGTACTCGAACGCGTCCAGATGCCGGGTGGGCGGGTAGCCGGCCTCGGCCCCGGCGATGTCGAACCCGACGACGCCCGCGTCCCGGTACCGGACGGCCAGCTCGGCGATCTCCATGCTGCGGGCCTGGTGCCGCATCGCCGTCACCAGCGTCCCGACCCGGATGCCGTGGTCGCGGCCGCCCCTGGCGAACCCGTCGAGGACCGCCTCGACGACCTGCTCCAGCGACAGGCCCGTGCTGGTGTGCAGCTCGGGGGCGTACCGCACCTCCGCGTAGACGACGCCGTCCTTGGCGAGGTCCTCCGCGCACTCGTAGGCGACGCGCGTGAGCGCCTCGGTGGACTGCATGACGCCCACGGTGTGCGAGAACGTCTCCAGGTACCGCTCAAGCGAGCCCGAGTTCGACGCCTCGGAGAACCACGTCCGCAGGTTGTCGGGGTCCGTGGTCGGGAGATCCCCGTACCCGGACTCGCGGGCGAGGTCGACGATGGTCGCGGGGCGCACCCCGCCGTCGAGGTGGTCGTGCAGCAGCACCTTGGGGGCGCGGCGGATGGCATCGAGAGTCGGACGAGCGTTCATCTCTAGAAACTACCGCCGTCGGCCCCCGCCCCACCTCGTCAACCCTCGCCAACTCCAGCGCGCCTGGTCAAACGAGAAGGCCCCGCCGCCCGAGCGGCGGCGGGGCCCCGGGTCGTCAGCCCGTGAGGGGCAGGGTGAGGGTGCTTCCCGCCAGGTCGACCTTGACCTTGGTGCCCGCCGGGTAGCGGAGGGTGTAGGCGTGGTCGGTGGCGAGGATCATCAGCCCGATGCGGTGGCCGGGCTTGAAGACGTAGTCGTAGGGCTGCATCGGCCAGCTGAAGGTGTAGTCGCGGCCCGCCTCGACCGGCTCGGTGACGGACGCGGAGTGGCGGTTGCGGACGTCCGTCCAGCCCCGGGTGACGATCTTGAAGGGGGTCACCGCGGTGGAGTACCTGCGGACCGTCCGGCATCCCGGGTCGGAGGGGATCGAGTCGCCGTAGCACCAGGTCTCGGACGTGGGGGCGAAGCCCGCGACGCGCTCGTCGGTGCCGTAGTCGACCAGGAGAGCCGACAGGTACGGGGAGCGGCCGTCCACCGACGCGCGGACCTTGATCCTGGCGGTGCCGCTGAGCTTGGTGGCCTTGGTCAGCGGCGGCGTCAGGTACATCAGGCGGTTCGGGCTCGGGGTCGTCTCGTTGGCGGCGAGGTCCTCGGCCTTGCGGGACGGGTCGTCCACGAAGGCGTCGGTGCCCTTGCCGGGCTTGCCGAGGGTGCCTGTGGACAGGCCCAGCCTCACCGGACGCGCGGACGGGTCGGGCCAGTCCTTGTGCGTCTCCCAGTGGCCGGGGGTGCGTTCCAGGTCGACCCTGGGCTGCTTGAGGATGTCGTTGCGGACGCCGTAGAGCTCATGGGCGAACCAGAGGTTCAGGGTCTCCAGCCAGACGCTCTGCCGGACGTCGAGGGGCTCGTCGTGGGCCGCCTGGTGGATCCACAGCTTCCGGGGGACCCCGGCCTTCTTCAGGCCGTTCCACAGGAGGGACATCTGGATCGGCTTGACGTTCCAGTCGGCGAGGCCGCTGGTCATGAAGACGCTGGCCTTGAAGCGCGGGGCGTCCTTGGCGAAGTTCCGCTCGTCCCAGGTGCGGTTGTAGTCGCCGGTGACGCGGTCCATGCCCGGTTCGAGCTTGCGCACGACCTGGTCGCAGAACTGCGGGTTCTTGCGGGTGAGGACGACCTTGGCGTGGAGGTCGAGGTCCTCGCCCTCCCAGCCGTCGGGGGCGACGACGCCGCCGTTGGCGCGGTACTCGTCGTACCAGCTGGAGACGCCGGAGATGGAGACGACGGTCTTCAGGCCCTTGACGCCGGTCGCGGCGGCGGCGAGGGGCAGGGTGCCGTCGTAGGACTTGCCCGCCATGCCGACGTCGCCGGTGGACCAGTCCGCGCGGATCCGGCGGCCGCTCGCGTCGTAGGCGGTGGCCTTGCCCGTGAGCCACTTGATCACGGACGTCATGCCGTCGGTCTCGTTGGGGCCGACGGCGGTCGGGCAGCCGTCGGAGTCGCCGGTGCCGAGCGTGTCGGCGGCGAGGACGGCGTAGCCGCGGGAGACGAAGTAGTTGTCGTAGTAGACGCGGTTGTAGTTGACGGGGGCGGGCGGTCCGGGCGGGACGGTCCAGGGGGCGAGCCGCGGGTAGTCGGTGACGTCGGCCGGGTGGTAGGGCGGGTCCTGCGTCCCGGCGAAGTAGGGGCTGCCTTCGAGGATCGAGGCGACCTTGAGGCCGCCGTTCGTCTCCTTGGGCCGCGTGACGTAGACCGAGACGCGGTCGCGCTTGCCGTCATGGTCGCTGTCCACGTTGGTCTCGACGTAGACCTTCTCGCGGACCGCGTCCTGGTACGAGAACGCGGGCTGGGTCTTGCCGTCCTTCACGACGATGTGGGGACGCGTCGCGGCGGCGTTCGCGGGCGGGGCGTACGCGGGCAGGGTCCCGGCCGCGAGGCCGCCCAGGCCCGCGAGCGCCGCCGCGGTCAGTAACGAGGGTCGCACCGTTGCTCCTCCGAAGCTGAACGAAACCTGATCAGCTTCCAGAAGGGGCTGAACGCCCGTCAACGGTGATTATCGACAAACCCGTCAGTTCAGGCGATCCGGTCGAGGATGAGCGGGGTCACGTCCCCGGTGCCGCCCGCGCCGTCGGTGACCGTGTACGCGCCGTCCAGGGACTCCAGGGCGCGCGCGAACCGGCTCTCGTCGTCGGCGTGGAGGGTGAGCAGCGGCTGCCCCTCGGTGACGCGGTCGCCGGGCCTGGCGTGGCAGACGATCCCCGCGCCGAACGACACCGGGTCCTCCTTGCGGGCCCGGCCCGCGCCGAGGCGCCAGGCCGCCACCCCGACGCCGTACGCGTCCAGCGAGGCCAGGACGCCCGTGGACGGCGCGGTCACGACGTGGGTCTCGCGCGCGGCGGGCAGCGGCGCGTCGGGGTCGCCGCCCTGGGCGGAGATCATCCGGCGCCACACGTCCATCGCGGAGCCGTCCTTCAGGGCGTCCGCCGGGTCCCTGCCGTCCACGCCCGCGGCGGCGAGCATCTCGCGGGCCAGCGCCACGGTGAGCTCCACGACGTCGGACGGGCCGCCGCCGGCGAGCACCTCGACGGACTCGGCCACCTCCACGGCGTTGCCGACCGCGTTGCCGAGGGGGCGGTCCATGGCGGTGAGCAGCGCGACCGTGCGCAGCCCGTGGTCGGTGCCGATGGCGACCATCGTCTCGGCCAGCTCGCGGGCGTCCCGCTCGGTCTTCATGAAGGCGCCGGAGCCGACCTTCACGTCCAGGACGAGCGCGCCCGTCCCCTCGGCGATCTTCTTCGACATGATCGACGAGGCGATCAGCGGGATGGACTCGACGGTGCCGGTCACGTCCCGCAGCGCGTAGAGCTTGCGGTCGGCGGGCGCGAGGCCGCCGCCCGCCGCGCAGATCACCGCGCCGGCCTCGCGGAGGACGTCCAGCATCTCCGCCGTACTCAGCGACGCCCGCCAGCCGGGGATCGACTCCAGCTTGTCCAGCGTGCCGCCGGTGTGGCCGAGGCCGCGGCCCGACAGCTGCGGGACGGCCGCGCCGCACGCCGCCACGACCGGCGCCAGCGGCAGCGTGATCTTGTCGCCGACGCCGCCGGTGGAGTGCTTGTCGGTGGTCGGGCGGTCCAGCGCCGACCAGTCCATCCGCTCCCCGGACCGGATCATCGCCTCCGTCCAGCGGGCCACCTCGGGACGCGTCATGCCGTTCAGCAGGACCGCCATCGCCAGCGCCGCCATCTGCTCCTCGGCGATCGCGCCGCGGGTGTAGGCGTCGACCGTCCAGTCGATCTGCTCGGGCGTCAGCGTCCCGCCGTCCCGCTTCGCGCGGATGACGTCGATGGCGTCCATGGATTCCCCCTCGTTCGAGCGATGGCGGTCAGCGCGCCGGTCAGGCGCGGTCGGTCAGGCGCGGTCGGTCAGGCGCGGTCGGTCAGGCGCGGCCGGTCAGGCGCGGTCGGTCAGGTCGTCGGGGCCGAAGGCGTCCGGCAGGACGTCCGACATGGGCAGGACGCCGCGGACCGTCTCCAGCAGCATCGCGGCGCCGCCGTGCTCCCACAGGAGCTGGCGGCAGCGGCCGCAGGGCATCAGCGGGTCGCCGTTCCGGTCGACGACCGCCAGCGCGACCAGCCGCGGGCGCGCGGACTTGCCCGGGCCGTGCAGCGCCGACACCACCGAGCACTCGGCGCACAGCCCGAGGCCGTAGGAGGCGTTCTCCACGTTGCAGCCGGTGATCACGCGGCCGTCGTCCACCAGGGCGGCGGCCCCGACCGGGAAGTCCGAGTAGGGGGCGTAGGCCCGCCCCATCGCCTCGCGCGCGGCGGCGCGCAGGGCGGGCCAGTCGATGTCCGTCATGCCTTCATGATCCACCAACGGTCTAGCGGGCCTCGCCGCGCCGGTACCGCAGGCCGTCCGCGGCGGGCATCCGCAGCCGCTGGCTCGCGAGCGCGAGGACCAGCAGCGTCGTCAGGTGCGGCGTGAACGAGACCAGCTCGCCGGGGACGGCGTCGCTCAGCAGGAACCACACCAGCAGCCCGGCGGCGGCGGCCAGCGCGAGGACGGCGCCGACGTAGGCGCTGCGGACCTCGCGGCGGCCGAGGTCGGTGACCGCCCGCGGCCGCAGCCGGTTGGCGCGGACGCCCTGCCAGACGGCGACCCCGATGAGCAGGATCGCGACGAACAGCAGCAGCGCGTGCACGGCCTGGCCGCCGCCGCGCACGTTCATCGCGTCGGTGTAGCCGAACAGCAGCGAGCCCGCGGCGAGCCCGCCGGGCCGCCAGTTCCCGAAGATCATCGCGGCGAGGCCGATGAAGCCGCGGCCGCCGGTCTGGCCGTCCTGGTAGAGCGGCGCGGCGACCGTGACGAGGAACGCCCCGGCGAGGCCCGAGAACGCGCCCGAGATGACCACCGCGGCGTACTTCATCCGGTACACGTGGACGCCGAGCGACTCGGCGGCGTACGGGTCCTCGCCGCAGGAGCGGATCCGCAGCCCGAACGACGTCCGCCACAGGATGACGAAGGTCAGCGGGACGAGCAGGATCGCGACCAGCGTCAGCAGCGACATGCCGCTGGTCAGGCCGCGCAGGATGCCCGCGATGTCGGACACCAGGAACCAGTGGTGCTTCTCGATCGAGCCGAGCCAGTCCGGGCTCTTCCAGCCGCCGATCTCGCCGCCGGACAGCACCGGCAGCGTCAGCGTCCGGATCGGGTCGATCGGCGGGGACTGCCGGGGGCCGCCGCCGAGCGCCTTCGCCTCGCCGGTGTTGAAGATCAGTCCGGCGAGGAACTGGGTGAGGCCGAGCCCGAGGATGTTGATCGCGACGCCGGAGACGATGTGGTCGACGCCGAACGTCACGGTCGCGACGGCGTGCAGCAGCCCGCCGAGCGCGCCGCCGAGGATGCCGAACAGCACCCCGACCCACGGGCCCCACTGGTAGCCGGCCCACGCGCCCGTCCAGGTGCCGAGGATCATCATGCCCTCAAGGCCGATGTTGATCACGCCGGAGCGCTCGGACCACAGCCCGCCGAGCCCGGCCAGGAAGATCGGCACGGCGAGGCGGAGCGCGGCGCTGACCGTCCCGCTGGACGTCACGTCGTCGGCGCCGTCGATGACGCGGACGAGCGACAGCAGGACGAGCAGGCCCGCGGCGATCAGCAGGTAGTGCGGCCAGCGCAGCCGCGCCCTGCCGTTGGCCGCCTTCGCCTTCGCGACGGTCTCGGTGACGGTCATGAGGCGCTCCCAGCGGGGGTCTCGCGGGCCAGGTCGTGCCCGGTGGCGAGCTCGTCGGCCACGGTCCGCTGCTGGAGCCGGATCTCCCAGCGCCGGACCAGCTCGTAGACGATGACGACGGTCAGCACGACCACGCCCTGCATCACCCCGACGATCTCCTTGGGCACGTCGACCTCCTGGAGCACGTCGGAGGTCTGGTCGAGGAACGCGAACAGCAGCGCGGCGAGCGCGATCCCGAACGGGTGGTTCCGGCCGAGCAGCGCGACCGTGATGCCGGTGAAGCCGAGGCCCGCCGGGAAGTTCAGCGAGTACTCGTAGGACGCGCCGAGCAGCTCCGGCATGCCGATCAGGCCCGCGACCGCGCCGGACGCGATCATCGTGACGACGACCATCCGGCGGGCGCTGACGCCGCTCGCCTGCGCGGCCGTCGGGGACAGGCCCGACACCTTCAGGTCGAAGCCGAACCGGGTGTGGTTGATGACCACCCAGAACACGATCCCGACGACGATCGCGAGCGGCAGCAGCCCGTACACCTGGCCGGGCAGGTCGATGCCGAGCGAGGACAGGAAGCCGTTCAGCGGCCCGACCCGTCCCTCGGACGGGATCCGCGGCGTCGCGACGTTGTTGCTGCCCGGCCGGACCTCGGCGAGCCGCTCGTCGTTCAGCAGGTAGGCGATCAGGCCGGTCGCGATCGCGTTCAGCATGATCGTGGACAGCACCTCGCTGACGCCGCGGGTGACCTTCAGCACGCCCGCGATCGCGGCCCACAGCCCGCCGATCAGCATCGCCGCGAAGATCACCAGCAGCTGCCCGAACGGGGCGGGCAGCGTCAGCGCGCCGCCGAGCGACGCGGCGAGCATCGCGGCGAGCCGGTACTGGCCGTCCACGCCGATGTTCAGCAGCGCCATCCGGAAGCCGATCGCGACCGCGACCGCCGACAGGTAGTAGCGGGTGGCCCGGTTGACGATGTCGACGACCGAGTTCTGCGTGGTGCCGTAGTCGATCATGCTCTGGATCGAGCTGACCGGGTCGGCGCCGGTGGCCCGCAGCAGGATCATCGTGATGGCGAGGGAGATCAGCAGCGCCAGCACCGGCGCGCCGATCTTCAGCGCCAGCCCGCGCGGGCCGAGCCCCTGGAGGATCGCCTTCCACGCCGGTACCGGCTCCGGCCCCGCCGGAGTCCCGGGCTTGGACGCCTCGGGCCCGGCTGCCTCCCTCTTCTCCGGCGCCTCCGTTTCCGGGGCCTCGGGCTTCGGGGCGTCCGCCTTCGGGGCGTCGCCGTCGCCGGGCGGGCCGGGCCTCCCGGCCGCCGGGTCGTTCGGGCCGCTCATGCCGCGCCTCCCGCGCCGGTCATGGCGGAGCCGAGCTCCTCCGGGGTGACGGTCCGTGGATCGACCTCCGCGACGAGCCGCCCCCGCAGGATCACGTGCAGGGTGTCGGACATACCGATGAGTTCCTCAAGATCGGCGCTGATCAGCAGCACGGCCAGCCCGTCCGCGCGGGCCTGCCGCAGGTAGTCCCAGATGGCGGCCTGGGCGCCGACGTCGATGCCGCGGGTGGGATGCGCCGCGATCAGCAGGTGCGGCTCGCCGGACATCTCCCGCCCGACGATGAGCTTCTGCTGGTTGCCGCCCGACAGCGCCGCCGCGGGCACGTCGATGCCCGGGGTCCGCACGTCGTACTCGCGGACGATCCGGGTGGTGTCGCGGCGGGCGCCGCGCCGGTCCACCCACGGGCCGCGGACGTTCGGGCGCTGGGTCTGGTGGCCCAGCATCCGGTTCTCCCAGAGCGTCCCCTCCAGGACGAGCCCGTGCCGGTGCCGGTCCTCGGGGATGTAGGCGATCCCGGCCTCGCGGCGGCGCCGGGTCGCCCAGTGGGTGATGTCGTCGCCGCCGTAGGCGATCGTCCCGGCGTCCGCGTGCCGGATGCCCATGATCGCCTCGATCAGCTCGCTCTGCCCGTTCCCCTCGACCCCGGCGAGCCCGACGATCTCGCCGCGGCGGATGCGCAGCGACACGTCGTCCACGACCGGGCGCCCCTCGGGGGTGAGGACCGTCAGCCCGCCGATCTCCAGCTGGACGTCCTCGGTGACGGTGGACTCGCGGAGCTCCGGGGTGGGCAGCTCCGAACCGACCATCAGCTCGGCGAGCCGGCGCGAGGTCACCTCGGCCGGGTCGAGCCGGGTCGCCACCGTGGTGCCCCGGCGGATCACCGAGATGGTGTCGGCGACCGAGAGCACCTCGTCGAGCTTGTGCGAGATGAACAGGACCGTGAGGCCCTCCGCGCGCAGGTCGCGCAGGTTGCCGAACAGCTCCTCGACCTCCTGCGGGACGAGCACCGCGGTGGGCTCGTCGAGGATCAGCACGCGGGCGCCCCGGTAGAGGACCTTGAGGATCTCCACGCGCTGCCGCTCGCCGACGCCGAGCGTCTCGACGAGCACGTCGGGGTCGACGCGCAGCCCGTAGGCGCGGGACATCTCGGTGATCTTCTCGCGGGCGGCGGCGAAGTCGATCCGGCCGCGCCGCCAGCCCTTGCCGCGCGGCTCCGCGCCGAGGATCACGTTCTCCAGCACGGTCAGGTTGTCGGCCAGCTTGAAGTGCTGGTGGACCATGCCGATGCCGCGGTCGATCGCGTCGGCGGGCGTCCGGAAGGCGACCTGCTCGCCGTCGACCTCGATCGTGCCCTCGTCAGGCCGCTGCATCCCGTAGAGGATCTTCATCAGCGTGGACTTGCCGGCGCCGTTCTCGCCGCACAGCGCGTGGACCTCACCGCGCTCGATGGTGAGGTCGACGTCGCGGTTGGCCACCACTCCGGGGAACCGCTTGGTGATCGATGTCAGCCGCACGGCCGGCACCTGGTCGGGCACGAGTGCCCCTCCTCCTGCCTCGGACGTCCCGTGTCGGACGTGCTGTGTCGGACGCCCCCGTGTCGGACGCGCTGTGCCGGACGAGCCGTGCCGGACGCCCTGTACCGGACGAGCCGTGCCCGCGCCGGCGGCGGGCGCGCGTACCGGGCGCCACCTGCCGGGTGGCGCCCGGTGCGCGCTCTCGGGCCGGGGCGACCGGGACCGCCCGTCGCGGACGGATCCGCGGAGGACCCGGCCCCGGGTCACTCCGCGGGAGTCCGGGTCACTTCGTCGGGACGGTGATCTTGCCGCTGACGATGTCGGCCTTGAACGCGTCCAGCTTGGACTTGATGTCGTCGACCTTGCCGCCCGACACCGAGTAGCCGACGCCGTCGTTGCTGAGGTCGTACTTCTTCGTGCCCGCCTGGAACGAGCCGTTGGCGACGCTCTCGACGAAGTCGTACACGGCCAGGTCCACGTGCTTGATCATGGAGGTGAGGATGAACTCCTTGGCCCCCGCGACCGCCGGCTGGTTGTACTGGTCGGAGTCGACGCCGATGGCCCACTTCTTGGCCTCGCCGACGGTCTTGATCACGCCGATGCCGGCGCCGCCCGCCGCGTGGTAGATCACGTCGGCGCCCGCGTCGAGCTGGCCCTTGGCGGCCTCGTTGCCGAGCGCCGGGTTCTTGAACCCGTCGAAGTTCGGCGGCTGCGTCAGGTACTTGGCCGGCAGCACCTTGATGCCCGGCTTCGCCTTCTTCGCCCCGGCGGCGTAGCCGGCCTCGAACTTGTGGATCAGCGGCACGTTGACGCCGCCGATGAAGCCGATCGTGCCGGTCTTGGACTTCAGCGCCGCGGCGGCGCCGACCAGGAAGGAGCCCTGCTCCTCGGAGAAGCAGGCGCCCTTGACGTTCGCGCCCTCGACCTTGCACTGGTCGGCGTCCACGACGAGGAACTTGGTGTTCGGGAAGTCCTTCGCCACCTTGATCAGCGACGCGGTGTAGGCGAAGCCCACCCCGATGATCGGGTTGTAGCCCTTGTTGGCGAGCAGCCGCAGGCGGGACTCCTTGTCGGAGTCGGGCTCGTCCGGCTTGGCGGAGATCTCCTCGGTCTTGACGTCGAGGTCCTTCTTGGCCTTGTCGAGACCCGCGGCGGCCGAGTCGTTGAACGACTGGTCGCCGCGGCCGCCGATGTCGAACGCCAGGCCGATCTTCAGGGTCTTCTTGCCGTCCCCGTCGCCACTGCCGGTGTCCGCCTTCTTGCCACCGCACGCGGAAGCGCTGAGCGTCAGCGCCGCACCCGTCACGGTGACGAGCGAAATCTTCAGTCCACGGCGCAAGGTAGCGCTCCTTCCGTTCCCCACCCACGGTCGGCGGCCGGTCCGGCCACCGAAATCGTTGGGACGCTACCCCGCGCCCGGTGGGAAACTGCCGGCTTGCACCGTTTCGCAATAGGTCCGTTACCAATGCGTACGCATATCTCCACAGGTCAGAGACCGGACCGTACCGCGAGCCGGGGGGTTTCTCCGGGACCGGCGGGATCCCGGCGAGCCGCCTACGCGAGCGCCGCGCCCTGGACCGGCGCGGCGTCGCCGGGACGGCCTCCCTCCCACAGCGCGGTGAGCGCGGTCGCGGTGAGGACGCGGACGCCCACGGCGACGCACCGCTCGTCCACGTCGAAGTCGCCCCGGTGGAGGTCGTACTCGCCGGGCGAGCCGGGCGTCCGGACGCCGAGCCGGGCCAGCGCGCCGGGGATCGACTCCAGGTACCAGCCGAAGTCCTCGCCGCCGAGGCTCTGCGGCGTCGGGACGACGCCCTCCTCGTCGATCACCTGCGCGGCGGCGTCGCGGAACATCTGCACGCTCGTCGCCTCGTTGACGGTCGGCGGGACGCCCCGGACGTACTCCAGCGAGGCCTCCACGTCGTACGCGGCGGCGACCGACTGGAGCAGCGCCTTCATCATCTCCGGCGCCCGGTGCCACGCGTCGTCGTCGAGGCAGCGGACGGTGCCCTCGGCGATCCCGTCGTCGGGGATGGCGTTGGCGACCGACCCCGCCGAGACGCGGCCCCACACCAGCGACAGGCTGGAGCGCGGGTCGACCCGGCGCGACAGCGCCGACGGGAGCTCGGTGACGATCTTGGCGAGCGCGTAGACGAGGTCGGCGGTGAGGTGCGGCCGCGCGGTGTGCCCGCCGGGCCCGGCCACCTTCACGTACACCTTGTCGCAGGCCGCGGTGATCGGGCCGGTGCGCAGCCCGAGCTGGCCGACCTCGATGCGCGGGTCGCAGTGCAGGGCGAACGCGCGGTCCACGCCCGCGATGCCGCCCGCCGCCATCACGTCCAGCGCGCCGCCGGGGGTCTCCTCGGCGGGCTGGAACAGCAGCCGAACCCGGCCGGGCAGCAGCCCCGCCTCGGCCTGCTGCGCCAGGAACAGGCCCGCGCCCAGCACCATCGCGGTGTGGACGTCGTGGCCGCACGCGTGGGCGACGCCCGGGACCGTCGAGCGGTACGGGACGCCCTCCTTCTCGTCCTGGAGGGGCAGCGCGTCGATGTCGGCGCGCAGCGCGACGGTGGTGCCGTCCGCGGGGCCGATGTCGCAGAACAGGCCCGTGCCGCGCGGCAGGATCTGCGGTTCGAGCCCGGCGGCGCGCAGCCGCTCGGCGATCTGCTTGGTGGTGCGGTACTCGTTGTAGCCGAGCTCGGGGTGCATGTGCAGGTCGCGGCGGAAGGCGATCAGCCCGTCCTCGTGCCGGGCGAGGAACGCGTCGAGCTGCGGTTGCAGCGCCGCGCCCCCGAGCACGGCGCCCGCGGCCGCTCCGGCGGCCGCTCCCGCGGTCGCTCCGGCCGCGGGGGCGGTCCCGCGCGCCGCGGCGTCCCGGGCGTCTCGGTCCCCGGGACCCGCGGGTCCCGGGGAGGTGGGTGGTTCAAGGCCGGGCATCACCCCGGGTCCCGGATGGGTCATGTGCGCCCCCTGCGCGATGGCGGGGCCGGACGGCCCCTGCCCGATGGTCAGTTCTTCACCGGTTCCACCGGCGCCCGCGTTACCGGCGCCGGGCTCGCCGGCCCTTCCCGTGCCGCCGTTCCGGCGGGTATCGCCCGGTTCGTCCGAGCCGGAGGTCGTTTCCGGGTCCGGTCCGCCGGCCGCGCCGGACGTCGCGTCCCGCCACCCGGTGTCCGGGCCGGCCGGCTCCTCAGGTGCCGGCATGGGCAACCTCCCCCAGTGTGACGAACCTGTCCTCCGCGAGCTCGGTGATCGCGGCGTCGACGATGTCCTCCAGCGTCCCGCCGCCGGCGCGGATCGCGCGCTGGCGTTCGTACGGCGCCCCGTGTTCGAGGACTTCGCCGGCCACCTTGAGCTCCTCCGCGCAGCCGAGCCGGTCGGCCACGGGCTCCAGCTCCCGGATCAACTCGTACAGGTCGTCGCGGAGCGGTGCGGTGTTCCCAGTGTCATCGGTGATGACGATGGCGTCGAGTCCGTATCTGGTCGCCCGCCACTTGTTGTCGCGGACGACCCAGGACGCGGGGCGGGGCAGGGTGTACCCCCGGTCGAGCTGCTGGTCGAACAGCGTGACGAGGCTCTGGCAGAGGGCCGCGGCCATGCCCAGCTCCCGCATGGTGGGGATGCCGTCGAACATCCGGATCTCGATGGTGCCGAAGTCCGGATGCGGACGGATGTCCCACCACACCTCTTTGATGCTCCGGATCGTGCCCGCGCGCATCAGCGTGTCCATGTAATCCTCGAAGGCCTCCCAGTCGTCGAGCGAGTGGGGAGGACCGGCCGTCGGGAGCTGGCCGAAGACGACGGCCCGGCACGAGGCGAGGCCGGTGTCGCTGCCGCTCCAGAACGGGCTGGACGCCGTCAGCGCGAGGAAGTGCGGCAGGTACGCCGACAGCGCGTTCACGATCGGGATGGCCTTGGCGCCGTCGGAGACGCCGACGTGGACGTGCACGCCGAAGGTCTGGATCCGCCGGGCGAGCCACTGCATCTGCTCGATGAGCTGCGCGTACCGGGCCATCGGCGCCATCACGGCGTCGCGCCAGTCGCTGATGGGGTGGGTGCCCGTGCACGCCAGCGCGATGTCGCGTTCCGCGGCGGCGGCCCGGAGGGAGGCGAGGGTGCCGGCCAGGTCGCCCTTGGCCTCCCCCACCGTGTGGCAGATGTCGGTCACGATCTCGACCGTCGACTCCATCAGCTCATGGCGGACCTTCGGGTTCACCACGCCCTCGCTGAGGGAGGGCAGCGCGGCGAGCACCTCGCGGGCGTCCTGCCGCAGGTGCCTGCTCTCCACATCGACGAGCTGGAGTTCCCACTCCACACCGAGGGTCGCCCCGTTCGATGCGTTGAAGTCAATGGCCACGGCCAACCTCCGTCCACAATCCTTGCAGGTCGTTGCGTGGCACGTGGCGCTATTCACCCAGCGGGTCCCTAAGCCTGGACAAACGCCGGTCCAGGTCACGTGTTCGCTCCATGATGGCGTCGTGGCAACGACCTCGTCGGGTCCTCATGCCCTTTGCGGATCAATTGACTCGTCCGGGCCGCCGTCGAGCGCGCCGGGGCGCCCTTTTCGGTCATCCGCCGGGTCTGGGACGCCATCCGAACGAACTAGTCAGCCCGTCCTAAATATCAGGTCATGACAGACTGTAACCGATGAAGGTCGTCCCTTACATACCGTGAGTCCTGTACGTCCCGAGGATCGCCGTCTCCGCGTTCGGGTACCTCTTCTCCGGATACGTCGCCTAGTCTTCGGGGGAGTCATGGGCGTTGGGGGCCGCTGCGCGGCTGCGGGAACGAGGAGCGGCGAGAGCTTGCGACCACAGCGACGGAGGATGCGGGCGGGTGCGCGCCGCGCCGCGACGGTGATCACAGTCCCCCTCGTCGCGGGATCGCTCGCCGCGGCCCCCGCGGCGGCGCTCGCGGCCCCGGCCTCCCCCGCGGCCGCCGCCGGACGGGCCGCGCCGTATCCGGACCCGGTCGGCGGCGCGCAGCTCGCCGGCCGCGGGACCGTCGTCGACCAGGCCCCCGGGACGCCCGCCCTCCCGAAGATCAAGACGGCCTCGTACATCGTCGCGGACGGCGACACCGGCGACGTCCTCGCCGCCAAGGACCCGCACGGCAGGTACCTGCCCGCGAGCACGCTCAAGACGCTGACCGCGCTGACCCTCGTCCCGCGGCTGGACCCGGACAGGCTCGTCCGGCCGTCGCAGAAGGCGTGCGACGTCGAGGGCACCAAGGTCGGGCTGACCCCGAAGATGCAGTACAAGGTCTCCGACCTGTTCCACGCGCTGATGATGATGTCGGCCAACGACGCGGCGGTGACCCTCTCCGAGGCCGACGGCGGGATGCGCAAGACCCTCGCCGACATGAACGCCGAGGCGAGGCGCATCAACGCCCGCGACACGCTCGCCGGCTCCCCCAACGGGCTCGACAAGGACCTCGGCCTCTCCGTCAAGACCCAGCACACCTCGGCGTACGACCTGGCCCTCATCCTGCGCGAGGGGCTGAAGAACGCCGAGTACCGCGAGTACGTCCAGGCGATCGACTACAAGTTCCCGGCGCCGCCCTCGAAGAAGGAGCGGAAGAAGGGCAAGAAGGTCGGCGGGTACCCGATCCACACCCACAACAAGCTGCTGCCGGGCGAGCGGTACGCCTACCCCGGCATGCTCGGCGGCAAGAACGGCTACACCATCGCCGCCGGGCAGACCTACGTCGCCGCCGCCCGCCGCGGCGGCCACACGATCATCATCGCGCTGATGAAGGCGGACATCCCGCCCTCGCCGTACGCGGTCAAGCTGCTGGACTGGGGCTTCGCGGCGCGCGGCAAGGTCAAGCCGGTGGGCGTGCTCGTCCCGCCCGGCGACGCCCCCGAGGCGAAGAAGGACGGCGGCGGCGGCCTGCTGCCGGACGCGCCGCTCGCCTCGGACGACTCGACCCGGATGTGGCTGCTCGTCGGCGGCGGGGCGGTCGGCGCGGTCCTCGCGATCGCGGTGCTGTTCGCCGTGCTGCGGCGCCGCCGCCGCTACGGCTCCCCCGCGCGCCCCGCGGCGGCGTCCGGCCCGTCCGCCGGTCCCGCTGCCGGTCCGTCGCTCGACGAGACCGGCCAGTAACGACGGGACCGGCCAGTAACGAGTACCGGCCGGTAAGGCGTCGCTCGCCCTCGCCCCCACTGGTACAGCCCCCGGCGGCGGCCTACGCTCACGGTGGGTGCCGGTGACCGCGCTGCCGCTCTCACGGCGGACCGGTGCCGCTGGAGGAAGCGCCATGCCCCGTATGAGCAGCTCCACAACCCTTCTCGAACATCCCAACGTCACTCTGCTGAGAGACGGCTACACGGCCTTCGCCAAAGGCGACATGGACCTCATCCGCGACCTGCTCGCCCCCGACGTCGTCCATCTCGTCCCCGGGCGGGGGCCGCTGTGCGGCGTGTACCGCACCGCAGCGGAGGTCCTCGGCTTCTACGTCAACCTCTTCGAGCTCTCGGGCGGGACGTTCCGCGCCGAGCCCTACTCGCTCATGGCGAACGAGGAGTACGGCGCGGCTCTCGTCCAGACCTACGCCGAGCGCCCCGGACGCGTCCTCGACGCCCGCTCGGTGGACCTCTTCCGCTTCCGCGACGGGCGGATCACCGAGATCCGGACCCTCGCCGAGGACCAGTACGCCGAGGACTCGTTCTGGTCCTAGGGCGCGTCCCGGCGATCAGGCCGTCACCGGCTTCCCCGCACCGGACGGGCTGCCCTTCCCGCGCGGCTCGTCCTTCCTCCGCTGCTCGTCGCCCTGCCGCCTTTCCCCTCGCTGCTCGTCCTGCTCCGGCGGGCCGTCGCACACCGCCTTCTCGGACGGGCCGCGCTCCGGGGAGTCGGCGTCGGCCGTCAGCACGACGCGGCGGGTCGCCGTCCACGCGGCGACGAACAGCATGAACCGCGACACGATGTTGATCCACACCATCAGCCCGACCAGGACGGCGAACGAGGCGTAGACCGGGTTCTGCGTCGTCCGGCCGATCAGCAGCTGGGCGATCTGCTTCAGCACCTCGAAGCCCACGGCGCCGAACAGCGCGCCGCGGGCGATCCGCCGCCACGGCGCGAGCGTCCCCGACAGGCGGCTGAACAGCACGATGAAGATCACGGTGTTGAACGCGATCGCGCAGCACAGCGAGAGCAGCCGCAGCACCGTCCCGGCGCCGGGCACGTCCTGCATCCCGAACCAGCCGAGGACGGTGTGGGTCGCGGACGTCGTCACCGTCGAGATCGCCATGCCGCAGATGAGGATGACGCCGAGGAACGCGAGGACGGCGAGGTCCCACAGCCGCTTGAGGAAGAAGTTGCCGCCGCCGCCCGGCTCGTTGCCCCAGATGTCGCGCAGCGACTCGCGCAGCACCTGCACCCAGCCGAGCCCGGTGAACAGCAGCGCCACCAGGCCGAACAGTCCGACGGCGGTCTTCGACTGCGCGATCTGCTCGACCTGGAGCTGGTCCGACAGGCCCGGCAGCAGCGAGTTGACGGCGTCCACGAAGTAGTCGCGGGCCTGCCCGCTGACGCCGACCAGGTAGCCGAGCAGGGAGTACGCCAGCGCCAGCAGCGGGAAGAACGACAGGAACGCGTAGCAGGTGAGGGCGGCGGCGAGCCGGTCGCCGCGCCGCTCCTGGTACCGGTCGAAGGCGCGCCCGAGGTGGTCGAACCATTTCCAGCGGGCGCGCGCGCCGTTCAGCAGGCCTTTCCCCGTGTCGAGCAGGCCCTCGGCCTGCCCCTGCACCTTGCCGATCGCCCGCCGCATGGACGCAACGTACCCACCTCGGGCCGCTCGATGCGGCGCACGGTGATGGTCCGTTCGACATTCCGTGGCCCCCCGGCCCCACAGCCGCCCGCCGCGGGACGCCCGCTCAGGGCGGGGCGGGAGGGCCGTCCTCGATATGGGGGCCCGCGCCGCCCGTCCCGAACGCGAAGTCGCGCTGCGGACGCCACACCCCGTCGTCGCCGTGCTCGTACAGCGAGAAGCCCCAGACGTCGAAGTCGGCCCGGTAGGTGGCCAGCTCCTTGAACGCCCGATCCATGGCCTCGTCGGGCAGGTGGTGGGCGACCGTGACGTGCGGGTGGTACGGGAACGGCAGCGCGCGGGCGAGCGGCCCCGACGACACCCGCGCCTGCACGCGCTCGCAGTCGCCGATGCCCTCCTCCAGCGCCACGAACACCACCGGGGACACGGGCCGGAACGTTCCCGTCCCGTGCAGGCGGATGTGGAAGGGCCGCTCGGTGCGGGCGATCCGCAGCAGGTGCTCCTCGATGGCGGGCAGGTCGGCCCCCGCCACCTCGGTGGGCGGCAGCAGCGTGATGTGCGTGGGGATGGCGGCGGCCATCGGATCCCCGAAGCCCGCCCGCCTCGCCCGCAGCAGCGAGCCGTGCGGGTCGGGGATCGGGACGGCCACCCCGATCATGCGCCGGGGCGCCGCGGCCCCGGATCCCTCCGGGTCAGCGACCACGTCCGACGAATCCCACGCGTTCGCGCACGGTGTCCATCGTGCGCGCGGCGACCCGGGAGGCGCGGTCGGCGCCCTGGGCGAGGAGCCGGTCGAGCCGCTCCTCGTCGCCCAGCAGCGCCAGCGTGCGCTCCCTGATCGGCGTGAACGTGTCGAGGACGAGCTGCGCGAGGTCCTTCTTGAACTGCCCGTAGCCGGAGCCCGCGTACCGCTCCTCCAGCGCGGTGACGGGCACGCCCTCCAGCGCGGAGTAGATCCGCAGCAGGTTGGTGACGCCCGCCTTCTTCTCCTCGTCGTAGACGACCTCGGAGCCGGTGTCGGTGACCGCGCGCATGATCTTCTTGCGCATCGGGCCGGGCTCCTCCAGGACGTCCACGATGCCCTGCGGCGAGGACGCCGACTTGCTCATCTTCGCGGTCGGCTCCTGGAGGTCGGTGATCTTCGCGGCGCCCGCGGGGATGTACGCCTCGGGCGGGACGAAGGTGTCGCCGAACCGGTGGTTGAACCGCTGCGCGAGCGTGCGGGTGAGCTCCAGGTGCTGCCGCTGGTCCTCGCCGACCGGGACGTGGAAGACCCGCTCCCCCGGGCCCGGCTCCGGCGAGTACAGCAGGATGTCGGCGGCCTGGAGGATCGGGTAGGTGAACAGCCCGACCGTCGTGCCCGCCGTGCCCTGCTTGGACGACTTGTCCTTGAACTGGGTCATCCGCCCGGCCTCACCGAACCCCGTGAGGCAGCCCAGCACCCAGGCCAGCTCGGCGTGCTCCGGGACGTGGCTCTGCACGAACACGGTCGCGCGCTCCGGGTCCACGCCCATCGCCAGCAGCTGCGCCGCCGCGATCCTCGTCCGGCGGCGCAGCGCGTCCGGATCGTGCTCGACCGTGATCGCGTGCAGGTCGACCACGCAGTAGAACGCCTCGTGCGACTCCTGCAGGGCGACCCACTGCCGCAGCGCGCCGAGGTAGTTGCCGAGGTGGAAGGAGTCGGCGGTGGGCTGGATTCCGGACAGCACCCGCGGGGTCGCGGTGCCGGACGCTTCGGGCATGTGCACGGACCGATTCTCTCAGGTGTCCCGGGGAGCGCCGTCGCCGACCGCCGTCCCGCCCGCCGAGGGCTCGCGCGCTGGCTCGCTCGCTGTCGCGCGCGCGGTCTCGCTCGCTGCCTGGCTCACTGCGGCCGGTCCTCCGTCCCTGGCGACGCCCCCGCGGGCAGGGGTCTTCGGGCCGGATCCGGGTGGAGCCGGCGCCGCTGGCTGTGTGGCGGCCCGCGCGGCCGCGGACGGCGGCGGTGCGGGCGACGGCGCGGGCGGCACCGGCAGAGGCTGCGGCGACGCACGCGGCGTGACGCGCACGCGGGCGACCCGCCGGCCGTCCATCCGGGCCACCGCGAGATGCCGGCCCGCGGCCTCCACCGCGTCGCCCTCGGCGGGCACCCGGCCGAGCGCCGCCATGATGTGGCCGGCGACCGTCTCGTAGGGCCCGGCGGGCAGCCGGATCCCGGTCTCGGCGGCGAAGTCGTCGAGGTTCAGCAGGCCGTCCACCTCGACCACCCCGCCGTGCAGGCGCCGCGCCTGCGCGTCCTCCACATCATATTCATCGCGTATGTCCCCGATGAGCTCCTCCACGAGGTCCTCCAGCGTGACGATCCCCGCGACGCCGCCGTACTCGTCCATGACGATCGCCAGGTGGCAGCCCTCACGGCGCATCTCCGACAGCACCGGCAGCACCCGCTGCGAGGACGGCAGGAACTTCACCGGGCGCACCAGGTCCCCCACCGGGACGCGCTCCTCCCGGTGCTCCGGCACCAGCAGGTCCCGGATGTGCACGAACCCGATCACCTCGTCGTGGGAGTCGCGGCACACCGGGAACCGCGAGTGCGGGCTCGCCGCGGCGAGCCGCGCGGCGGCCGGCAGCGGCAGCTCCGCGTCCAGGAACGTCACCTCCGTCCGCGGCACCAGCACCTCCCGCAGCGGCCGCTCCCCCGCCGCGAACACCTCCCCGATCAGCGCCCGCTCGTCCGCCGTGAGCTGGGGGTTCTCCGCGACCAGCGCCCGCATCCGCTCCGCGGTCGGCTGCTCCCGCAGCACCCGCGGGTCGCCGCCCGCCAGCCGCACCGCGAGGTCCGTGGCCCCCGACAGCAGGCGGAACAGCGCGCGGGCCGGCCAGCCGGGCGGCTCGGCCTGCCCCCGCTCCGGTTCCCGCGCCGGCCCATGCCCCGTTCGCGGCCGCTCGCCGCGCGCCGTCCGGTCCATGCGTTGACCCTTCCCCGTTCGAGGTACCGGATAGCCTGGACCGAGCCCGGCCGCCCCCGCCCGGGCCGGCGCCGTCCGGCCGCTCGCGCGGCCCGCGCGGTTCACAGAGCCCGTCACGTCGAAACCCGTCGGTCGGAAATGGTCCGTCAAGACGGCACCGTCTCAAATGGAGGTCCGTTCGTGAAGCTGCTCGTCACCGGAGGCGCCGGCTACATCGGCAGCGTCGTCTCCGCCCTGCTGCTGGAGGCAGGGCACGAGGTCGTGGTCCTGGACGACCTGTCCACCGGTCACGAGGACGCGGTGCCGCCGGGGGCGCGGCTCGTCCGGGGCACGCTGCGCGAGACGGCGGCGGGCGTCCTCGACGGCGCCGGGTTCGACGCCGTCCTGCACTTCGCGGCCAAGTCCCTCGTCGGCGAGTCGGTGGAGAAGCCGGGCCTGTACTGGGACAAGAACCTCGGCGAGTCGCTGGCCCTGCTGGAGGCGATGCGCGCCGCCGGCGTCCCGCGGATCGTGTTCTCCTCGACGGCCGCGACCTACGGCGAGCCGGAGTCCACGCCGATCCTGGAGACCGACCCGACCCGCCCGACCAACCCCTACGGCGCGTCCAAGCTCGCGATCGACACGGTCCTCGCCGAGTACGCCCGGCTGCACGGCCTCGGCGGCGTCTCGCTGCGCTACTTCAACGTCGCCGGCGCCTACGGCGCGCAGGGCGAGCGGCACACCGTCGAGACCCACCTCATCCCCAACGTCCTCAAGGTCGCGCAGGGCGAGAAGGAGGCGGTGAACGTCTTCGGCGAGGACTACCCGACCGACGACGGCACCTGCGTCCGCGACTACATCCACGTCGCCGACCTCGGCCGCGCCCACCTGCTGGCCCTGGACGCCTGCGAGCCCGGAACCCACCACGTCTTCAACCTGGGCAGCGGCACCGGCTACTCCGTCCGCGCGGTCATCGACGTCTGCCGCGAGGTGACCGGCCGGGAGATCCCCGTCGTGGTCGGCCCGCGCCGCGCCGGCGACCCCGCCGTGCTGGTGGCCTCCTCCGACAGGATCCAGTCGCGGCTGGGCTGGAAGCCGGAGCGGGACCTGCGCGCCATGGTCGAGGACGCGTGGACCTTCCTCCGCTCGCGATGACGGACACCGGAACCGCCGGAACCGGCACCGCCGGGACCCGGGACCCCGGCGCGCTCCGGTCCGCCTTCACCGAGGCGTTCCGGCGCGAACCGGAGGGCGTCTGGCACGCCCCCGGCCGCATCAACCTCATCGGCGAGCACACCGACTACAACGACGGGTTCGTCCTGCCGTTCGCGCTGCCCCGCGGCGTGTCCGTGGCCGCCGCCCGCCGCGACGACGGCGTCGTCGAGGTCCGCTCCCTCCAGACCGGCGGGTCGCTCGTCACCGCGCCCGTGGACGGCGGCCCCGTCGTCGGCGAGGGCTGGCCGGACGAGCGCGCCTGGGCCGCCTACCCGGTCGGCGTGGCCCGCGTCCTGCGCGAGCACGGCACGGGCGGCGCGTCCCTGCTCGTCGACGCCGACCTGCCGCAGGGCGCCGGGCTGTCGTCGTCCGCGGCGCTGGAGTGCGCGACCGCCCTCGCCCTCTGCGACCTGCACGGCGTCGCGATCGACCGGCCCGCGCTGGCCCGGCTGGCCCAGCGCGCCGAGAACGAGCAGGTCGGCATGCCGTGCGGGCTGATGGACCAGTCCGCCTCGCTGCTCTGCACGCCCGGCCACGCGCTGATGCTCGACTGCCGCAGCGGCCTGTCCGCGCAGGTCCCGTTCGCCCCCGCCGAGGCCGGGCTGACCCTCCTCGCGGTCGACACCCGCGCGAGCCACGCGCTCACCGGCGGCGACTACGGCCGCCGCCGCGCCGAGTGCGAGGAGGCCGCGGCCCTGCTCGGCGTGCCCGCGCTCCGCGACGTCACCGACCTCGCCGGCGCGCTCGGCCGGCTCGCCGACCCGGTACTGCGCCGCCGCGTCCAGCACGTCGTCACCGAGAACCACCGCGTCGAGGCCGCCGTCGGCCTGCTGCGCGCCGGGGCGCCCGCCGAGCTCGGCGCGATGCTGAACGCCTCCCACCTGTCGCTGCGCGACCAGTTCGAGATCTCCTGGCCGGAGGCCGACGCGACCGTCGACGCCGCGCTGCGGGCCGGGGCGCGCGGCGGCCGCATGGTCGGCGGCGGCTTCGGCGGCTCGGTCATCGTCCTCACCGGCACCGACCGCGCCGACCGCGTCCGCGAGGCGATCCTGGCGGCCTACGAGCGGCGCGGCTGGACCGAACCGCGCTTCCTCGACGCCGTCCCGTCCGCGGGAGCCCACCGGGTCAGCTAGGACGCGTCACGCCCTGCCGAGCGGCGTCCTAGCGGAGGTGGACGCTGGTCGCGGCGGCGTTGTCGCCGGGCCGGCTCTCACCGAGCTCGCAGGAGACGCTCGCGCCGAACTCCACCACGCGCGCGCGGGCGCGGATCGCCGAGACCGCCGGCTTGACCTCCTTGGACGCGCCCGGCTCCAGCCCGTCCAGGGTGCAGCGCAGGTACTGGTCGTTCGCGGTCTGCCCGGTCACCGCGCATCCCGGCACCCGGATCCGGGCACCGTGCGCGCCCAGCAGCAGCCCGACCCGGCCCGCGGCGCGCGGCCCCCGGTTGGTGACCGTGACCTTCAGTGGGATCCGCCCGCGCCTGGACGCGGAGTGCGGCGCGGCAAGGCGCACCCGCAGATCGGTGCTCGGCAGGACGGGCGTCACCAGCTCGACCCGGTCGTTCCCCGGAACGGGATCGGGCGTCGCCGACGTGACCGCCGCGACGGCCCTCAGCTCGCCCACGGCGGACGGCGCGACCACGCCGTGCACGTGGAAGGCCCGCTCCGTCCTGGCGCCTCCCGGAACCGCGCAGCGGACCTCACGGCCCTTCTCCGCGCACCCCGGCTCCTCCAGCGCGACCACCGCCACGTCCCGGGGCACCGTGAACACCATCTCGGCGCGCTCGGCCGCACCCGCCCCCTGGTTGCGCACCGTCACGGTGTACGCGATCTCGCCGCCCGGCCTCGCCTGCCGCACCGACGCGGACACCGACACCCCGAGATCGGCGTCGTCCTGCGCGAACACGGGTCCCGCGCACGCCAGCAGGACACCGGCAGAGCCATAGACGGCCAGAACCCGACGCATGGCAACGAATCCTATTGAACACGAGGCGTGACGGACGCGCCCTGACACGCGCCCGCCCGGAAACGGGACGAGCCCCGGACCCACCAAGGTCCAGGGCTCGCCGCGCGTGACCGCTCGGTCAGATGAGGCCGAGCTTGCGGACGGCGTCGCGCTCCTCCGCCAGCTCGGCGACGGACGCGTCGATCCGGCCGCGCGAGAACTCGTTGATCTCCAGGCCCTGGACGATCTCCCACGCGCCGTCCTTGGTCGTGACGGGGAAGGAGGAGATCAGGCCCTCGGGGACGCCGTAGGAGCCGTCCGACACGACCGCCATGGACGTCCAGTCGCCCTCGGCGGTGCCGTTCACCCAGGTGTGGACGTGGTCGATCGCCGCGGACGCCGCCGACGCCGCCGACGACGCGCCGCGCGCCTCGATGATCGCGGCACCGCGCTTGGCGACGGTCGGGATGAAGTCGTTCTCCAGCCAGGCCTGGTCGTTGACCGTCTCGGCGGCGTTCTTGCCCGCGATCTCGGCGTGGAAGATGTCCGGGTACTGGGTCGCGGAGTGGTTGCCCCAGATCGTCAGCTTGCGGAGGTCGGCGACGGAGACGCCGGCCTTGCGCGCGAGCTGCGCGAGCGCGCGGTTGTGGTCCAGGCGCGTCATCGCGGTGAAGCGCTCGGCCGGGACGTCCGGCGCGTGCGACCGGGCGATGAGGGCGTTGGTGTTCGCCGGGTTGCCCACGACGAGGACCTTGATGTCGTCCGCGGCGCCGGCGTTGATCGCCTCGCCCTGCGGCTTAAAGATGCCGCCGTTGGCCTCCAGCAGGTCGCCGCGCTCCATGCCCTTCGTGCGCGGGCGGGCGCCGACCAGCAGCGCGACGTTCGCGCCCTCGAACGCCTTCGTGGCGTCGTCGAAGATGTCCACGCCGGACAGCAGCGGGAACGCGCAGTCGTCCAGCTCCATGGCGGTGCCTTCGGCGGCCTTCACGGCCTGCGGAATCTCCAGCAGGCGCAGGCGTACGGGTACGTCCGCGCCGAGGAGCTGACCGGACGCGATGCGGAACAGCAGCGCGTAGCCGATCTGGCCCGCGGCGCCGGTGACGGTGACGTTGACTGGGGTGCGCGTCATTGCCTTCTTCTCCTGCTGTGACCTGACGGGGCTCAGGCGGCCATCCTTGGAACCCGACCGCCCGAGAGGGTCGCCGCGGCGCGGGATCTCTCGTCGTCGAGATAGTTCACCGGGGCCAGGCTATCGCGCATCGCCCGCCTCCCATCCGGCAGGTGCGCGGACGGGCATGTCCGCGAACGCGAAAGGCCGCCCCGGGTTCTCCGGGACGGCCTTCACTCACGCATTCGCGGGGACCACGGGCAGGACACGCCCTGGCTCACGACCCAGCAGGGATCATCCCCGCATTAACGGAGCGACTCCAATTGAACACTATCCGTTGATCTTCTTCTGGAGGTTGGTGTCGAGGGCCTCCAGGAAAGCTTGCGTCGTCAACCAGGGGGTGTCGCGGCCGACCAGAAGGGCGAGGTCCTTGGTCATCTGGCCGCCCTCGACGGTCTCGACGCAGACCGCCTCCAGCTTGCGGGCGAAGTCGACGAGCTCGGGGGTCTTGTCGAGCTTGCCCCGGTGCTCCAGGCCGCGCGTCCAGGCGAAGATCGACGCGATCGGGTTGGTCGACGTCGGCTTGCCCTGCTGGTGCTGCCGGTAGTGCCGGGTCACCGTGCCGTGCGCGGCCTCGGCCTCGACGGTCTTGCCGTCCGGGGTCATGAGCACCGAGGTCATGAGGCCGAGGGAGCCGAACCCCTGGGCGAGGGTGTCGGACTGGACGTCGCCGTCGTAGTTCTTGGCGGCCCAGACGAAGCCGCCCTCCCACTTGAGCGCGGCGGCGACCATGTCGTCGATGAGGCGGTGCTCGTAGGTGAGCCCCTTGGCCTCGAAGTCGGCCTTGAACTCCGCCTCGAACACCTCCTGGAAGATGTCCTTGAAGCGGCCGTCGTAGGCCTTGAGGATGGTGTTCTTCGTCGACATGTACAGCGGCATCTCGCGGCTGAGCGCGTACCGCATGCTCGTCCGGGCGAAGTCCCGGATGGAGTCGTCGTAGTTGTACATGCCCATGGCGACGCCGCCGCCGGGGAAGTTCGCGACCTCGAACTCCATCGGCTCGGAGCCGTCCTCGGGCGTGTAGGTGATCGTCACCTTGCCCGGGCCCGGCACCACGAAGTCCGTGGCCTTGTACTGGTCGCCGTGGGCGTGCCGGCCGATGATGATCGGCTTCGTCCAGCCCGGGACCAGCCGGGGGATGTTGGAGGCCACGATGGGCTCGCGGAAGATCACGCCGCCGAGGATGTTGCGGATCGTTCCATTGGGGGAACGCCACATCTTCTTCAGGCCGAACTCTTCGACGCGCGCCTCGTCGGGGGTGATGGTGGCGCACTTGACGCCGACGCCGTGCTCCTTGATGGCGTTGGCGGCGTCGATGGTGACCTGGTCGTCCGTGGCGTCACGGTGCTCGATTCCCAGGTCGTAGTACTTCAGATCCACATCGAGGTAGGGCAGGATCAACTGGTCCTTGATGAATTTCCAGATGATCCGCGTCATCTCGTCGCCGTCGAGTTCGACGACCGGGCCCGCTACTTTGATCTTGGGCATGCTGTTGCTGTCCCTTTCCTACACCGGCCAGCAGTCCTTGTAAGGCTCAACTGGCAAGGCTAGCCGAGGCGACCAGGAGGTCTAGACCTGGCCTCGTCCCGCGCCCGCTACCTGGGCGGACGGCCGGGGGTACCGGCGGGCGGGCCGTCCCGCCGCCCGGCGAGGACGACCTTCACGGTGCGGGCGAGGAACGCGAGGGCGATGAGGACGCCGAAGACCCCGGCGAGGACGAGCCCGGTCTTGTTCATCGGCGGGACGCTCAGTGCGACGAACGCCACGGTCTCGCCGAGGATCACCAGCGTGAGGACGTCGACGGGGCGGCTGCGGATCGCGAGCATGCCGAGCTGGGACTCGGGGAGCAGCAGCCGGGCGAGCGCGCCGAGCAGCAGCGCGGCCGCCATCAGGCCGGATCCCTTGCGGAAGTAGTGGAGGGCGCAGAGGGCCAGCCCTCCGGCCACGCCGCCGAGGACGAACAGGTAGGGCAGGCGGGCGAGCCAGTGCGGGGTCGCGCTCCTGCCGCGCGGCGCCTTGCGCCTGCGCCGGTGCACCTCCGTGCTCATGGCGCGCAGTCCCTCCGGCCTTCGACGGATCCGTGGGATCTCACGGTAGTGCCATTCCTCCGGGGGTACGACATCGTCCGCCCAGCGAGGAAGTGATCGTCCGAGCGCGGGAGGTGATCGTTTCGGAGCGTCCCCCGGATGGGATTCTCACGCGGCCCTGAGCATCTCGGGCGGGCGGTGCCGGATGGAGGGATCCGGCTTGTCGCCCGACGACGGAAACGGGTGGTGCGGAAGTGAGTCGCGTGGGACGCGAATGCCTTGTGCCACCGGTCCTACTCGCCAGTAGGAGGGTGTGACGGTGACGCGCCCGGGTAACCCGGCAGACAGGGGTCGCTAACTAGCTGGGAGGACTGCCGTGGAGGGGCCGTTCATGCGGATCGAGGACAGCGGGCTGGTGATGCCGTTGCGCCCCGACGTAACGACGGTCGGGAGAGGGAGAGGAGTCGACATCCGCCTCGACGACCCGAGTGTGTCCCGTTTGCACGCAGAGATCGTTCGGCGCGGCCCGTACGTGTACGTCGTCGACATGGGCCTGTCCCGCAATGGAACGCGAGTCAACGGCCGGCCCATCGCCCGCCGTGTCCTGGAGGACGGCGACGTCGTGAGCTTCGGCACGGCGCGCTGCCGGATGGGGGGCATCCCCCGTGAGGAGGTCGACCCGGACGTCGAACTGCGGCGTGCCGTCGCCCCCGAGCTCACCCGCCGCGAGGTCGACGTGCTGACCTCGCTCTGCCGGCCCGCCCTCTCGGACGAGGCCTTCGTCGCCCCCGCCACGGCCCGCGAGATCGCCGGTGATCTCGTGGTGACCGAGGCGGCGGTCAAGCAGCACCTGCTGCGCCTCTACCAGAAGTTCCGGATCCCGGAAGGGGCCAACCGCCGGACGCGGCTCGCCAACGAGGTCATCGCCATGGGCCTCGTCCGTCCGCTGCCGCCGGTGCACGTCCCGCAGCAGGGCCGTCCCCCGATGGACGGCCGGGCGCCCGCGGTCCGGGGCCCGGCCGAGGCGCGCAGGCCGGGCGCGCCGGGGAGCCATCTGCCCGGCCATGTCACGGCTCCCGGGCGGGCGGCGAGCACCGCCGGCCGCCGGGCGAGCTGAGGTGATCGTGCGGTCGCCCTCTTCGGCAGCGCAGCGTGAGGGCGGCCGCTACGCCTTTGCAGGAACCGGACGCCGGCCGCTGGTCGACGGAGACAGCGGTTAGGCGGCACCGGCAGCAGAACCGTCAGGCAGCACCACGGACGTGTCGGGCCGCCGCCAAGGGTGCGGCGGCGGCCCGGCACGTTCGCCATGTCCGGCCCAGGGGCTCGGGCTAGCGGGCCGCGGCCTCGGCGGCTTCGACGACGTTGGCGAGGAGCATGGCGCGGGTCATCGGGCCGACCCCGCCGGGGTTGGGCGCGACCCAGCCGGCGACCTCGCGGACGTCGGCGGCGACGTCCCCGGCGAGCTTGCCGTCCACCCGGGAGACGCCGACGTCGAGGACGGCGGCGCCGGGCTTGACCATGTCGGCGGTGATGAGGTCCGGCACCCCGGCGGCGGCCACGACGATGTCGGCCTGGCGGGTGTGCGCGGCCAGGTCGCGGGTGGCGGTGTGACAGAGGGTGACGGTCGCGTTCTCGCTGCGGCGGGTGAGGAGCAGGCCGAGGGCCCGGCCGACGGTGATGCCGCGGCCGACGACGGTGACCTCGGCGCCCTTGATCGGGACGTCGAAGCGGCGCAGCAGGTCGACGATGCCCTTCGGGGTGCAGGGCAGCGGGCCGGGCTGCATCAGGACGAGCCGTCCGAGGCTCATCGGGTGCAGGCCGTCGGCGTCCTTGGCGGGGTCGATGCGCTCCAGGACGCGCTGCTCGTCCAGGCCCTTGGGCAGGGGCAGCTGGACGATGTAGCCGGTGCAGGCGGGGTCGGCGTTCAGCTCGGCGACGGCCCGCTCCACCTCGTCCTGGGTGGCGGTGGCGGGCAGGTCGCGGCGGATGCTCTGGATGCCGACCTCGGCGCAGTCGCGGTGCTTCATGGTGACGTAGGCGTTGCTGCCGGGGTCGTCGCCCACGAGCACCGTGCCGAGGCCCACGGACACGCCGCGGTCGCGGAGCGCCTCGACACGGGTCTTGAGGTCCGAGCGGATCTCGGCGGCGGTGGCCTTGCCGTCCAGGATCTGTGCCGTCATGCGTTCCTCCGCGCTGTCTGGCCGGAACCGGGCCCCGGCTGAGGTCCCGGCCACCCAGGCGCGCGGTGTCCGGACGGTCGTTCGCTCCCCGGTGGTGATCCACCTTGCTCGCGCCAGTCGCGTCGGACACCCATGGTAGCCGCCGAGTGGTCGCCCGGAATCGCCGCCGAGTGGCCCTGCCGGACGCCCCGTCCCGCCGCCTACGGTGATCGCCATGAGGAACGGGGGTGACCAGATGGGCCCATGGTTCGACCGCCCGGTGCTGGCCGGGCGGTACGTGCGGCTGGAGCCGCTGGGGCGGGAGCACGCCGAGGGGCTGTTCGAGGCGTCCAAGGACCCGGAGATCTGGACGTGGCAGAACGGGCGGCGGCCGGGGAGCCTGGACGAGGTCCGCGCCGGGATCGACAGGGCGCTGGACGACTGCGCGCGCGGCGTCCGGCTGCCGTGGGCGCAGATCGACGCGGCGACCGGGGAGGTCGCCGGGGAGACGTCGTACTACGAGGTCGCGCCCGCGCACCGGGGGCTGTGCATCGGGCACACCTGGCTGGGCGCGCGGTGGCAGCGGACGGGGATGAACACCGAGGTGAAGCTGCTGCTGCTCGGCCGCGCGTTCGACGACCTGGGGGCGATGCGCGTGGGCTGGCACACGCATGTCCGCAACGAGCGTTCGCGGCGGGCGATCGAGCGGCTCGGCGCGTCGTTCGAAAGCGTGCACCGCAAGCACCGGGTCCGTGCGGACGGCTCGGTCCGCGACACGGCGGTCTACGCGATGGTGGACGACGAGTGGCCCGAGGCGGCGGCCGCCCTCCGCGCCCTGCTCAGGTAGGGCGCGGTCCGGAGGCCGCCCGCTCGGGCAGGGTTGCCGGACGTGGCCGTCCGGGTGGGGTCAGTCCTCGTCGGGGCGCTGGCGCCAGGCGATGAGCCGGTCGGTGCCGTGCCAGCCGAGCTGGGCGGCGAGCATCGCGGCCAGCGCCGCGGCGAACAGGCCGATCAGCTGCCGGGACTCCATCAGCAGCGAGTCGGCCTGGGAGACCGTCCCCACCAGCAGGGTCAGCACCACGTCCATAAAGCCTCCAACGGCGGACGCCGCGCGTGAGCAGGGAAGAGCCGGTCCAGGGGGTCGTGGGAGGACCGTCGGGTCGATGTCTGAGGGCGCGGCGTAAAAGTGAGGCTATCAACGCTTAAACGTAAAACCACCCATCGATTCGACAAAGATCTTGGGAACGGCCCAGTGTGGACAGGTCGTGGACACGGCACGGGTGGACCATCGGCGGCCCGTCAACGCGCGGGAGGCCCGGTGCGGACGGTCGTCCGCGCCGGGCCTCCCGGGTCGCCGATCAGTGGAAGAAGTGCCGGACGCCGGTGAAGTACAGGGTGATCCCGGCCTTCTCGGCGGCCGCGATGACCTTGTCGTCGTTCACGGAGCCGCCGGGCTCGACGATCGCCCGCACGCCCGCGGCGGTCAGGACCTCCAGGCCGTCCGGGAAGGGGAAGAACGCGTCGGACGCGCCGACCGCGGCCGCCGCCCGCTCCGCGCCCGCCCGCTGCACGGCGAGCTTGGCGGAGTCGACCCGGTTGACCTGGCCCATGCCGACGCCGACCGTGGCGCCGTCGGCGGCCAGCAGGATCGCGTTCGACTTCACCGACCGGCACGCGCGCCAGGCGAACGCCAGGTCGCGCAGGGTGGCCTCGTCCGCGGCGGCGCCGGCCTTCAGCTCCCAGCCGGACGGGTCGTCGCCCGCGCCGTCCACCCGGTCGACCGACTGGAGCAGCAGCCCGCCGTCGATCCGCCGGTACTCGGTCGCGCCGGACGGGGCGTCCGGGCAGACCAGCAGCCGGATGTTCTTGAACCGGGCCTTGAGCACGTCCACGGCTTCGTCGTCGAAGGACGGGGCGACCACCACCTCGGCGAAGCTCTCGGTGACCTGCCGGGCCATCTCCGCCGTGACGGGCCGGTTCGCCGCGATCACGCCGCCGTAGGCCGACACGGGGTCGCAGGCGTGCGCCCTGCGGTGCGCGTCGGCGACGTCCGCGCCGACCGCGATCCCGCACGGGTTCGCGTGCTTGATGATCGCGACGCACGGCTCGGCGAAGTCGTAGGCCGCGCGGCGGGCCGCGTCCGTGTCGACGTAGTTGTTGTAGGACATCTCCTTGCCGTAGAGCTGCTCGGCCCCGGCCAGCCCCGCCTCGCCCGGCGTCCGGTACAGGGCGGCCCGCTGGTGCGGGTTCTCGCCGTACCGCAGGACGTTCGACCGCTCCCAGGTGGCGCCGAGGAAGTCCGGCCACTTCGCGTCGGCGGCGGTCTCGTCCGGGGCGTACTCGCTCGCGAACCAGGACGCCACGGCCACGTCGTAGGACGCGGTGTGCGCGAACGCCGCGGCGGCCAGGCGGCGCCGCTCCTCCAGGGTGAACCCGCCGGCCTCGACCGCCGCGAGGACGGCGCCGTACGCGGACGGGTCCACGACGACCGCGACGGACGCGTGGTTCTTCGCGGCGGCGCGGACCATCGTCGGGCCGCCGATGTCGATCTGCTCGACGCACTCGTCCGGCTTCGCGCCCGACGCGACGGTCGCGGCGAACGGGTACAGGTTGACCACGGCCAGGTCGAACGGCTCGACGTGCAGGTCGTCCAGCTGCTGGAGGTGGTCCTCCTTGCGCCGGTCGGCGAGCAGGCCCGCGTGGACCTTGGGGTGCAGGGTCTTGACCCGGCCGTCCAGGCACTCGGGGAACCCGGTGAGCTTCTCCACCTTCATGACCGGCACGCCGGCGGCGGCGATCCGCCCCGCCGTGGAGCCCGTGGAGACGATCTCCACGCCGGCCTCGTGCAGGCCGCGGGCCAGGTCCTCCAGCCCGGTCTTGTCGTACACGCTGATCAGCGCGCGCTTGATCGCCACCCGACTCACCGGCCGAGCTCCCCTCGTCGTCGGCTCAACTGCCACTCGCGGATTTCGCACTGCCGTCCGGTTCACCGTCGCGGCAGGTCCTGCACTTCATCGAGACACGTCTGCCCCGCACGGTCCACCCGTCGCGGGCGAGCCGTCCGACGACGTCGACCATGAGCCGGCGCTCCACCTGCTTGATGCGCTCGTGCAGGGAGTCTTCGTCGTCATGCCAGCCCACCTTGACGGTCTCCTGGGCGATGACGGGTCCGGTGTCCACGCCTTCGTCGACGAAGTGCACGGTACAGCCCGTCACCTTGACCCCGTACGCCAGGGCGTCCCGTACGGCGTGCGCGCCGGGGAACGCGGGCAGCAGCGCCGGATGGGTGTTGACGATGCGGCCGCCGAACCGGGCCAGGAAGCGCGGCCCGAGGATCTTCATGAAGCCGGCGGAGACGACGAGGTCGGGCTCGTGCGCGGCGACCGCGTCCGCCAGCGCCGCGTCCCACGCGTCACGATCGGCGAAGTCGCGGATGCGCAGCGTGAAGACCGGGAGCCCGGCGCGCTCGGCGCGCTCGATCCCGCCCGTTCCGGGACGGTCCGCGCCCACGGCCACCACCTGCGCCCCGTAGGCTGGGTCCGCGCACGCGTCGAGCAGCGCTTGTAGGTTGGTCCCCGCGCCGGAGACGAGGACGACGAGCCGGGCGGACACCTTGACTCCCTGGTGGACGTGGGGTTGTTCGGGTCGACACGAAGCCTATCGGCCCTGTTCGGCGCCCAGGATTTCCACCCGGCCGGCGGCGCCCGGCCGCAGGGCGAGGAGGACACGAGCGTGAGCGAGCAGCCGGGGAGCCCGGCCCGTCCCGGAGAGGGCCCCGAGGAGCGGCCGGAGCCGCGTCCCGGGGACCGTCCCCCGGCGAGGGGACCGGTCGAACGCACCGGCTGGCGGGCCCTGTGGCTCGGCGGTTTCGCGCTGCTGACCGCGTTCTTCTTCTACCCGCTCGGCCTCGTGCTCGGCGTCGCGGCGCTCGTCATCGGCTTCCGGGCGCGGCGTGCCGCGCGGGCCGCGCACGGCATCGCGCCGGGCGCCGTCGCGGGCATCGCGCTGGGCACCGCGGGGCTCGTGCTGTCGGCGATGTCGGTGGCGCTCACCGCCTACCTGTGGACGGAGCTGAGCGGCTACCAGACGTGCCTCAGCGACGCCAACACCCACACCGACAAGGACACCTGCCGCACCCGCTACTTCCCGAAGATCGAGAAGAAGATGCACCTGCCCGCCGGGAGCATGGACCGCTACGGCGACTTCCTCTAGCCCGTCTCCCCGGTGGGCGCCGCCGGTCAGTCCTGGCCGGGCTCCTCGCGGAGGACGTAGATCGCTCCGCCCCGGTTCTCGGTGCGCTCGACGTCGTCCCGGTCCTGGTCACGGGGCGGCGGCACGGCCGCTTCGGGCGCGGGTTCGGGCTCCTCGACGATGTGGCCTTCGTGGACGACCGTCCCGTCGTCCACGGGTACCGGAGCGGGCTCCTCGGGGAACTCGATCGGCGGCTCGGCGGGACGTCCCCGTCCGCGGGACGAGCGGCGCGGCGCGAGGAGGGGCTCGGCCTCCTCGAACTCCAGCGGATCGGGCGCGTACGGCGAAGACGTCGCCGCCGCCCGCCCCGGGACGGACGCCTCACGCCCCTCATCGCGCCCCGTGCCCGCACCGCGCGAACCCACCTCATGCGAACCCGCGCCGCGCGCCCCAGTCGAGTGCGCTCCCGTCCCGCGCGGACCAGTCGCGTGCGGGCCTGCCGCGTGCGGGCCTGTCGCGTGCGAGCCAGTCGCGTGCGAGCCAGTGGCGTAGGGGCCTGTCCCTTGCGGATCCGTTCCTCCACTCGGGTCTGTGCCGTCGAAGATCGCCTCCGGCGGGACGGGCGCCGCTAGGGGGAGCGCCGCGGATGCGGTCCGCGGACGGGCGGACGGCCGCTCGTCCACCGGCCGGGTCTTGCGCTTGCCCTCCCGCCGCGCCTGCCGCTTCTTGGAGCGCTTCTCCGCCCGGGCGGGCTCGTCCTCGGAGCGCCGCAGGATCATCCAGTTCGCGACCCAGGCGGCGATCGCCGCGGAGATGCCGACCTCCAGGGCCGCCATCAGGCCGACCTGCCAGGCGGACGGGCCGACCGTCGCCATCCGCTCGCCGCCGAGCGGGCCGCCCGACAGTGCCGCGAGGACCGCCGCGACGGCGCCCGTCAGCGCCCCGGACACGAAGCCCCACAGCGGCGCGCCCTCGTACACCGGGCTGGGCATGGCGCGGATCGTCAGGACGCCGCCCACGGCGCCCGCGGCGAACGGCGCGGCGAGCGCCAGCAGCGAGACGGCGGGCGCGGGTCCCGGTTCGGGCAGCGCGGCCAGCGGCGGGAACGCGGGGACGGTGTCGAGGAACACGCCGGTCGCCGAGACGCTCGTCCCGGCGCCGACGGAGAAGCCGGGGCCGACCGCGTACGCCATGCCCCAGATGACCGCGTTGGGCAGGAACGCGAGCTCGACCAGCAGCAGCAGGACGCCGCCGACGATGCCGGGGGCGAGCATGTCGTAGAGGCGGTCGGACTCGCTCATGTGCAGGGCCAGCGAGCCGCCGACGAGCACGGCGCCGGACGCGAGCAGCACGGCCGTGGAGCCCGCGACGCCGATCACGAGTGAGCGGGGCCGGTCGGGCAGCAGCCGCAGCAGCGCGCCCAGCCCGGACCGGACGCGGCGCCCGCGGGCCTCGGCCGCCACCTGCGCCGCGACGACGGCCCGCGCGGCGCCGAGGCCGCCCGCCACGACAGCGACGGTGAAGCAGGCGACGAGCGCCTGCCACGCCGACGGCCGGACGGCCGGGGACGCCGCGGCGAGCGCGAGCAGCCCCGCCAGCGCCGCGTACGGGACGGCCAGCGCGACCGCGACCTGCACCACCGCGACCCGCGGCCGGCTCGGCAGCCCGAGCCCGCGGATCATCCAGCCGCCGCCGCGGTACAGCATGGCGCCCGGCAGGACGAGCACGCCCAGCGGCAGCAGCCCGACGCGGCCGTGCGAGCTGGAGAAGCCGGCGTGGTGGGAGACGAGCCAGAAGTTCACGGCGGTGCGGAACACGCCGGGGAGGCCGTGGCCGAGCGCGGTGCGGGGCGCGGCGATCCAGCCGATCAGGGTGAAGGTGGTGAGGACGGCGAGCCCGATGCCGATGCACCAGAGCGCCGCCACGAGCCCGGTCACGTAGAGCGGCCGCCCGCCGCCCGCGCCGCCTCCGCCGGGCCTGGCCTGCCCTCGGGCGGCGTCCGGGCGGGGCCCCCGGGCGGTCCGGCCGGGCCTCGGCGGGTCGGGTCGTTCCGGCCGCACGCGCTGTCCGGGGCTCACGTCGCTCACGCGTCCATGCTGGCACCACGCCGCCGCGTCCCCGTCCCCCTCGCCCGGCGTGTCGCCTTTGTCGTCGCCTCTCAGGTATTCGGATGAACGACGCTGATGACGACGGTGTCATCGCCCATCAGGGTGTAGTAGACGGTGACCAGGTCATTCGACAGCTCGTACGCGGCATGCCCCGCTACCTCGACGAACGGCTTCGCATCCGGAGGGACGGGGTCTCCCAGCAGCGAGATGATCAGCATGTTGGCGGCGTCGCGGACGTTCGGCGGGAAGCCCGCGACCTGCATGCGCAGGCGGTACGTGAAGACCAGATGGTCAGGCAAGCCGATCGCCCTCGATGATCTGCTCACGCGTCAGGCTCTCGTAGCCGGGAGGCAGCTCTCCCCGCTCGACGTACGGTGCGACGTGCTTGATCTCCGCGACGACGGCGGCCTCGATCCGTTCGCGCTTCAGCGCCTGGTACTCCTGGTAGTCGGCCTCAGGCACCAGGATGACGGCGTCCGAACCATGTCGAGTGATCTTGATGTGATTGCCGTGGACGGCATCCGAGTGGAGCTTGCCGAGTTGCTCGCGGGCCTGCTTCAGCGGAACCTCTTTCATGCTCCGAGTGTACACTCTTGACACTGTCGCAGTTTTGTACACTTGCACACTCCCCCGGTTCGGCGAGAACGAAGGACGCCCGGGCCCCGCGGCGGGGTCCGGGCGTCCTTCGTGAGCCTGATCCGGAGCGGATCAGCGGTTCTTCATGATCTCCCGCATCAGGACGGCGGTCTCGCTCGGGGTCTTCCCGACGCGGACGCCGACCTTCTCCAGGGCCTCCTTCTTCGCCTGCGCGGTGCCGGCGGAGCCGGAGACGATGGCGCCGGCGTGGCCCATCGTCTTGCCCTCGGGGGCGGTGAAGCCCGCGACGTAGCCGACGACCGGCTTGGTGACGTGCTGCTCGATGTAGGCGGCGGCGCGCTCCTCGGCGTCGCCCCCGATCTCGCCGATCATCACGATCGCGTCGGTGTCCGGGTCGTCCTGGAACGCCTGGAGCGCATCGATGTGCGTGGTGCCGATGATCGGGTCGCCGCCGATGCCGACGCAGGTGGAGAACCCGAAGTCGCGCAGCTCGTACATCATCTGGTAGGTCAGCGTGCCCGACTTGGACACGAGCCCGATGCGGCCGGGGGTGGTGATGTCGGCCGGGATGATGCCCGCGTTGGACTTGCCGGGGGACGCGATGCCGGGGCAGTTCGGCCCGATGATGCGGGTCTTGTTGCCCTTGGACTCGGCGTAGGCCCAGAAGTAGGCGGTGTCGTGCACCGGGATGCCCTCGGTGATGACGACGCAGAGCGGGATCTCGGCGTCGATCGCCTCGACGACGGCGTCCTTGGTGAACTTCGGCGGGACGAACACGACCGACACGTCCGCGCCGGTCTCGGTGATCGCCTCGGCGACCGTGCCGAACACCGGGAGCGTCGTGCCGTCGAAGTCGACGGTCTGGCCGGCCTTGCGGGCGTTCACGCCGCCGACGACCTGCGCGCCGGAGGCGAGCATCCGGCGGCCGTGCTTGGTGCCCTCGGAGCCCGTGATGCCCTGGACGATGATCTTGCTGTTCTCGGTGAGCCAGATGGCCATGATCATGCACCTGCCGCTGCGAGTTCGGCGGCGCGCTTGGCCGCGTCGTCCATGGTGTCGACCTGCTGGACGCCGGGCAGCGCGGCGTCGCTGAGGATCTGCCGTCCGAGCTCGGCGTTGTTGCCGTCGAGCCGGACGACGAGGGGGCGGTTCACGGCCTCGCCGCGGTCCGCGAGGAGCTGGTAGGCGCTCACGATGCCGTTGGCGACCGCGTCGCACGCGGTGATGCCGCCGAAGACGTTGACGAACACCGACTTCACGTCGCCGTCCGACAGGACGATCTCCAGCCCGTTCGCCATGACCTCCGCGGACGCGCCGCCGCCGATGTCGAGGAAGTTCGCGGGCTTCTGGCCGCCGAACTGCTCGCCGGCGTAGGCGACGACGTCCAGCGTGGACATGACGAGGCCGGCGCCGTTGCCGATGATGCCGACGCTGCCGTCGAGCTTGACGTAGTTGAGGTCCTTCTCCTTGGCCGCCGCCTCCAGCGGGTCGGCCGCGGCCTTGTCCTCCAGCTTGTCGTGCTCCTGGCGGAACGCGGCGTTGTCGTCGAGGGAGACCTTGCCGTCCAGCGCCTTCACCTGGCCGTCGGTGGTGAGGATCATCGGGTTCACCTCGACGAGGGTGGCGTCCTCGTCGGTGAACACGGCCCACAGCCGCTCGATGATCTCCGCGGCGCCGTCGAGGGCCTCCTGCGGGAGGCGGCCCTGCTCGGCGATCGCGCGGGCGCGGTCCTTGTCGACGCCGTCCAGCGGCGAGATCGGGACGAGCGCGAGCCGGTCGTGCGGCACCTCCTCGATCTCCACGCCGCCCTCGACGGAGCAGATGGAGAGGAAGGTGCGGTTGGCGCGGTCGAGCAGGAACGAGAAGTAGTACTCCTGCGCGATCGCCGAGCCCTCCTCGACGAGGACCTTGTGGACCGTGTGGCCCTTGATGTCCATGCCGAGGATCTGGCCGGCGAGCGTCTCCGCCTCGTCGGCCGAGTCGGCGAGCTTCACGCCGCCGGCCTTGCCGCGGCCGCCGGTCTTCACCTGGGCCTTGACGACGACCTTCTTGCTGCCCGCGGAGAACAGTTCCTCCGCGATAGCGCGCGCTTCCTGGGGAGTATGGGCGACCTTGCCGGTGGGCACCGGTACCCCGTACTCGGCGAAGAGTTCCTTCGCCTGATGTTCGAACAGGTCCACGAGGCGTCCTTAACAGGATTGACAGCCAATGACCACTCGAGTGGGGAGTACACGGGTGCCCGTGCGGCCGCCACCCTGCGGTCCGCTCCGTCGATGCAGCCTAGTCAACCCCGATCCATGGTCATGCCGCCGGGTCCGATCCCGCGTCCCGGAAACGGTCACCGTTCGGAAACCGGACGGTGGCGGCCCGGTGAGACCGGGCACGCCTCGCAGGAAGGCACGGTGTGGGCCCCTGGGAGGAGGGCACGAGTGGCCCCTGGGGAGGATGAACCAATTGACGTAGTTTGATGTACTTATTTTCACTTTGATGTTGCCCGGGGGAAGGCTGACCGTCATGGCGGACGAGCGTCTGGCGCACCGGGGGGTCGCCGAAGAGCCGCCCCCCGGCGTCCCCGGCGCGCCCGTCGCCACCGCGCCCGCCCCGGCGGACGCCCCGCCCCGGACGCCCTCCCGGACGGCTCCCCGGCGCGGACGGCGCCGCGGGGTCCGGCGCTTCCGCCGCGCCGCCGCGCTGCTGATCGTCGGCGCGCTCGTCGCCACCGGCGGGTCCACCCTCCCGAACAACGCGGGCCCCGGCTGGGCGAGCCCCGGGCTGGTCGGCGGCGGCGGATGGCCGTTCACCGGCGTCCCCCTCTCCCCCGCCGAGGGGCCCGGCGCCTCCTATCTCCCCGACAGCACCGTCGTCCGGCTCGCGGACGGACGGGTCCGGCTCGTCCCGTACGGGGAGGACACGTCCATCGTCGTCCCGGCCGACGACCCCCGCGTGGCCGCCGCGGTCCGCTCCGACAGCGTGTGGCTGACCCACGGCACGATCCCCGGCACGGACCTGAAAGCCGGATCCCCCGACAAGCGGCGGCGGTCCGGCGACGACTACCGCGACATGTCGACACGCGCCCTGCTCGACCTCCGGCTGCTCACCCGGCCCAACGGCGCGTCGCTCGCGTCCTGGTACGGGGCGTGGCGGTACTCGTGGCCGCGCGACTCCGCCTTCGCGGCCGCCGCGTTCACGGTGGCGGGCCACCCGTCCGAGGCGCGCCGCGTCCTGCGGTTCCTCGCCCGCGTCCAGCACGACGACGGCGTCTGGGCCGCCCGGTACAACGTCGACGGGACCGCGGTCACCGACGGCCGCCCGCCGCAGCTCGACTCCCTCGGCTGGGTCCTCTGGGCGAGCTGGTTCTACCGGACGCGCTACCCGGCCGACCTGCCGGAGCTGTGGCCGATGGTCCGCCGCGCCGCCGACCACCTCGCCCGCTCGCTGGACGCCGAGGGGCTGCCGCCCGCCTCGTCCGACTACTGGGAACGCGACCACCGCCGCGAGCAGGACCCGCGCCGCCCCACCCTCGGCGTCGCCGGACCGGTCCTGGCCGGCCTCCGCGCCGCCGCGTCCCTCGCCGGAACGTACGGCGGACGCGCGGAGGGGACCCGCTGGCGAGCCGCGGCGAACCGCCTCTCCAACGCCGTGACCAGGCAGTACGCCCCGTACGGCTACCCGCGCTCGCCGATCAGGGGCGGCCTGATGGACACCTCCGTGACCTTCCTGGCACCCCCGTTCGCGCCGCTCGACGCGGGCGTCTCGGCCGCCGTCGACACGGCCGCCCGCAAGCAGGCGCTGCCGAACGGCGGCGTCCTGCCGGGCGAGCGCTGGCCGGGCAACAAGGCCGTCGCCTGGACGCCCGAGACCGCCCTGTTCGCCCTCAACTCCGCCGCGTCCGGCCGGACCGCCGAGGCGCTCGGCCGCCTCGACTGGCTCACCGCGCACCGCACGACGCTCGGCTCGCTGCCCGAGAAGATCGGCGAGCGCGGGCAGCCCGCGGGCGTGGCCCCCCTCGGCTGGACGGCGTCGCTGGTCGTCCTCACCCTCTCCGCCCTGGAACGCCCCCTCCCCGTCCCACCCGCCCACTGACGTCCGAACGCCGCCGCACCACCAGGACATCGCCGCGCGTCGCCCCGTCGACCGCGGCCACCCGGCGGCTCAGCTCCGCGGGATCCCCCGCCTCGACCAGCCGGTGATGCCCGGCCGCGTCCAGCACCAGGGCCCACCATCGTCCGGTGTACAGCCCGAACCACGCCATCCGGACGCAGGGGAACCGGCGCCGCAGCTCGTCCGAGATCCGGACGGCGTCGACCTGCCGCCAGGCTCCCGCGATCACGCCTGCGCCCCCAGATGGTCGAGGACGAGCACGGCCGCGATGCCGATCTGATCGGAACGCGCGATCGGCTCCGACCACGAGGTGAAGAACCACCACCGACCGGCATCCCCGGGCCGGGGTCGGCAGGTGATGAGGTCGGACGCATGCGGGGCCTCCGCACAACACCCGGCCGCACGCGTGTTCACGACCCTGAGGCCCGTTCCGGTGAGCTCGACGTTCATGCGCCGTGAGGCCAGATGTGCGCCAAGCGCCGCGAGCGACTCCTCGGGCGTTCTACGATCGTCCATGGGTCCGACCTCCGTTGTCGGATCAAGGCCCCGGGCCGGTGCAGTCATCACCGCCCCGGGGCCGCTTCTCTTTTCGACCTTCCCGGTCACATCACTCGAATCGAATACCGGCGGGGAAGCGCACCGGATTCCCTCACGCGAATGCAAGTAAGTCACGATGCGGAGCGGCATCACAGGTGCAGAATTGACGTCATCGAAGAGCACTCCCTGGCAGACCGACGCGAGGCCCCGATGACCGAAGACGCAGATCAGCGCGCCCTGGACCGCCGCACGATCGCCACCCGCCTGACCGCTGAACGCAAGCGCCGAAAGTGGACCAAGCCGGAGATAGCCCGACGCATCAGAGATTCCCTACCTGACCGGCAATGCCCCGATACGGACACCCTGCTGTCGTACGTCAAACGCTGGGAGGCGGGCAAGGTCGGCGTCAGCGAGCGCTATCGCGTCGCCTACGCGATCGTGTTCGGCGTCGATGAAGATGATCTTTTCGCCCTCGACGGAGAAGATTCAGATATCAACCTAAATCAATCCGTCGCACCTCTTCCCTTCGGCTTTCCCGCCGCTAGCGTGGACTCGAAGCCCACCGTCGGAAGCCAGGACGACATGGAACGTCGGCGCCTCCTGCAAACCGCCCTCACCATGGGGATCGGCGCGATGGCATCGTCCGGCGAGTCGGTGCGCCAGCTCCTCGACCTCGCCATGGACACCGAGACCCGGTCGATCGAGGACTGGGGCATGACCTGCGTCGACCATCTGCACGCGCTCCGCACGCTGCCGCCGGCCCAGGTCCGGGACGGCCTCACTCCCGATCTGCTGGCACTCCAGCGCCAGATGACGACGGCGTCCGCGAAGGTGCTGCCCGATCTGCACCTCAATCTCGCCTTGCTCGGCTTCCTGCAAGCCAACGCGGTCACCCGCTTGGGCGATCACGGCGCCGCCATCCGCTGGTGGCGCACGGCCAAGACCGCCGCCGACGCGTCGGGCGTACTCGATGCCCGGCTCATGATCCGCTGCAAGGAGGCGGGTTTCGGGGTGTTCGGGCAGCGTCCCCTGCCGACCGTCCTGCGCCTCGTCGAAAAAGCGCGCCGCCTCGCCGGTGACGGGCATCCCTTCTGGACGGCGAACCTCGCGGGCGTGGAGGCCAACGCCCTCAGCCTCCTCGGCCGACACGACGAGGCCCGGCGTTCCCTCCGCACCTTCGTCGACCGGGACGGGAAAGACTTCCGCACGGACATCTTCCCCACCCTCTGGACCACGGACGCCCTGCACTTCACCGAGAGTTGCGTCTACGCGAGCGCGGGCGACGAGTCGAAGGCCGACACCGCACGCGACCTGGTCCTCTCCCAGAGCTCCGAGTACCAGTACGAGGCGAACGTCCGGCTTCACGAGGGGCTGTGCACGGTCGTCCAGGGCGGCAGCGATGCCGGGGCGCGGCAGGCGACGGCCGTGCTCACGACCCTGCCCGTCCCCTACCGCAGCCAAATGATCACCCAGACCGGGCGCTGGGTCCTCGACGCGATACCCCCCGCCCACCGCGACAGCTCCCCAGTGGCCGAGCTGCGCGAGGCCCTGGTCCTCACCGCCCCGAACTAAGCTCCGCGAGACAGTCGTCCAAAGGTGCCCGCGCCCGGTTCAGCGATTCCCCATCAGCGATCTAGCGCTAGACCGCGACCTGCTGCTTCGACTCGATCCGGTAGGCGACCCGGCCCGACTTCTCCCAGACCTGCTTCCCGCCGACGCTCTCGGCGAGCTTGCGGGGCGCGAGGGCGACCGTCCGGATGACGACGACCGGGGTGGTGATGCCGTGCGCGGCCGCGATGGGCAGGGCGGCGGCCAAGAGCTGGGTGCCGAGGCCCTGGCGGCGGCGGCTGGGGCGGATCGAGAGCCACAACTGGCCGCCGCGGTCGTAGTTGGCGGCGACGAGGTCGTGCCGGACGGTCAGACGCCCGACGAAGGACGGCGGTTGGCCCTCACTGGTCTCGCACCACCACAGCTCGGTCCCCGCGACGCCGATCCTGATGCCGTCGCGGGGGAACGTCCCGGCCGCCATGCCCTCGACGTAGCTGCGCAGCGTGCCTTCGGTCAGGTCGGCGAGGGTGAGGCCGTCGGCGTCGGGACGGCCGTCGTGCTCGGCGTACTCGGCCTGCGCAGCGAGGAAGGTGGCGCGCAGCTTCAGCGATGGAGGGAAGAAGTAGAGGCCCATGGGTCCCACTGTGTCAGCGTCGGCACGGTCCGTCACGGCGAACCGATCGAGCATCCGGCCGAGCCCTGGTTGAGTGGGGTCAGGAGCCGGTCGGCGATCGCCGCGGTGATGCGCAGGCCGGACTGGATCTCCACCATCCCGTACATGCCGGATGGATTGCACTCCAGGAAGCTCCACGGACGACCGGGGCCGGGGTCGATGAAGTCGAAGGCCCCGTACTCCAGGCCGTAGGCACGCAGGAACGCGTGCACGCCGGTGGCGATGGCGGGCGGGATTTCGGTCGCGGTGAAGGTCAGGCGGTCCTGGACGGGCCGCCAGTCGAGCAGGTCGGTGCCGGTGATGCGGACGGCGAACAGGTGCGGGCCGACGGCGGTGAGACGGATGCTGGTGCCCCGCACGATCGGCTGGAAGGTGGAGGCGGCGGCCAGTTCGGCGGGTAGCGCGGCGGCGTCGGTAGCGCTCGCGGTGACCATTGATTCAGGGTCGGCGCCCTGGGCGTGGAAGGCCTTGTAGAGGATGGCGCGGCCGTACGCTCAGGCAGGGACGGGGGCGCCGCTGGTGGTGATGAGGGTGTCGGGGACTTCGAGCCCGCAGCGGCGGGCGGTGACGAGCTGCCCCGCCTTGTCGCCTGCGGTGGCGATCGCGGCGGGGTGGCTGATCCAGCGGGCGGGCAGCGTGCGCAGGATGCCGCGCAGCGCCAGGAGGTCCTCGCGGGCGGCCCAGGCGCGGGCGGCCGGGTCGGTAATGGCGGGGTGCCCGGTGGGCAGGCCGGGCCAGCGCCACAGCACCGAGGTCACCTCCTCCAGGCGGGCAGCGCGGTGCTCATCGCCGACGTGGCCGCGCCACCGGTCGCCGTCCAGGCGGGCGTCGATCCGGATGGGTCCAGCGCCGGGGTCCAGGCGGACGACGGTCGCCTCGCGCTGCTGGAGCTCGTGGACGATGAGGTCGACGGTGTGGTCGGTGGTGTCGGTGAGGATGAGCACCGTGCCGCGGTTCATCTGGCCCTCCGAGTCAGCCGTTGTCGTCGGTCTTGTTGTCCCGATCGGTGGTGCCCCAGGTGACCGAGTAGGCGCGCAGCAGGCCGGGCTGAGCGGCGAGCGGACTGCCACCGGCCAGGGTCTGCTGCCGACGCGGGCAGTAGGTCAGGTCCGGTGGCGTCTGGGTGACCGCGGCGGACAGCCGCTGGGCGAAACGGAGCCCGTAGGGGCGCAGCGCCGGCGGCTGGGTGATCGTCGCCGTGGTGGCGGGAGTGGGGAGCATGTCGGTTCCTTCCGAGGGTGGACGCCCGGGGCGGCGCCGCTCGGTGTTCAGTGGAACGCGCCGGGCCGCGGTTCGGCGGGTGGTGTGCAGGACGTGCGCGCGTGTGCAGGATCTGCACGCGGGTCTGGGCACCCGCTGGTTGATCTCGTAGCGTGGTGGGGTCTGGACTCCCGGTAGCTCCGGAGACGTGATGACGGACCCGTGGTGGCACGGTGCTGTGGTGAGGTCGCTGATCGACGCCGGGAACGTGGGTGAGGTGATCCGTCTCGCACGGGAGCGACGCGGTTGGCGGCAGGCCGACCTAGGCCGAGCCGCGTGCTACTCGGCCGCCACCATCAGCCGGTTGGAGCAGGGCAAGACCGGTCTGCACGTGGCGAAGATCCGGGCGGTCGCCGAGGCCATCGAGATGCCGCCTGCACTCCTGGCCGCCGCGTTGCTCGGCGTCAGCCCGCGGCCGAAGGTTACGGTGGACACCACAGTGGCTCCGGTGGTCCAGGAGGATCCGATGCGCCGACGTTCGTTGCTCGCCGCCGGGCTGGCCGCCGTGCCGGTGGCGGCACTGACCCGTCTAGACGACGCGCTGGCGCTGACCCCGGACGCGGCCGGACCCATCACACGCGAGCAACTCGCCACTCGCCTGCGCCGCTTCCGGACCCTGTTCGACAGCGGGGCGCTGCGCGAGCTGGTGACCGGGCTGCCTGCGCTGCTGGCCGACGCCCACCAGGCCGCCGGCGACGCGCCCGACGAGCCGGACACCTGGGTGCTGGTCGCGGGCGTGTACGACTTGGCGGCCGACGCGCTCAACAAGGTCGGCGCCCGGGAGCAGTCCCGCATCACCGCCGACCGGGCGGTGCTGTACGCCGAGCGTTCCGAGGACCCCGTCGCTCAGGCGGCGGCGGCCAGATCGCTGGGGATCGTGCTGCGCCATGAGGGCCGCCAGGTGGTCGCGCAGCACGTCACCCTGCGGGCCGTGGAACAGCTGGAGCGCACCGGCCTGACCACCCCGGCACAGGCGGCCGCTTACGCTCAAACGCTCTGCACAACCGGGTACAACGCGGCCCTGGCCAACCGGCGCGCGGACGCGCTGGAGATGATGGCCGAGGCCCGCAAAGCCGCCACGCGGCTACCGGCACGGATGCCCGCCGCGCCGACCCCGGACGCGCCGTTTCGCATCACCCCCGCCCAAATCGAGCTGTACCGCGTCGGGGTGTACTGGGGCCTGGGCGACGCCGGCGCCGCGATCGCCGCCGGTGAGCGGCTGCGGCCCGAGCAATTCGACACCGTTGAGCGGCGCGCGCGGCTGCACACCGACATGGCCCGCGCCTTGGTCCAGCGGGGCTGGGCCGAGCAGGCGATCGCGCGGCTGCTGGAAGCCCATCAGCAGGCGCCCAGTGAGGTCCGGGACCGGACCTCGATCCGCAACGTGGCCGTTCAACTCGTGCAGCAGCATCGGCGGGTGCCTGGGGCGCGGGAGCTGGCCGCCGTCCTGTAGTACCGGGGCTGGCCGTGGTGTCGGCTTACAGCGCCCCGGCCGCCGGTCACCGCGACATCGTCAGGCCCGGCCCGTCTGATCTGCACGCCCCATCCTGCAAGCCGCCTCGTTCGGACGACGACTCCTGCATCAGGTCTCGCGCGGAAACGACTCGCCGCTCTGCACGGTGTCGTCGAGCTCGTCCTCCGGAGGGACGTTCGGGGCAGGCCGTCCTTCCGTACGCCCGAACTCCGCCCCCGCCGTTCCGCCGCTGCCGCCGCTCACGCCGGTGCCGCCCACGATTCCGGCCGTGTCCGCGTCGGCCTCCTCGCGGGAGATCTTCCGGGACGCCCGGATGCCGGGACGGCGGTTCCGGAACCGCGGATCATCGGGATGCTCGGCGAGTTCCTCGGCGAGCTCGCGCGCGTGCTTGTCGTCTCTGTCCATGGCCGCTGCCCTACCCGAGCTTGATCGGACTATCCAGAACGGCGCCTGGCCGTCGGATTCGTCCTCGGACGAGTTGCGCGAGGCCCTGGTTCTCACCGCGCCGAACTGAGGTCCGCGAGGTAGGCGTCCAAGGGGTGCAGGCGCTCCGGTGGGGGCTCTCGCCGGTTCCACCATCGGATGGCCGCGATCTCGTCGTTGGGCCGGAACGATCGCGAGACGTCCTCGGCGTGGCCGGTGAACAGGGCACCGTGCTCGGTGCGCTGGTCAGGCGCCAGGGTGAAGCGCGCGAAACCGACGAAGCGGAGCCGTCCGGCGGGTGCGTGACCGGTCTCCTCCACCAGCTCGCGCGCCGCCGCCTGACGAGGCGTCTCACCCGGGTCGATCACTCCGCCCGGTAGCTCCCAGCACTGCCGGAAGCGGTTGAAGACCAGCAGCAGGCGGTCACCGTTCCACATGGCCGCCAGCGCGACGCCCATGGGCGCGTCACCGGGGGGCTCGTCCTCCGCTCCCGGGGCGAAGGAGACCAGGGCATTGCCGCGATCGTCGAGGGCGAGCGGCGGAGGATGGGGAGTCACCCCGACGTCGTTCCCGGTCACGCTCGGGCGGAAGCTCCTCACCAGTTACGTGAACTGTTCGTAGCCGAGCTTCAGGACGAGGGCGGTGACGACGCAGAGGAGGACGGCGCGGACGAAGCCGGCGCCGCGGCTGATCGCCATCCGGGCGCCGAGCTGCGCGCCGACGATGTTGCAGGCGGCCATGGCGAGGCCGATGGCCCACAGGACGTGGCCCTGCGCGGCGAAGACGAGGAGCGCGCCCAGGTTGGTACCGGTGTTGATGATCTTCGAGGTCGCGGACGCGTCGACGAAGTCCATGCCGAGCAGGGTCGTGAACGCGATGACGAGGAACGTTCCAGTTCCGGGCCCGACGAGGCCGTCGTAGAAGGCGATGCCGACGCCCGGGACGAGGACGGCGAGCGCGAGGCGGCGGCGGGTCCGCAGCACCATCGCGGGGACGCGGCCGAGGTCCGGCTTGAGCACCACAATCGCGGCGACCGCGAGCAGCACGACCATGATGACGGGTTTCAGCACGTCCGAGGAGATCGCGGCGGCGCACAGCGCTCCGACGGCGGCGAAGCACACCGCGAGGCCGGCGGCGGGCAGGGCGACGCGCAGGTCCGGCTTGGCCTTGCGCAGGTAGGCGTAGGCGGCGGACGAGGTGCCCGCGATCGAGCCGAGCTTGTTGGTGGCGAGCGCCGTCGCCACGGGCTGGCCGGGGTTGAGCAGCAGCAGCGCCGGGAGCTGGATCAGCCCGCCACCGCCGACGACCGCGTCGACCCAGCCCGCGGAGATCGCGGCCAGCAGGAGCAGGACGACTTGCTCGGCATGCACGGGCGCCCCCGGGGAGTAAGGGATAAAACAAGATCACCCCTTAACCTACCGACCGGCCGCAACCCGTTTACCAGGCCGCCCGCCCTAAGCGGCTCCCGGAGGCCGCGCCCGGGGTGGCTCAGGCGGCATTCCATTCGGAGGCGAGGAGGGCCCAGATCTGCTCGTCGCGGCGCTCGCCGTCCAGCAGGAAGGACTCGCGGAGGGTGCCTTCGAGGGTCATCCCGAGGCGCTTCGCCACGGCGACGCTGGGCGCGTTGCGGGGGTCGCAGCGCCACTCGACCCGGTGCATCCCCCGCGGACCGAACGCCCAGGCCGCCATGTGGCGGGCCGCGGTGGTGACGAGGCCGCGGCCGCGGGCGGCGGACGAGAGCCACACGCCGATCTCGCACACGCCCATCGCCGGGTCGAAGACGCGGAAGACGGTCCCGCCCTCCAGGACGCCGTCCACCCAGATGCCGTAGAGGCGGCCCGTGTCGGCCGCCGCGCGGTCGGCGTAGGTCTGGAGGAAGCCGCGGGCGCTCGGCTCGTCCACGACGAAACCGGCCCACGGGATGTATCTGGCGATGTCGGATCGGACGCGGTCGGCGTGCGCGGCGAACTCCGCGGCCTGCCACGGTTCCAGCGGCCTGAGCTCGGCGTTCTCGGCGAGCGGCAGTGCGAACATGGGGGGGCTCCTCGAAATACGTACCGAACGTTTGTTATGTACTATAGCGGCCATGCCCGCACGCGGTGATCACGATGCCCGGCGCCGGGACGTCTCCGCGGCGGTGTGGCGGGTCCTCGCCGACCGCGGCTTCGGCGGCCTGACGCTGCGCGCGGTCGCGGCGGCGATGGACGCGTCCACCGGCCTGCTCACGCACTACTTCCCGAGCAAGAAGGCCCTGGTCGCCTACGCCCTCGACGTCGCCGACGAGCGCACCGCGAACCGCCCGCTCCGCGACGCCCCCGCGCCCGGCCTGCCCGCCCTCCGCGCCGCGCTCCTCGACGTCCTGCCCCTCACCCCGGACGCGGTGGACATGAACCGCGTCTGGGTCGGCTCCTGGGACGGTTCGCTCGCCGATCCCCAGCTCCGCGACCGGCAGCGGGTGCGGTACGCGAAGTGGCGCGACCGGCTCCGCCCGCACGTCGAGGCCGCGGTCCGGCTGGGCGAGCTGCCCGGCACCGACCCGGACGGCCTGGTCGCCACCGCCGCCGCCTTCACCCACGGCCTCGTCGTCCACGCCCTGTTCGACCCGGACGCCTACCCGCCCAACCGCCAGATCGAGCTCCTCGACGCCTTTCTGACATCCCTGTCCCACTGAACTGCGACGACGGCGCGCCCGTCCCCGCGCGCCGCCCTCGCCCGTGCTCGGGCAAGGCCGCCGCGTCATGCTGTCCCCATGACGACGATCACCCGCGCCCTCGGCGGCGACTTCGCCGCCCCCATCGACGACCGCTACTTCGAGGACTACGCCGAGGGCGCCACCTACGAGTACGGCCACGTCAAGGTGTCCGAGCAGGAGATCCTGGAGTTCGCGCACCGGTTCGACCCGCAGCCGATCCACATCGACCCGGACTATGCGAACGCGGGACCGTTCGGCGGGTTGATCGCCAGCGGCTGGCACACCGGCTCGGTCATGATGCGGCTGTTCGCCGACCACGTCCTGTCCCGGGTGGCGAGCCTCGCGTCCCCCGGCGTGGACGAGCTGCGCTGGCCCGCGCCCGTCCGTCCCGGCGACGAGCTGCGCCTGCGCGTGGCCGTCCTTGAGGCCCGCCCGTCCCGCTCCAAGCCCGACCGCGGCATCGTCCGCACCCGAGCCGAACTCCTCAACCAGGACGACCAGGTCGTCCTGCACACCCTCCCCATGAACCTCCTACGCCGCCGCCCCACCTGATCACCGGAAGCGCTCGGCCCGGCGGCGGAGGACGAGGTCAACGGACTGCGGCGCCGGGACCGGGCGCCATGGCGTCGTCCGAGGTGGGGCGGGTGGGCTTTCGGGCGGGGGTCAGGGTGAAGAGCAGGGAGGCCGTCGTCAGCGCGACGCCGAACCAGACGACACTCGGGACGCCCGCGTGGTCGGCGAACAGGCCGCCGAACAGGGCGCCGAGGGCGATGGACGTGTTGTAGGCCATCGTGTTCAGCGACATCGCGGCCTCGAACGTGTCGGGCGCGGCGGCCTGGGTCAGGTTGACCTGGCAGAGCTGCACGACGCCGAAGGAGATCCCCCACAGGACCAGTGCGACGACCGCGCTGGCGCGTCCGTCCCCGATGGTGATCAGGAGCAGCAGGGACGCGACGAGCCCCGCGCAGCCGATAGCGAAGCCGGCCCTCGGGTTCCTGCTCACGGCGTAGCCGGCGGCGAAGTTCCCGGCCGCGCCGCCGAGGCCGTAGAGCATGAGCACCGCGGTGACGAAGCCGGACGAGGCGGACGCGTGGTCCTCCAGGTAGGGCCGGACGAACGTGTAGGCGCCGAAGTGGCCGAGGACGAAGAGGACGACGGTGATCAGCACCGTGCGCAGCGGCGCGTTCCTGAGCGGCAGCCCGAAGACGTCGCGGACCGGGACCGCGTTCGCCGACGGCAGCGACGGGACCAGGGCGGCGACCGCGAGGAACACCAGGAGGCTTAGGGCGGACCAGATGAGGAAGGTGGTCCGCCAGCCGGTGAGGTCTTCGACGGCCGTCCCGAGCGGGATCCCGACCACGGCGGCGATCGAGATGCCGGACATCACGACCGCCGCGGCCCTGCTCGCGTGCCGTTCGGGCACCAAGCGCATCGCCATGCTGACGCCGATGGCCCAGAAGACGCCGCTGGCGAAGCCCATGACGAGCCGCGTGGTCAGGACCAGCGGGTAGTTCAGTGCGACGGCCGTGACGAGGTTGCCCAGCGTCAGGACCGCCAGCAGCGCGGACAGCAGGACGCGCCGGTCGACGCGTCTCGTCCAGGCCACGATGAACGGCACGCCGAGCCCGGCCGACACGCCGTACAGGGTGACCATCAGGCCGGCGACGCCCACGGAGATGTCCAGGCTCGAACTGATGGGGGTGAGCAGGCCGACGGGCATCAGCTCGGTCGTGAGGAAAACGAAGAGGCTGGCTGTGATCGCGGAAACGCCCAGCCACGCCCTGAGAAGGCCGTGGTTCGTCATGGATGCAGTCTCACGCCGGAGCGATCGATGAGTCCAACACATGTTTGTCATCCGATCGATCTGCATCCACGATGGATGCATGGAGCTCCAGCAGATGCGCTACGTGGTCGCCGTCGCCGAGACGAGCAGCTTCACCCGCGCCGCCGAACGCTGCCAGGTCGTCCAGTCCGCGCTGAGCCATCAGGTCGCGCGCCTCGAACGGGAGCTCGGGGCGAGGCTGTTCGAGCGCACCAGCCGCCGGGTGCGGCTGACGCCCGCCGGGGAGGCGTTCCTGCCCGCGGCCCGGCAGGCGCTCGACGCCGCGGAACGCGCTCGCGCCGAGGTGGCGGCGGCCTCCGGGGAGCTGCGCGGCCGGCTCGCCATCGGCACCATCCCGACCGTGACGGCGGTCGATCTGCCGAGCGCGCTGAAGGGCTTCCACGTGCGCCATCCGCAGGTGCGGATCACGCTGCGGGTCGGGGCGAGCGACGAGCTGGCCGAGCAGGTCCGGCAAGGTTCCCTGGACGTCGCGTTCCTCGGGCTGCCGCCGAGCGTGCGGCCGAAAGGCGTCTCCGGGCGGGTCCTCGCGCGCGGCGAGCTGGTCGCGGCAGTGGAGCCGGGCCACCCACTGGCCGGGGAGGCGGACGTGGACCTGCGGCGGCTGTCGGCCGAGGTGTTCGTGGACTATCCCGCCGGGACGGCCGCGCGCGTCCAGTCGGACGAGGCGTTCGCCGCCGCGGGCCTCACCCGGGAGGTCGCCTACGAGGTGACGAACGCGGACCTGCTGGCGCGGCTCGTCCGGCTCGGCCTGGGCGTCGGCATGCTGCCCGCCGCCTTCGCGCCCGAGGTGCCCGGCGTGCACGTCATCGAGCTCCGCGATCCCCCGACCCGCGTGGAGCACATGATCTGGAGCCGCTCGCGGCCCTCCCCGCCCGCCACCGCGTTCCTCGACGCCCTGGAAGCCGAGTGACCTGAGGCGCTGCAGCGCCGTCGGGGGCGGCGGTCCGGTGCCGGTCGCATGGTGGATCTTCCGTACCCGCTTGGCGATGATGGTGTCGGCCAACATGCGCGGACGACCCGACGCGGAGGCGGCATGGCGGCATCGTTGCGCGGTGGTGACCCCGAACGGCTCGGCCCCTACCGGCTCACCGGCCTGCTCGGCGAGGGCGGGCAGGGCACGGTCTACCTGGCGGAGGCACCGGACGGCCGCCGGGTGGCGGTGAAGGTCCTGCACGCCCGGTTCGCCGAGGACGAGGCCACGCTCGACCGCTTCACGCAGGAGATCACCGCGGCGCGGCGGGTCGCCGGGTTCTGCACGGCGGCCGTGCTGGACGTCTCCACCGACGGGCCCGCCCCCTACATCGTCAGCGAGTACGTCGACGGCGAGCCGCTCAGCACCGTCGTCGCGCGGGACGGCCCGCGGACCGGGGGCACGCTGGAGCGGCTGGCCGTCGGGACCGCGACCGCCCTCGCGGCGATCCACCGGGCGGGCGTCGTGCACCGGGACTTCAAGCCGAGCAACGTGCTGATCGGCCCGGACGGCCCACGGGTGATCGACTTCGGGCTCGCACGGCCGCTGGACACGCTGACCACGGTGTCGCGCGGGCCGGTCGGCACGCCCGCCTACATGTCGCCCGAGCAGATCTCCGGCGGCCCGGTCGGCGAGCCGTCCGACGTCTTCTCGTGGGGCGTCACGATGGTGTTCGCCGCGACGGGGCGTCCGGCGTTCGGCGCGGACACCGTCCCCGCGGTGATGAACCGCATCCTGCACGAGCCTCCCGAGCTGGCGGGGATGGCGCGGGCGCCCGGTCCGCTGCACGATCTGGTGACGGCGGCGCTGGACAAGCGGCCGGAGCGCAGGCCGTCCAGCACGGACCTGGTGCTCGGGCTGCTCGGCCGCGAGAGCGCGGGCGGACGGCCGGAGGAGGCGCTGCACCAGGGCGCCAGGCAGGCGACGATGCTGCCGCGGCGGCCCGAGCCCCGCCCTGAGCCCCGCCCCGAGCCCGCCGGTGCGCGCAGGCGCCGGGCGTGGTGGATCGCGGGCGCGGGCGCCGCCGTCGTGCTGGCCGCCGCGGCGGCGACGGCCCTGTTCCTGCATCCGGCGGGTCACGGGACGCGGCACGTGACCGCGGCGAACGCGCCCCAGCAGAGTTCCGCCGCCGTGCCGTCGGTGCCGCCGGAGTCACCGTCGCCCGAGGCGAGCCCGTCCCCGACGATCTCCGCCGAGCGCACTCCGTCCCCGGCTCCGGCCTCCACGTCCGCCCGCGCGCCGCGGAAGTCGACGACGGCGCCCGAACCCGCCGCGCCGGAGAAGGACGAGCGCGCCGGGGACGTCCCCGAGTACATCACCCCGTCGAACGGGCAGCGCGTCGACGCCGACGGCGACTACCGGGTCGAGGTCACGCCCGTGCGGGGCTCGTCCGGCTACCTGTTCGGGTTCTTCCAGGACGGTTCCATGGTCTGGGAGAACTACCGGGACGAGAAGCGGCTGTCCGGACCCGAGTACGTGATCGCGAAGGGCACCGCCGCGCACGCCCGCTTCCACAAGGGCAGCGTGGACGTGTGGGCCCGCGCCTACGTCGGCGGGAAGTGGACGGACGCGGCCGTCATCACGATCAGGCTCGTGTGATCGTTCAGAGCTTCTCGACTGGGGCGTAGCGGAGGACGAGGCGCTTGACGCCGTACTCGCCGCCGAAGTCGACGCTGGCGGCGGCCTTGTCGCCCGCGCCGTCGACGGAGACGACGGTGCCGAGGCCGAACGAGTCGTGCGTGACCTTGTCGCCCGGCGACAGGGATGGGACGTCACGGTTGCCCGGCGAGCGGACGCCCGGGCGGGCCGCCATCCGCGACATCGCCGAGGTGGACGCGGACGAGGCCTCGCGCTCCCAGTCGATCAGCGTCGACGGGACCTCGCCGAGGAACCGGGACGGCGGGTTGACCTGCGGGGCGCCCCACGAGCTGCGCATCGTGGCGCGGGAGAGGTAGAGGCGCTGCCGGGCGCGGGTGATGCCGACGTAGGCGAGGCGGCGCTCCTCTTCGAGCTCCTTGGGGTTGCTCATGGCGCGCAGGTGCGGGAAGACGCCGTCCTCCATGCCGGTGAGGAAGACGACGGGGAACTCCAGGCCCTTCGCGGTGTGCAGGGTCATCAGCGTGACGACGCCCTGCTCGGTCTGCTCGGGCTGCTCGCCGGGCGGCACCGGGTTGCCCTTGGCGCCGCCGGGGATGGAGTCGGCGTCGGCGACGAGCGCGACCTGTTCGAGGAAGTCGGGCAGGCGCCCCTCGGCGGACTCGCCGTCGAGGCGCTCCTCGAACTCGCGGGCCACGGCCTCAAGCTCGTGGAGGTTCTCGATGCGGGTCTCGTCCTGCGGGTCCTTGGAGGCCTGGAGCTCGGCGAGGTAGCCGCTCTTGACGAGGATCTGCTCGACCAGCTCGGCCGGGGTCGCGGACTCGGCGGCGGCGCGCAGCTCGTCCAGCAGGGCGACGAACTCGCGGACGGCGTTGGTGGAGCGGGTCGCCATGCCGGGGACGTCCTCGGGCGCGCGGAGCGCCTGCCAGAACGAGACGCGCTCGCGGGACGCGTGGGCCTCGACGCACGCCTCGGCGCGGTCGCCGATGCCGCGCTTAGGGACGTTGAGGATGCGGCGCAGGGAGACGGTGTCCTCGGGGTTGGCGAGAACGCGCAGGTAGGCGAGGAGGTCGCGGATCTCCTTGCGCTCGTAGAAGCGGACGCCGCCGACGACCTTGTAGGGCAGGCCGACGCGAATGAACACCTCTTCGAAGACACGGGACTGCGCGTTGGTGCGGTAGAAGACGGCGACGTCGCCGGGACGGGCGTCGCCGGCGTCGGAGAGCTTGTCGACCTCGGACGCGACGAAGGCGGCCTCGTCGTGCTCGTTGTCGGCCACATAGCCGGTGATCTTGTGGCCCTCGCCCTGGTCGGACCAGAGCTTCTTGGGCTTGCGGTCGGCGTTGCGCTCGATGACGGCGTTGGCCGCGGACAGGATCGTCTGCGTCGAGCGGTAGTTCTGCTCCAGCAGGATCGTGGTGGCGTTCGGGTAGTCGCGCTCGAACTCCAGGATGTTGCGGATCGTCGCGCCGCGGAACGCGTAGATCGACTGGTCGGCGTCACCGACGACGCACAGCTCGGCGGCCCCCACACCCTCCACGGGAGCGGTCAGCTCGCGCACCAGCTCGTACTGCGCGTGGTTGGTGTCCTGGTACTCGTCGACGAGGACGTGCCGGAACCTGCGCCGGTAGTGCTCCGCCGCCTCGGGGAAGACCTGGAGCAGGTTGACCGTCATCATGATCAGGTCGTCGAAGTCCATCGCGCCGGCCTGCTGGAGCCGCGCCTGGTACATCTCGTACGCCTCGGCGAGCGTCTGCTCCATGTGCGTGGACGCGCGGTTCTTGAACGTCTCGTAGTCGATCAGCTCGTTCTTCAGGTTCGAGACCTGGGCGCTGAACGACTTCGGCGGGTACCGCTTGGGGTCGAGGTCGAGCTCGCGGCAGACGAGCGCCATGAGGCGCTGCGCGTCGGCCTGGTCGTAGATCGAGAAGCTCGTCGGGAAGCCCAGCCGCTTGGCCTCGCGGCGCAGGATCCGCACGCAGGCGGAGTGGAACGTCATCACCCACATGGCGCGCGAGCGCGGGCCGACGAGGGCGTCCACGCGCTCCTTCATCTCCGCGGCGGCCTTGTTCGTGAACGTGATCGCCAGGATCTGGCCGGGGTGCACGTCCCGCTCGCCCAGCAGGTGGGCGATGCGGTGGGTGAGCACGCGGGTCTTGCCCGAGCCGGCGCCCGCGACGATGAGCAGGGGGCCGCCGGAGTGCACGACGGCGGCCCGCTGCTGCGGGTTCAGGCCGTCGAGCAAGGGGTGAGCTTCGGTCTTCGACATCACGTGCGAGTGTACGGCTCCGCCCGGACGTTTTCGGCGCGCTCGCCGCTACACGCCGGTCACCGGACGGCCGCCCGCGGTCACCCGGACGGCCGCCTCCGGTCATCCGGGCGGCCGCCTGCGGTCACACGGCGTCCGCTCATGGTCACCAGTCCGCATTAGGACAATCGACGCTACTCGGCGCCTTTCCGGGTTGACTCGACCTTGTGACGGGCGGAGCGTGAACCGCGTAGGGCGACGCGCACCACGGCCCGTCGGCCCCTTGAGGTGGCCCCACTGGGCTCAATCCCCCCTTGGAGGCGTCCTCGCGCGTCCGCCCTCAGCCGCGCAGGGCCAGCAGGGGCCCACGCACAGTGACGGAAGGTGGCGTCGAGGATGATCCACCAGGAGGAGCTCGTTCAGCAGCAGCAACAGCAGTACGCCCCGGTGCAGTCCATGCCCGGGCGGGGGACGGAGGTCCCCGAGTCGCGCATCGAGCGGCTGGCGCCGCAGCTCCGCGTCGAGGGGGCGCTCCGCGCCACCCGCCGCCCGGCCGAGCGGGAGGTGCCGATCCCGGTGCCCGCGGCGGCGGGCCACCGCTTCCTCATCTACAAGCAGGACCCGTCGGTCGCCGAGCTCGGCGTCCGGCTGGTCTTCGTCCCGACAGTCGTGCTGAACGGCCCCACGGACGCGCGCATCACGACGGAGCTGCCGGGCACCGCGCCGGTCGCGCGGAACGCCAACGGCGACTTCGTCTTCCCCCCGAACTCGCCGCAGTTCGACTGCGCGCACACGTTCGCCGTCGTCCGGGAGACCCTGACGATGTACGAGCGGCACAACGGCGGCAATCCGATCCCGTTCGCCTGGAACGTCGGCGGCAACACCGACCGCATCACGGTGTTCCCCCGCGCCGGCACGGGCGCGAACGCCTTCTACAGCCGCACGGCCAAGGCGCTGAAGTTCCTGTTCTTCACGCCGCAGGGGCAGCCTCCGACGGCGACCGTCTACACCTGCCGCTCGCTCGACATCGTCTCCCACGAGACGGGCCACGCGGTGCTGGACGGTCTCAAGCCCGGCTGGCTCGCCGCGGGCAACCCGCCGCAGACCGGCGGCCTGCACGAGGCGTTCGGCGACATCTCGGCGATCTTCCTGGCGCTGTCGCAGCCCGACCAGGCCGAGGCGCTGGTGGCGCTGACCAAGGCGAACCTGCACGACAGGTCGTTCCTGCCGGCGCTCGCCGAGGAGTTCGGCCGGGCCCTCGGCCTGCCGACCGGCCTCCGCAACGCCGACAACGACCTCAAGCTCAGCCAGGTCGGCAACGAGGTCCACGCGATCTCCCAGGTGTTCACCGGGGCGATCTACGACGTGCTCGCGGACGTCTTCACCTTCGAGCTGGCCGCCCAGCGGCGCGCGAAGGACCCGACGATCATCCTGATCGAGGTCGCGTCCAGGCTCTGCAAGCTGCTGTTCGACGCGATCGTGGCGGCCCCGGCGACGGGCGCGACGTACGTCGACGTGGCGAACAAGATGCTCCAGATCTCGGCGAGCCGCGGCGACCCCGCGATCTACCGGACGTTCATCCGCAACCGGTTCGCGGTCCGCGAGATCACGACGGCGGCGACGCCGCTGCGGGACCTGATGAGCGGGCGGGTCAAGATGACCGAGGCCGACTACACCGGCGACGGCCGCGACGTCACCGAGGTCGAGACCCACGACGAGCACTCGGCGAGCCTGCGGGCCGAGCAGGACCGCTCGCGGTGCTGCGGCACGATGCAGATGCCCGAGTACCGGGTCGTGGACGCCAAGAAGCTCGCCAAGCGCGGCACGCTGGAGGACGACGACATCCTCCGGCACGAACTCGACGAGCTGAGCAGGGCGTTCAGCAAGTGAGCCGCGCCTCCGGCGGGTGAGCCGGGCGGTCCCGTACGAAAAGACCGGTCTTCCCGGTCGTCACGCCCGAAGGCGGGCATGACGACCGGGGAGGCGGTCCTGCGGAGGCCCGCCGGAAAGGTGGCGTGCCATGCGCGTGACGATCGAGAGCAGCGGCGGCTTCGCGGGACGGGACGTGGTCGTCGCGCAGTACGACACCGCGGACCTGCCGCCGGGCGAGGCCAAGCGCATCAGGGAGGCGGTGGACGAGCTGGCCGCCGCGGAAGCCCGCGGCGGCACGAGCGAGATCGGCGCCGACATCCCCTCCTACCGGATCACGGTGGAGGACCCGGACGACCCGGGCGCCGCCGGCTCGCGGACGTACGAGCTGCGCGGCGACCCGTCCGCGGACGCGAAGGCGCCCCTGGCCACCCTCCTGGAGGTCTCGGGTTCCTGAGCTCCCGGCGCCGCCGCCTCAGCTCTTGCGGTGGTCGCGGGCGGACTCGGCGGCGGCGAGCACGGCGGCCAGGTCGGCGCCAGCCGCGGCCATCGAGGCCGCCGCGACGGCGCCCTCGACGAGCGGCGCGTCCGCGAGGACGACACCGCCCTGGACGCCGTCCTCGTCGTCCTCGGCGGCGTCCTCGATGTACATCTTCGCGGTGAGGACGGAGCTGCCGAGGTCGGCGAGCAGCACGACGCCGTCGCCGCCGTCCGCGGCGGCGACGGCGCGCTCGACGAGGTCGATGCTGGTCCCGAACCCGCCGTCGGCGTCGCCTCCGGCGGGTTCCACGACGGCCTTCCCGACGCCGAGCGCGCGGGCGAGCTCGGCCACGCCCTCGGCGAGGATGCGGCTGTGCGAGATCACGACGAGCCCGACCACGCGGCACCCCCTTCCGCGGTGACGTCGGCGAGCGCGCGCAGGACGAGCGCGGTCGACGAGGCGCCGGGGTCCATGTGCCCGGTGCTGCGCGGGCCCAGGTAGCTGGCCCTGCCCTTGCGCGCCTGGAGCGGGACGGTCGCCTCGGCGCCCCGGGCGGCGCCGTCGGCGGCGGCGCGCGCGCAGGCGGCGAGGTCGGCGCCGTCCGCCAGCGCGGCCTCGTACCCGGCGACCGCGGGGAGCAGCGCGTCCACCATGGTCTTGTCCCCTTCGGCGGCCTGCCCGAGTTCCCGGACGCCCTCCAGCGCGGCGGCGAGCGCGTCGCCGAGGGCAGCGGCGTCAGCGGTGTCGGCGGTGCCGAGCGCCTTGCCCGCGCGGCGCAGCGCCGTCCCGTACAGGGGCCCGGACGCGCCGCCGGTCTTGGAGACGATCGCGCGCCCGGCGGCGATGAGGACCTTGCCGGGCGGCGTGCCGCCCGGCAGCGCCTCGACGGCCTCGACGGCGGCGGTGAGCCCGCGGTCGAGGTTGAGGCCGTGGTCGCCGTCGCCGATGGCCGCGTCGAGCCGGGTGAGGCGCTCGGCGTCGGCGGAGACCAGGCGCGCCGCGTGCCGGATCCAGGACGCGACGCCCGCGCCGTCCAGCGCGCGGCCGCCCGCCGCCCCGGCGCTCATCGGCCCCACCTCAGCGCGGGCGTCTCGACGGGCGCGTCCCACAGCCGGGTCAGCCGCGGCGTCAGCCGGCACACGCTCACCATGCAGCCGGCCATCTCCAGGCTCGTCACGTAACCGCCGACCAGGGGGCGGACGACGGCGGCGCCGTGCGCGGTGAGCCACTCGGCCGCCGCCGCGTAGGCGACGTACTGCTCGATGAGCGGGGTGCCGCCCATCCCGTTCACGAGGACGAGCAGCTCCTCCCCGGCGAGCGGCATGTCGGCGTCGATCGCGGTCAGCGCCGCGTCCACGATCTCCGCGGCGGTGCCCGCCTTCACGCGCTCGCGGCCGGGCTCGCCGTGGATGCCGATGCCGAGCTCCATCTCGTCCTCGCCCAGCTCGAACGTGGGCGTGCCCGCCGCCGGCACCGTGCAGGGCGACAGGGCCACGCCGAACGAGCGGCTGCGCTCGTTGACCTCGCGCGCCACCGCGGCGACGGCGGCGAGGTCGGCGCCCTCCTCGGCGAGCGCCCCGGCGATCTTCTCGACGAACAGGGTGGCGCCCGTGCCGCGGCGGCCCGCGGTGTAGGTGCTGTCCTCGACGGCGACGTCGTCGTCCACGAGGACGGTGGCGACCTCGATCTCCTCGTCCTCGGCCAGCTCGGCGGCCATCCGGAAGTTGAGGACGTCGCCCGTGTAGTTCTTGACGATGTGCACGACACCCGCACCGCCGCTGACCGCCATGGTCGCGGCGATGATCTGGTCGGGCACCGGCGAGGTGAACACCTCCCCGGCGCAGGCCGCGTCGAGCATCCCGTGGCCGACGAACCCGGCGTGCAGCGGCTCGTGGCCGGAGCCGCCGCCGGACACGAGGGCGACCTTCCCGGCGCGCGGCGCGTCCGCCCGCAGGACCGTCCCGCTCCCGGGATCAACGCGCAACGAGGGGTGGGCCGCGGCGAGTCCGCGCAGCGCGTCGGAGACGACGTCCGCGGGGGCGTTGATGAGTTTGCGCATGTCTCAGCTCTACCCCGCCCGGACGCGGCGTCCCAGGCCCAAAGGGCGATCAGCGCGGAAAGCGCGCTTCTTGATCGCACGGAGTGCCGGGTGCCGCGCGCGCCGCTTATGGTTGAAACCGTGACCGATGTTCTGGACGACAGTGAGGTGCGGCGAATCCTCGCCGTGATGGCGCATCCCGACGACGTCGACTTCGGCGCGGCCGGGACGGTGGCGGGCTGGACGGACCGGGGCATCGAGGTGGTGTACCTCATCGTCACCGACGGCGACGCGGGCGGGTTCGACGACGCGGTCACTCGGGCGGACATGGCCGTGCTGCGCCGCGACGAGCAGCGCGCCGCCGCCAAGTGCGTCGGCGTGACCGACGTCCGGTTCCTCGGCTATCCCGACGGCCGCGTCGAGGCGACGCTCGACCTGCGCCGCGACATCGCGCGGGTGATCCGCCAGGTGCGGCCCGACCGGGTGCTGATGCCGAGCCCGGAGCGCAACTACGAGCGGATCTACCCGAGCCACCCCGACCACCGGGCGGTGGGGTCCGCGGCCCTGGACGCCGTGTACCCGGACGCGCGCAACCCCTACGCGTTCCCCGAGCTGCTCTCCGCCGAGGGCCTCGACGCCTGGACGGCCCGCGAGGTGTGGATCAGCGGCGGCCCGGCGGTGAACCACCACGTCGACATGACCGACCAGTACGACCGGAAGGTCAACGCGCTGCGCGCCCACGCCAGCCAGACCGGCCACATGGGCGACGGGCTCCACGACATGCTGCGCGGCTGGCTGTCCGCCAACGCGACCGCCGCGGGCCTGCCCGGGGGCCGCCTGGCGGAGGCGTTCCAGGTCGTCGACACGGCCTGAATCGAGAACGGGCTGAAGCGGGAGGAAAGGGCGCCCCACGCGGTTGTCACGTTCCAAAAGCTCGCGGTCACGGGCCGTTATCTTCGCCAGAGCGGGCATGTACCCCCCTGTCGCGCTCGCGCGGCGGAGCCCTTGCCGGCGCCCGTCCGCCGCGCGGGCGGCCGGGAAGCGGGGGAAGGCATGCCGTACGAGATCGAGGCGACCGCCACCTGCTTCGCCGCGCCCGAGGTGATCTTCAAGCACCTCTGCGTGGCGGAGGCGTGGGGCGAATGGGGCGGATTCTGGACGCGCCCGCGGCGCGAGCGCGCGGGCCGGGAGCATCCCAACGGAATCGGGGCCATCCGGTACATCCCGCCGTGGCGCGAGGAGGTCGTCGTCTACGAGCCGCCCCGCCGCTACGGCTACGTCGCGCTCGCCGGCCCGTCCCGCGGCCTGCGCGCCGAGATCACGCTGGTCCCGCAGGGCTCCAACACGCTGATCCGGTGGCGCGGCGTCTTCGAGGGAGGCCTCCCCGGCGCCGGCCCCCTGACACGGGCGGTGCTGCGCCGCAGGCTCAACGGCTACGCCCGCCGGGTCGCCTGGCACTCCGAACGCTGCGAACCCGGCTGCCCGGCCCGCCTGCCGGGAATCCTGTAATCCCGAGAAGATCTGCCCCCAGAGGTCGCACTGCTCGACCCTCCGGGCACCCTCAATCCGGTAATGGACGACAAAGACTCCGTACGGGTCGAAGGGCACCGGGTGAAGGACGAAGCCCCCCGGGTAGGCCGCGAGTGATCATGGTGGTCCGGCGGGACCGCCGCCGTCGCGCGGATCGGGGGATCGATGCGGCGCCACTTCACCGTGCTCCTCATCGCGGCGTCCGCCGTGGTGTCGACCGGAGCCGGCCTCATGGCCGCCCTGGTCATGCGGGACGGACCGGACACCGACCGCACACGCCCCGCCGAGCAGGCCGACGCCCCCCGCACCCCGCACTCCGGAGACCACGCCGCCGACATCGCGGCCGGATCGCGGGACACCGCGAAGGACACGCTGCGACGGCTCCGGTTCGACCCCGCGAGACTGCGGCGGACCGTCCAGGCGTACCTCGCGGGACGTCCGGCCAAGGCGGGCGTGATGGCGCTCGACCTGCGCACCGGCAGGGCGTTCGGGCACAACGAGAACGCCCGCTTCGTCATCGCCAGCGTCATGAAGGTGGACATCCTCACCGGCCTGCTCCTCCAGCGCCAGGGCCGCCACCGGGACCTGTCGACCGAGGAGCGCGACCTCGCCGACCGGATGATCAGGGAGAGCGACAACACGGCGGCCGACGCCCTGTACGCCAGATCCGGCTACGGGACGGGCATCCAAAGGGCGAACCGGCACCTCGGCCTGCGGAGCACGACCCCGTTCACCACGTCCTGGGGCTCCTCGCTGACGAGCCCCGCCGACCAGGTGCGCCTGCTCAGCGCCCTGACCACGTCCACGAGCCCGCTCGGCGCCCCCGGCCGCGCCTACGTGCTCGGCCTCATGGGCTCCGTCCTCCACGAGCAGGCGTGGGGCATCAGCAAGGCCGCCCTGAGCGGCGAACGCGTCGCGCTCAAGAACGGCTGGACGCCCGTCCACCACCAGGGCCACGGCTGGGCCGTCAACAGCATCGGCCGCATCACCGGCCCCGACCACGACTTCCTCGTCGCGGCGTGCAGCGCGGAGAGCCCGACCATGGAGTCCGGCGTGACCACGATCGAGCAGCTGACCACCATGGTCGTCTCCAGCATGCGCTGAAAAAATAATGCCGATGGGAATACAAGGAAATCACTGAGGGGTTGCCGCCGACATGACCATCGGCGTAGCCCTGCACCCCTCCCCCACCGGCAACCTCGTCGACGAGACCGTCACCCTGGCGAAGGAGGCCGCCGACGCGGGCCTGGCCTCCGCCTGGCTGGGCCAGCGCTTCGACTACGACTCGGTCGGACTGGCGTCCATCGTCGGCCGCGAGGTGCCCGCCCTGCACGTCGGCACCTCCGCCGTCCCGATCTTCGCCCGGCACCCGATCCTCGTGGCGAGCCAGGCGCAGACGGCCCAGGCCGCGACCCGCGGCCGCTACCACCTCGGCCTCGCCCTCGGCGCGAAGGCGTTCGTGGAACCGGTCTTCGGCGTCCCGTACGAGCGCCCGATCACGCGGCTGGCGGAGTTCCTCACCGCCCTGCGCTCTCTGGTCGAGACCGGCACCGCCGACCTCCACGGCGAGACCCTGACCGCCGCGCCGCCGCTGCCCACCACCGTCCCGGGCGCCGAACCCCCCGTCCCGCTGCTGGTCGCGGCGATGGGCCCGCAGGCCCTCCGCGTCACCGGCGAACTGGCCGACGGCACGCTCCCCTTCCTGGCCGGCCCCCGGACGCTGAGCGAGCACATCGTCCCAGCCATCACCAAGGCCGCCGAACAAGCCGGCCGCCCCGCCCCCCGCATCGTGGCCCTCCTGGCAGGCGTAGTCACCGACGACATCGACACCGCCCAAGAAGCCGCCGCCACCCAAACCGCCTTCTACGACAGAATCCCGTCCTACCAGCGAGTCATCGCCCTGGAAGGCAAGACCAAGGCCGCAGAACTAGTGGTCGTCGGCGACGAGAAGAAGTTGTCAGCCGAAGTAGCACGCTACTTCGACGCAGGCGCCACAGAAGTGGTCCTAACCCAAACAGACCTAGCAGGCCCAGACACCCGCAAAAAGACCTGGCAAACCCTAGGCACCCTGACCAAGAAGCGCCAAGAAGCCTGACCGAAGCCGCGAAGCGGCGAGGGACAAACCGCAGGAGCACGGACCAGCGGGGACACGGTCGGGGCAAGGTATGAACCGAAGTGTCGGCGAGCCGGGGCGTTGCGATCGCGTGCGAAGCCAGATCCGAGCTTGCGAGGATCTGATCGCGAAGTGAGCCGCCAGGCGAGCCGAAGCGATGCAGCGATCGCCGCAAAGCCCGTTGAAGGGAGGCGCGCCAGCGCCGACCGCCAAGGGCTTTGCAATAAACCCGGACGGCGGGCCGGCCGCCCGGCTTGCGTGGACCCGGTGGATCAGGCGTGGATGCGGCGGGTCAGTTTCTTGCCTTCGGTGGCGTGCACGGCGACGCAGGTGACGGTGCGGTCGCCGCGGGTCCAGGATTCGGCGGTGGGGTAGTAGTAGGAGGTCGCGAGGCTGTTGGCGGCGGGGTCGCGGGCGAGGCGGGCGCCGATGCGGGCCTTGCAGCCGGTGGATGCCTTCTGGCTCATCTCCTTTTCGCTGGGGAAGAGCCCGGAGAGCTTGAAGACCGCGAGGACTTCGCCGTCGTGGGGTCCGGTGCAGGGGACGACCTTGACGCTTTCGACCTCGACGGGTCCGGCGGTGGGGTCGGAGGTGGCGGCTCCGGAGTTGTCGTTGATGCAGTCGCCGAGTTTCATCTTGGCGGCGTCGACGTCCTTGGGCTTGGTGGAGGACGTCTTGGGCTTCGCGCCGGTGCTGCCGGAGTCGTCGTCGGAGCCGCTGGCCATGGCGTAGAGGATGATGCCGCCGACGACCCAGACGGCGGACAGGGCGATGCCGGCGATGGCCATGCCCTTGCCCTTGCCGCCGCGCTGGCCGATCTGGCGGAGCGCGATGGCGCCGAGGACGGCGCCGAGGATGCCGAAGCAGCCGAGGAGGCCGGTGACGAGGGAGGCGATGGCGAGGCCGTTGGTCTTGCCCTCGTTCGACTGGCGGCCGTGGCCGCCGTAGGAGGGGCCGCCGGGCATGGGCGGCGGGGGTGCGCCGTAGGACGGCTGGCCGGGGCCGCCGGGCGGAGGGGGCGGCGGGGGCGGGTTGTGCTGGGAGTCGAATCCGCCGCGCGGCGGTTCAGAGGGATAGGTCATGAGCAGCGACTGTCCCATATCGGTACGACAAGGGAGATCATGTCGCTAGAAAATGGGGGCATTACGATTTGCTCACAACAGCCCCGTAGTGTGGCACCGCGATCACGGAGGGTGCTTCCGCTCAGACCAGACGGCGTGCCGCCGCCCACCGCGACAGCTCGTGCCGGTTCGAGAGCTGGAGCTTGCGCAGGACGCTGCTGACGTGAGTTTCCACCGTCTTGACGGAGATGAAGAGTTCTCTCGCGATCTCCTTGTAGGCGTAGCCGCGGGCGATCAGCCGCAGCACGTCCCGCTCCCGCTGGGTGATCTGGTCGAGCTCCGGGTCGACGGCGGGCGCGTCGGTCGCCGCGAACGCGTCCAGGACGAAGCCGGCGAGCCGCGGCGAGAACACGGCGTCGCCGTCCGCGACGCGGCCGATCGCGTCGGTCAGCTCCGGTCCCGAGATCGTCTTGGTGACGTAGCCGCGCGCCCCGCCGCGCACGACGCCGATGACGTCCTCCGCCGCGTCCGACACCGACAGGGCGAGGAACCGGGACCGGACGGCGCCGTGGAGCCGCCGCAGCACCTCGATGCCGCCGCCGCCCGGCAGGTGCACGTCCAGCAGCACGACGTCCGGTTCCGCGGCGCGGATCACCGCGACCGCCTCGTCGACGTCGCCGGCCTCGCCGACGATCTCGACGCCGCCGCCGAGCTCGGCCTTCACGCCGGTCCGGAACATCTGGTGGTCGTCGACCAGCACGACCCTCGTCATCGCCTCACCCACGGCTCCGCCTCACCCCGCCTCGCGTCGCTCACGACTTCCTGATCTCCAAGCGCACCTCGGTGCCCTCACCGGGGGCGGTGCGGACCGTCGCCTTCCCGCCGTTGCGCTCCATACGTCCGATGATGGACCCCCGGACGCCCATCCGGTCCGCCGGGACCTGATCCAGGTCGAATCCCTTGCCCCGGTCGCGGACGAAGATCGCGATCTCGTCGCCCTCGACCTCCGCGTACACCGACACCGACGGGGCCTCGGCGTACTTGGCGGCGTTCACCATCGCCTCCCGCGCGGCCTGCAACGCCGAGCCGAGCCGCTCGTCCAGCGCGGTGTCGCCGACGCAGACGACCTCGATCGGGACGCCGTGGTCGTCCTCCACCTCCCCGGCGGCCTCCCGGATCGCGGCGGCGAACGTCTGGTCGGGGTCGGCGCGCGGCTGGTAGAGCCAGGTGCGGAGCGTCCGCTCCTGGGAGCGGGCGAGCCGCTGCACCTCGCGGGTGTCGTGCGCGTTCCGCTGGATCAGCGTGAGCGTGTGCAGTACCGAGTCGTGGATGTGCGCGGCGAGCTCGGCGCGCTCCTGGGAGCGGATGCGCTCGTGCCGCTCGGCGTCGAGGTCCTGCCAGAGCCGGACCACCCACGGCGTCACGATGAACGCGACCCCGGTGAGGATGATCAGCATGGCGATGACGACGGAGCGGGCCTGCCCGGCGTCCACCTTCTGCGCCACGAAGCCGCCGATGCCGCCGACGACCAGCAGCAGGCCGAGGAGGCTGCGCAGCCACCGCTGCCGCAGCGGCAGCACCCACCGCTGCCGCTGGTCGCGGTCGGCCTGCTGCCACAGGATCGCGGCGCCGATGCCGCCGATCACGAACGGCCACAGCGCCCACTGGACGAACCCGGCGCCCCACGGCAGCGCCAGCAGGCCGAGGGCGACCGCCGCGTAGGCGAGGAGCTGCCCCCAGTCCCGGCGCGACCCGGACCGGGCGGCCTCCGCGGGCGCGCCCGCGAGGGTGTCCGCGGCCTCGGCGGTGGTCTCGCGCGGGACCAGCACCCAGAACGCGGAGTACGCGGCGAGGCCGAGGCCGCTCGCCGCCATCAGCAGGATGAACGCGGCGCGGACGACCAGCACGTCCACGCCCAGGTGCGCGGCCAGCCCGCGGCACACCCCGGCGACGAGGCGGCCGCTCGCGGCGCGCTCCAGCCGCGGCACCGGCCGCTCCCGGCCGCCGGTGTCCGCGCCGGTGGCGGCCGGTCCGCTCGCGTCCCGCTCGCTCACCGCCGCCGTTCCCATGGTCCCTTGCGATCTCCCACGTCATCGATCGTCACACGCCCGCGCCCGGCGCGCATCAGGGCGGCACCCTGGTCCTGTTCAGGGTCGGGTCAGGGACGTCCCGGATACCGCGCGGGGACGCGGCCCGCCACGATGGTCACCATGGGCGAGGAGCAGAAGGCCACCACCGGGGCGGGGGAACCCGCCGAGCCGCAGCCTGACCCGGCGCAGGAGCCCCGGCAGGGGGCGACGCGTGCGCGCCGGGAGGAATCCGCGCAGGAGACGCCGTCCGGGCCCGGGTACCGGCGGCTGGCCCGCGATCCGGAGCGCCGCCTGCTGGCCGGGGTGTGCACGGGGCTGGGCCGCTACACCGGCATCGACCCGGTCGTCTACCGCGTCGGGTTCGCGGTCCTCGTGCTCGCGCACGGGCAGGGGATCATCCTCTACGTCGCGGCGGCGCTGCTGATGCCGGCCCGTCCCGGCGGGTCGTCGGTCGCCGAGCAGGTCCTCCGCCGGTGGTTCGACGCCTCCGCCGTCCTGACGATCCTCGGCGCGCTGCTGGCCCTGGGCGTCGTCGGCAGCGTGTTCGGCGGCGTCACCACGGACGCGGTCGCGATCGTCGTGGTGTTCGGGCTCGTGCTGCTCGTCTCGCACGCCAGGGGCGTCGACCTGCTCTCGGTCGCCCGGACCGTCCCGGAACGGCTGGCCGGGCATCCGCCGGAGCCGTCCGCGGCCCGGTCGGCGCACGCCTCGTCCGCGAGCACCTCGCCGGGCGGCGTCTCCCTCGGCAAGGACGGCCCCGGCGGCCTGCCCGAGGGCATGATCGACCTCGCCGCGTACGGGACCGCGTGGTCGGCCTCGGTCAAGACGGCCGAAACGGACGCGTCCGCCGCCCGGTATGCCGGGAAGACGGACACGGTGCGGCGGGAACGGCCCGGCTCGCCGGTCGCCTCGATCACGCTGCTCGCCGCCATGGCCGCCGGTGCCGCGATGATCCCCCTCGCCCGGACGCATCCGACGCCGGACGCGTGGATGCTGGTGATGGCGCCCGCCCTCGCGGTGATCGGCCTCGGCCTCGTGCTCGGCGGCTGGTTCCGGACGCGCGGGCTCGCCGCCGCGGGCACCGTCCTCACCCTCGCGCTCGTGACCTCGACCGCCGCCGCCGAGATCCCCCGCGACTCCCGGTTCGGGGAGGTGGAATGGCGGCCCACCGACGTCGGCTCCGCCCAGCAGCAGTACCGGGTCGCGTTCGGCCAGGGCACGCTCGACCTCACGGCGCTGCCCCTCGCCGCCGGGCAGAGCGTCTCGATCGAGGCCGGCGTGACGGTCGGCGGGCTGGTGGTCCGGCTGCCCCGCGACGCCCGCGTCCGGCTGGACGCCCGGATCGGGCTCGGCGACCTCCGCATCGAGCTGCGGACCACCAGCGGCCCGAACGCCAAGGCCGTCCAGGTGCTGGAGCCCGAGACCCCGGTGAAGAACCCGCCCGAGATCGTCCTGCGCATCCGCGGGAGGCTGGGAGATGTGGACGTGAAGCGTGTCTGACGACTACTCCGGCGGGCGCCCCTACGCGGGGCGCCCGGCCCGCGCCCGCCGCCGGTTCGACCCGGCGGGCCCCGTCACGGGGTTGTTCTTCCTCGTCCTCGCCGGGCTCTTCCTCGCGGACGGGCTGTCCGGCGACCTGACCCTGCGCGCCGAGATCATGGTCCCGGTGGTGCTGATCGGCCTCGGCGCCGTCGGGACGGTCCGCGTCATCACCCGGTCGCGCCGCCGCACCCTCCGCTGACCTGCGGACGGGCTGTGAGGGAGGTCATGCGGGGGAACGGGAAGCCTCCGCGCATGCGCCGTCGTTGAAGCGACCCGTGGAGTTCTCCGAGAAGAGCGTCGTGCTCGTGGCCCGGCTGCACATCGACCTGTGCCGCCTGGCCAGCGTGCTGTGTAGCGCCTGAACGCGCTCCCGCCCCCTTCTCGTTCCGTCCAACGCGTCCGCCGCGCCCCCCGTTCCCGGGCGCGGCGGTCCCTCGCGCCTGGAGAGACTTCAGTGAACCCTCGTGTCTGGCAGTGGCAGTTCTGGCAGCAGATCGTGCTGTCACTGGTGCTCGGCGTCATCGCCGGCGCCCTGATCAACACCTTCGCGGACGGCGGCGCCACCGCCGAGGACTGGCTCGATCCGTTCGGCGACGTCTACGTCAGCCTGCTCAAGGTCGTCGTGGTGCCGCTGGTGTTCGCGGCGATCGTCGTCAGCGTCGGACGGCTCCGCGGCGTCGGCAGCGTCGCGCGGCTGACCGCGAAGACCCTCGGCTGGTTCGTCGTCACCTCGGCGATCGCCACCGCGATCGGCCTCGCCGTCGCGCTGCTCATCGAGCCGGGCAAGGGCCTCGGGAAGCTGGCGAGCGAGTCCGCCGAGACCGACCCGGTCACGTGGACGCAGGTCCTGCACAACCTGTTCCCGTCCAACATCGTCCAGGCGATGGCGGACGGCAACGTCCTCGGCGTCGTCACGTTCGCGGTGCTGTTCGGCGCGGCGCTCGTCGCGATCGGCGAGCGCGGCGAGCGGCTCACCGGCCTCATCGACGACCTGTACGTGGTCATGCAGAAGGCCGTCTGGTGGGTCGTGCGGCTCACCCCGATCGGCTCGTTCTTCCTGATCGGCTCGGTGGTCGCCACCTACGGCCCGAGCTCCCTCGAACCGCTCGCGAAGTTCACCGGCGCGATCTACCTCGCCGTCGCGATCATGCTGCTGGCCGGCTACCCCGTCCTGCTGCGCGTGTTCGGCCGCGTCAGCCCGCTGAAGTTCCTGCGCAACTCCTGGCCCGCGATCCAGTTCGGGTTCGTCTCGTCCTCCTCGCTGGCCACGCTGCCGATCGCGCAGCGCGTGTCGACCGAGCGCAACGGCGTCCAGCGCGAGTACGCGAGCTTCGCCCAGCCGCTCGGCGCGACGATCAAGTTCGACGGCTGCGGCGCGATCTACCCGGCCGTCGCCGCGGTGTTCGTCGCCCAGTACACCGGCGTCCACCTCGGCATCGCCGACTACGCGCTGATCGCGCTCGCCGCGGTGATCGGCCAGCTCGGCACCGGCGGCACGCCCGGCCCGGCCCTCGTCGCGCTGACGCTGACGCTCACCACCGTCGGCCTGCCGCTCCAGGCGGTCGGCTACCTCATCGCGATCGACAAGGTCATCGACATGGCGCGGACGGCGCTGAACGTCACCGGCCAGCTCACCGTCCCGGTGCTCGTCGCGCGGTCCGAGGGCCTGCTGGACGAGGACGTCTTCAACGGCCGCCCGGTCGAGCTGACGTCCGGCCAGGCCGACGTGGCCCGGACCGAGGCGCACGAGCCCGAGCCGGAACGGGAGCGGACGCCCGAGCCCGTGTGACCCGTTACGCACGATCCGGCCGTCCCGCCGCGCCGGGTACGGGAAGTAGTCTGTCCCCGACGGCAGGTGACCACCCCGTCCCGGCGCGGGCGGACCGGAAGCGAGGGAACCGCGAGCTCGTGACGCCACGCCAGCCCGGCACGCCCGAGAACAGCGGCCAGGACATGCTCCTCCCCGGCTCGCGCTCGGCGCTGGACCCCGGCCGCGCCATCAAACCGGGACGGCACGGCCTCTCCCCCGAGGCCGTCGCGGACATCCAGCGGGAACGGCTCATCGACGCCTTCGTCCAGGTCGTCTCCGAGCGCGGCTTCGCGCACACCACGATCGGCCGGGTCACCGAGGCCGCCGGCGTCACGAAGAAGACCTTCTACGCGCACTTCGCGGACCTGGACGCCTGCTTCCTCGCCGCCTACGAGCGCGGCATCGACATCCTCCTCGGCCGGATGCTGGAGGTCTACGCGGCCGCGCCGTCCTGGCCGGAGGGCATCCGCGCGGCGCTCCGCGCGCTGCTGGCGATCCTCGCCCGCGAACCCCGCTTCGCGCGCGCGTCCCTCGTGGAGGTGAACGCGGCGGGCCCCCGCGTCCGGCACGCGAGCATCGGCACCCTCGCCCGCTTCCGCGCCTTCTTCACCGACCCCGCCTACGGCCTGCCGCCGGTCCCGGTGCCCGTCGTCGACGCGATCGTCGGCGGCATCCACACCGCGATCTACATCCAGCTCGAAACGGGCGAGGCGGAGCGGCTGCCGTCGCTCCTGCCGTCCCTGACCTACTTCGCGCTGCTCCCGCTGATCGGACGCGAGGCCGCCGCCCCCTACCTCACCGACACCGACTAGGACGCCAGGTCGGCGTGCAGGCTCACCGCGAACGCCGGACCGGGATTGCTGAACGCGTGCGTGCGGCTCCCGTGCACCCGGACCCGGTTCGCGCGCAGCGGCCGCTCGGTCACCCCGTCGCTCGCGATCACCACCTCGGCGAGCTCCCCCGCGATCAGCGTGCTCACCGCGGTCCCGGTGTGGTCGTGGACCCGCGTCCGGTGCCCGGGCGGCCAGGTCGTCAGCCACACCCGGACGCCGTCCAGCTCGTCCAGCAGGATCTTCACGGGGACGGCGTCGAAGCCGACCAGCCGCCACCACCCGGCGGGCCGCGCGGCCAGCTCGCCGAGGCGGGCGGCGAGCTGCCCCACCGTGGGCTGCCGCGCGATCGTCGCACGGCCGTGCGGGTCGTCCTGCCCGCGCATCGTCAGATCGGGAACCATGTCCAGAGGTCCATTTCGTGTCGGCCGGTATCCGGGGACGCTTCACCCGGGGAAAGGGGAACTAGCGGCGACACGAAGGACACAGCGCGCTGGCCACGCGGCGGAGCGCCACGGGGCTGTCGGAGGAGACACGCGCTGACATGGGCTCTAGGAGACACTCCGTCACCGAGCGTTGTCAAGTCGATCGGCGTTGTTCACCGCCCGTCCACCCGATGATCCGCCGTAACGGTGCAGCATGCGGCACGGATCACCCTAGGGAAACGGAGACGTCGATGGACCGTCGGAGCGTTCTGCGCGGTGGGCTCACCGCGGGCGGCGGCGCCGCACTGACCCTGCTCACGGGCGGGCAGGCGTCCGCCCTCGTCCGGACGGGCCGCCCGAGCCTCACCCACGGCGTCCAGAGCGGCGACGTGACCGCCCGCGAGGCCGTCGTCTGGGCCCGCGCCGACCGCCCGTCCCGGATGCTGGTCGACCTCAGCCGCCGCCCCGACTTCCGCGGCGCCCGCACCGTCCTCGGCCCGGTCCTCACCCCGGACACCGACCTCACCGGCAAGGCGTTCCTGAACGGCCTGCCGCCCGGCGAGGAGATCCACTACCGCGTCCGCCTCACCGACCTCGACCGCCGCCTCACGTCCGCGCCCGCCGCCGGACGGTTCCGCACCGCGCCCCGCACCCGCCGCGACATCCGCTTCGTCTGGTCCGGCGACCTCGCGGGCCAGGGCTGGGGCATCAACCCCGACGTCGGCGGCTACCGCATCTTCCGCGCGATGAACGCCGTCGACCCCGACTTCTTCCTGTGCAGCGGCGACCTCGTCTACTCCGACGGCCCCCTCACCGAGACCGTCCAGCTCCCCGACGGCCGCACCTGGCGCAACCTCGTCACCGCCGAGAAGTCCAAGGTCGCCGAGACGCTCCCCGAGTACCGCGGCCAGTTCCGCTACAACCTCCAGGACGCCAACCTCCGCGCGTTCAACGCGAACGTCCCGATGCTCTACCAGTGGGACGACCACGAGACCCTCAACAACTGGTACCCGGGCGAGATCCTCGACCTCCCCCAGTACACCGAGAAGCGCGTCGACGTCCTCGCCGCCCGCGCCCGCCGCGCGATGTCCGAGTACACGCCCGTCCGCACCGCCCGCTCCGGCCGCCTCTACCGCAAGATCGCCTACGGCCCGCTGCTCGACGTGTTCATGCTCGACATGCGCACCTACAAGTCGCCGAACGACGCCGGCACGTCCCCCACCCAGAAGGACGGCCTCCTCGGCTCCGAGCAGGCCGCCTGGCTCAAGCGCGAGCTCCGCGCCTCCAAGGCCACCTGGAAGGTCATCGCCGCCGACCTCCCCCTCGGCCTCGTCGTCCCCGACGGCACCGCCCAGGAATCCGCCTCCCAGGGCGACAACGGCGCCCCCCTCGGCCGCGAACGCGAGATCGCCGACCTCCTCTCCTTCCTCAAGCACCACCGCGTCCGCAACACCGTCTGGCTCACCGCCGACGTCCACTACGCGGCCGCCCACTACTACGACCCGTCCAAGGCGTCCTTCACCGACTTCGACCCCTTCTGGGAGTTCGTCTCCGGCCCCCTCAACGCCGGCGCCTTCGGCCCCAACACCCTCGACGGCACCTTCGGCCCGACGGCCAAGTTCGTCGCCGCACCCCCGCACGCGAACACGTCCCCCCTTGAGGGCTCGCAGTTCTTCGGCGAAGTAGAGATCGACGCGCACACGTCCGTCCTGACCGTCCACCTCCACGACCTGAACGGCAAAACCCTCCACACCCAACCCCTAACCCCAAAGCACTGAGGCACCCCGAACAAGGGCGGCGCGGCCCACAACAAACCGCGCCGCCCAACCCCTACGCCCGCGAGTAAACGGCACCGAAAGAGTGCGCGATCAACTCGGCCGCATCCTCGGGATCCCGGCTGATCTGCGTGCCAGCGTCGGGGCCGTCCTGCCACGCGTACGCGTCACACTTGACGTCCCACCCCACGTGAACCGCCGGACGGTCCTGGTAGGTGATGAACACGGCGCTTCCACAAGCTGGCCGGTCGATGCGCTTCACACCCATCTGCGGCGCACCGCGCCGAAGGGCGGCATACAGAGCATCATCGGGCCCATACCCCTGACGGCCAGCGTCCCGACGCCCGTCCATGGCCATGGTTCACCTCCTCGTGAGATCGCGGACGCGAGCGACCAACCCCCGCGGCTCGACGGGAACCGCTGCGGACACCATCGCGTGGCAGGCCGCCTCGGTGAGCGACTCCATCCACCCGATGACGGCGGCACACGCCTCAAGCAGGTCGTGGCACGGCGCGAGCGGGTGCCCGGTCGAGGTGACGAACCACGGCACGCCCCCGACCCCGGCCTTGACGCGGATGCTCTCCCCGACCGTGGCCTTCTCGGACGCAGCCACGATCACCAGCGGCGGAGTGCTCGCGATCCGTGGGCGGCACGTCCACCCGGCGGCGGCGAGGACGCGGGCGAGACGGAGCAGGTAGTCGGTGTCCCTCATCCGCCCGTCCAGACCACGGCGCCGGTGCCCTCGTCCCGGCGGGCCTCACCGACCCGATCGAGCTCGAGGTACTCGACCGACCCGCTCGCCGACGCGACGACCTTCCGAACCCTGCCGGACGTACCGGACCCGGCGTCCCGCAACCCGCGAGTGACGCGCGAGATAGCCCGATCCCGATCGTCGGTGACCCCGCATTCGCCACCGCGCGGCCCATCAACGTCCCACGCATACAACACCGGCACCTGAGCACCGCCGCTCGGCGTGATCGACGATCGCGCGACCGACTCGGCAGGACGATCCTGATCACCCGTACGCTGTCGCATAGCCGGACCTCGTTTCCGGTCAGGCCCCGGATCCCCGGCGTTCCCGCGCCGGCCGGGGCCGCTTCTGTGTCGTAGGACACAGGGTCAGCCCGGCGGCACACACGCAGAGACAGGATTCCTGTCCCCACGTCATCAGACCAGCAGCCCGATCCGATCAGCGAGGTCCCGGGCACCGTGCCGGATCGACGGTGGGCCGTCCTGCGCCATCTCCGTCGTCATGCGGCGCGCATACCCGTTCCAGCGGATCGTTTCGGGCGCCACGGTGTACGCCGTGACGAGGCTGCCGAGCGCCTCGGTCCGGTCCCCGGCGAGCTGCCACGCGCGCGCGACCTCGATGAGATGCCGGCCTCGCCGCGGCTGTGACGGGATGGCGGCCTGCTCCACCTTGCGCGCCTGCTTGCGGGCTTCGCCGCCCTGCCTCAACTCGACGGCGAACGTGACGGCATGGGCGCCCATGATGATCCGTGAGAACGACGTCATCGGGTCGTAGTGGTCGGCGGGCAGGCCGCGAGCGATGCGGTCGGCCTCCTCCCACCACCCCCACGCCACACCACGCTGCCCAGACCGCGCTGCGGTGTATCCGGCACTCACGTGCAGTGCGCCCCACATCGCGCGCAGCTCGGCTCCGGCGTTGTCCATATGCGGGCGAAGAGCGTCGAGTCCCTGCCGGTTCACCGTCTCGGCGGCGTCGAAGTCTCCGGCGTCGCGGTGCGCTTCGGTGAGCAGCCACACCGCGCCGCCGAACGCGCGCGGATCCTCTGACTCCTCAGCCGCCATGATGGACCGCTCGGCGATCCGCCAGAGCAGCCCGGAATCCGGCTGGTAGGCCGCATAGAACTGGGTGAGAGAGTAGACCTCCGAGAGAATGGCCAAGGCTCGACGCCGGTCGGCTCCCTCCAGGGCACGGGACGCGCGCTTGGCGTCGCGGATCAGCTCGGGCAGCAGCGAACCGAGGACCGTCCGGTGATCGGGTGCCGCGTGCCGAGCCCGCCAGGCCGCGTCCAGCCGGGCCTGAAGGTGCCTCAGCGGCGGAGGCGCGTCGGCCGTCGACACGGCGACCGTGTTGATCGCAGCCCGGACGGTCGACAGCGCGGGATGACCGGGTCCGCGGAACATGCTCATGGGGACCGGCTTGCCGCCGGTGAGCGTGGCGACGTCGCGGAGCCTCAGCGCCTCGGCAATGCTCAGGAGGGTGGGAAGCTTGGGCTGGCCGATCTCGCCGCGCTCGACGGCTTTGATCCATCGTCCGTTCCTGCCGATCAGGCCGCCCAGAACGTCCCGAGGCATCCCACGTCGCTCCCGGTAGTACTGGATGCGCTGCCCGACGGACAGGCCTGGATCAGCGGGATCGATGCTACGGTCACGCATAGGCCGGAACCTCCCGGAAAACTCGACACTCCCAGGCTAGGCGTGGGGCGTGTGCCTTTTACAGGAGCATGCGGATCGGGTCTTCCGCTGGCCACTGCGCAGGCGCCCAGCTCGTGGAGATGCTCGTCCACCTTGGGAGGATTGACGTGAGTCTGCGGACGCCCCTCACCGCCGAGCAGGTCACCGAGCGGCTCGCCCGAACCGGGTGGTCAGGAGACACCACGTCGATCTATCGGGTCTTCGCCGTGGAGTACGACGTGGCGATGCGGATCGTCTCCGAGGTCGCCGTCGCCGCCATCGAGCTGGAACACCGCCCCGACATCGACATCCGTTGGGACCGGCTGCGCTTCTCGATGACCACGCACACTGCCGGCGACGTGGTCACGGAACTCGACTTCAAGACAGCCGAACGGATCAACGAGATAGCCACGCGCCACGGCGCGAAGTCGGTACCGGACGACCAGACCGGATGACCACCCGACAGCGGCCAGGCCTGGCTGTGCCGTCGTGACGACGGCATCGCCGAACCGCGACTCCCATGGAACGCGTCGAGGCGCTGAAGGCGTTCGCCGCAGCGTTGGCTGGGGCCTGTGATCCTTGGCCGAGAGAGTTGTCGAGATCGCGGGGCGGGCTGTCGCGGCGTGTGGTGAGACGGGGTCCGAGCGCCTTCGCGAGGAGTTGGGCGCGCTGCCTGCGCGCGCGGCGGCCTGGGCCCACAACTCGGCGGGACGCGAGCTCGCTGGGATCATCGCGTCCATCGCCTGATTGCGGGAGGTTGCCGTGCCCATTCCCGAGCCTTTGACGGACCGGCAGATCGCCGAGCGCCTCGCGTCCCTTCCCGGATGGGAACGCGACGGGAACGCGATCACCCGGACGTTCGCCCACACCTACCACGAGACGGTGCACCTGGCGATGTACGTCGCGGCGAAGGCCCGCGAGGTCGGGCATCACCCGGACATCCACATCACGTGGCAGCGGATTCGGTTCGAGATCACCACACATGACGCCGGACACCGGCTCACGGCCAAGGACTTCGAGTTGGCCGCGCACATCGACTCGATCGCCGCGGGGCATGGCGCGGAGCCGGTCTGACCTGCGCCTGATGGTTCACTACGCGGCGGCTCAACACCGACCGGCCGAAGTGTCGGTGGCTCACGTACGGATTGTCGTGTGGTGGTTGGCCGTGTTTAGCGCGTGGCGGCTAGTACTGCCTTCAGGCCCTTTTGTAGGTCTTTTAGGAAGTACTCGGGGACTTCTAGGGAGGGGAAGTGGCCTCCGCGTTCGGGGGTTTTCCAGTGGACGATTTGGCGGTAGCGCTCTTGTGCCCAGGGGCGGGGGTACTTCTCGATGTCGCGGGGGTACATGGTGATCGCTGAGGGGACGTCGACTCGGAGGTCGGGGTCGAGGGAGTTGTGGCTTTCGTAGTAGATGCGGGCTGCTGAGGCGCCGGTTCGGGTCAGCCAGTAGAGGGTGACGTTGTCGAGGACGCGGTCTCTGGAGATCGTCTCGAACGGGGTTTCTTCGGTGTCCGACCATTCGGCGAACTTGTCGAGGATCCAGGCGAGAAGGCCTACGGGTGAGTCGACGAGGGAGTAGCCGATGGTCTGTGGGCGGGTCGCCTGTTGCTTTGCGTAGGCCGCGCGGTTGTGCCAGAAGTCGCGGGTCTGCTCGGTCCATTCGCGCTCGGCCGTTGTCAGGCCGTCCGTTGTCAGTCCGGGCGGTGCCTGCGCGAAGGTCGAGTGGATGCCGAGGACGTGCTCGGGGAATCTGCCGCCGAGGACCGTGGTGATGACGCCTCCCCAGTCTCCGCCGTGGGCGACGAACTCGCTGTAGCCGAGCCTTTCCATCAGTTCCACCCATGCGGACGCGATTTTCTCGGTTCCCCAGCCGGTGGCGGACGGCTTGTCGCTGTAGCCGAAGCCCGGCAGTGAGGGGACCACGACGTGGAACGCCGGCGCGTCCGTGTCTTTCGGGTCCGATAGTTCGTCGATGACGTCGACGAATTCGACGATGCTGCCTGGCCAGCCGTGGGTCAGGACGAGAGGGGTGGCGTCCGGGCGTGTGGATCGGCGGTGCAGGAAGTGGATGCCCAGGCCGTCGATGGTCGTGCGGAACTGGCCGAGTTGGTCGAGGCGCTCTTCGAGTGACCGCCAGTCGTATCCGGTGCGCCAGTAGTGCACGAGATCGGCGAGGTCGGTGAGGGGGACGCCCTGGTCCCATCGGCGGCGGCCGGACGCGGTGCGGTCCACCGTCTCGGGCTCCGGCAGCCGGGCGGCGGCCAGGCGGGCGCGCAGATCGTCGAGGTCGGCGTCGGTCGCGCGGGCTTTGAACGCCTGCACGTCGTGCGGGGACATGGAACCTCCTAGAACCGGCTAAGACGGTTCTAACAGGTGTCCGCGGGCAGGTGCAACCGGCTAAGGTGGTTCCATGCGTGCCGGGTTCCCTGAGTTCCGCCTGGGTAGCGTGCTGGCAACGAGCTTCACGGCGACCCTGACGGAGCGGTGCGGCGACTCTGTGGAGCGCATTCCGACGCCGCAGCGGCTCGTCGACTGGCTGGCGGTGAGCGGTCTGGCCGTGGACTCCTGCACGGCTGCCCAGCTCGACCTCGCTCGGGAGTTGAGGGAGTCGATTCACGCTGCCGCGACGGCGGCGGCGGTCCAGGAGCCTCTTCCCGTTTCTGCTATTCAGGTCATCAATGACCGCAGTGTTGACGGACGGGCGGCGGCGGTCCTGACGTCCGAGGGCAAGCGGGAATGGCGGCTCGGCTCGGCTCGCGTGGAGGATGCCCTTGGCGTGATCGCCGCCGATGCGGTCAGCATCATCGCGGGTGAGCGGGACGGGCGGCTGGCCCTGTGCGCATCACCGACCTGCCGGGCCGCCTTCTTCGACACGAGCCAGAGCCGCACCCGCAAATGGTGCGACATGAACACGTGCGGGAATCGGCAGAAGAAGGCGCGGTTCAACGCCAAGCAGCGTGAGAAGTCCGGGTGACCCGTTAGGCGGGGTGGGCTTCCACGAGACCGTCTTCCGTGAGTTGGCGGGGTGCCTCGACTCGCCGCCGCACCACCGATGTCCCCCTTCCGGTCGGGAAGTTCCGGGGGCGAAGCAACCTTTGGGGCGTTCGGTGGTTGTCAGTGCATGACGTTCGACCGAAGTCCGACCGCCGCGGTCGCCCGGGACGCCGGGACGCCCGGTGACGGCGTGGCGGAACTGTTCCGCGTCCATCATCTGGCGCTCGTCCGGCTCGCTCTGCTGATGCTGGGCGACCGGGCGGGCGCCGAGGACGTGGTGCAGGACGTCTACGCCCGCCTGCACCGGCGCCGCCGGGCGGTGCCGGACGTCCCCGATGAGCTCCTCGCCTACGCCCGCGCGTCCGTGCTCAACGCGTGCCGGACGCTGCTGCGCCGCAGGGCCCTGATGAGCAGGCTCGTCCAGGCGCCCGACCCCGTGTGGTCCGCGGAGAACGACGTGCTGATCGCGGACGACCGGCGCCGCGTGCTGCAGGCCCTGCTCAAGCTGCCGCCGAGGCAGCGCGAGGCGATCGTCCTGCGCTACTACCTCGACCTGTCGGAGGCCGAGATCGCCGCCGCCATGGGCGTGCGCCGCGGCACGGTGAAGTCGACCGTGGCCCGCGGGCTGAACGCGCTCGGCGAGCGCTACCAGGAGGAACGATGACCCGCTTGACCGACGATCTCGTCCGCGCCGCGCTGCGGGACGGCGCCGGCACCGTCGACCGCGACGGCCTCCGTCCCCTCGCCGCGCCCGCCCGTTCGCGGCGCCGCTGGGTGATTCCGGCGTGCGCCGCCGTCACCGCGGCCGCCGCGGCGGTGGCCGCCGTGTTCGCCGTGCCGCATCAACGCGGTGAGCCTGAGATGTCCCTCGCGTCCTACGTCGGCGCCCGGTACGTCGTGGACGGCGCCTGGCCCACGGGCGGGAAGGAGCTGACGATCAGCGAGGTCTCCACCGACCGGATCGTCGGGCGCGTCCCCGCGCCCGCGGGCTCCTCCGGCTTCATCGACGCCGCCGGTACCGGGGACAACCGGACGTTCCTCCTCACCACCGCCGACGCCAGGGCCTGCCGGACGTACTTCTACCGGCTGACGCTCCGTGGGAACGGGACGCCGGAGGGGCTGACCGCGCTGCCCTCCGCGACCGTCCCGGGAAGGCAGGGCGACGGCCCGGACCAGCTCGCCGCGGCGCCGGGGGGCGGCAGGCTCGCGTACTCCACCGTGGGCTGCGGCGCCGGGAAGCCCCAAGGGCACATCACCGTCGTGGACGTCGCGACGGGCGTCCGGCACGAGGTCGGCCTGCCCCGGGGGGCGCAGGCCGAGGACCTTCGGTGGGCGCCCGACGGCCGCCGGCTCACCTTCCGGCTCGCCGCGGACGGGTGGGACGGATGGCAGATGAACCTCTTCGACCTCGCCACGGGCGCGAGGACTCCCATCTCGCTCGGGCCTGCCGGGTCCAGCTTCGAGATCGGCCAGATCACACCGGACGGCGGGCATCTGGTGGCGATCGTCTCCACGGGCGGGGAGCGGCGGATCGTGTGGTACTCGCTGACCTCCCTGGCCGTCACGCACCAGGTGTCCCTGGGCGCCGGTCCGGCGAACGTCCCGATGATCGCCGGCGCCGGGACCGACGACGTCGTGTTCGCGATCGGTGACCGCTTCTACCGCGTCCGGGGCACGAAGGTGGAGTCCAAGCGTGTGCGCAACGACGGTACGACCGGCATCTGGTGACGGGCGCCGGTCAGGCGGGGTGGGCTTCCAGGATTGAGACGACCGTTCCTGTGGGGACGATGTTCGTCAGGCGCAGGTCGGCCGCGGTGAAGAGGTGCTCGAATTCGGCCTGGGTGCGTTCTCTGCCGGTGAAGGCCGCCATGAGCAGGACGTCCAGGGCCTTGGCCTGGTGGGGCTCGTTGCCGCGCGGGACGACCGCGTCGAAGACGAGGACGCGGCCGCCGGGAGCGAGGGCGCGGCGGCAGTTCCGCAGGATCTGGACACACCGCTCGTCGTCCCAGTCGTGCAGGATGCGCTTCACCATGTGGACGTCGCCGAAAGGGACCTCGGTGAAGAAGTCGCCGGGGACGACCTCCCAGCGGCCCGCGGTCTCCTCGGTGTCCAGGCGGTGGCCGGGCACCACGTGCGGTTCGTCCAGGAGGACGCCGCGCAGGCCGGGGCGGCGGCGCAGGACCTCCAGGAGCAGGCCGCCCTGGCCGCCGCCGACGTCCACGACCGTGCCGGTCTCCGGGAAGTCGTAGGCGGCGGCGATCGGCCCGTTCTCCTGGTCGGAGAAGGCGGCCATGCCGTTGTGGAACGCGGTCGCGGTGCGCTCCTCCTTGCCGATGTACTCGAAGATCGGCATGCCGAAGAGGTCGTCGAAGATCGGGCCGCCGCGCCGGACGCAGCGGTCGAGCTCGCCGGCGGGCGCCCACAGCGACCGGTCGGTGATCATCAGGATCGCGGGCCCGGCGGGCGGTTCGGCGTCCGAGCGGAGGGGCTGCCCGAGGTCTGTGAGGCGGAAGCGGCCGTCGTCGAGCTCCTCGACGACGCCGCGGGTGGCGAGGACGCGGAGCATGCGGAGGAGGTTGCCCTCGTGCACGTCGGACCGCGCGGCGAGGTCGGCGACGGGGAGCGGGCCGTCCGCGAGGTGGTCGGCCAGGCCCAGGAGGGCGGTCGCGCGGAGTGCGGCGGGGAAGACGAAGTCGAGCGCCTGGTCGATGAGGGCGGACGCCGCCTCAGCGGCCGTGCCGTTCTCGGTGTGCATCGCGGTCTCCCTTCCGGCGGAGGGCCGACGGTCTCCATGGAACATCGCCGTCCGTCCGCCCGCCAGACCCGGAAACCCGCGGAGTCAGGGTGAACGGTCCGGCTGCGGTAGGTCGGCTGGACGGCCGGCCGCGTCGGCGAGCGCGTCCAGGTACTTCAGGAGCAGGCCGCGCGAGAGCCTGCCGTCGTACTTCTCCACGGACACGAGGTCGTCGCCGCGGCGGAGACCGTCCAGGCCGCCCGGCTGGAGGACGTCGATGACCTCGAACCGGTCGCGTTCCCACGCCATGAAGGCGGGGTAGCAGGCGAGCCTGAGGTCTTCGCCGGACGCGGCGGGCGGCGCGGTCATGGCGAGGGTGACGACGTGGTCGTAGCGCCAGACGCGCCGGGGCGACACCTTGACCCGCCGCTGGCGCGCGTGGAAGACGTGCCCCCGGTACTCACCGAGCAGTTCGATGTGGGTGTCGGGGAGCGGACCGTCGTCCCAGCGCGCGGCGCCGTCACGCGGCCGTTCGCCGCGGTTCCACCACCAGCGGCGGTGGAACCGCAGTGACCAGCCGTTCTCGCGGGCCATGCGGCGCGCGAGGAACAGGACGAACAGCAGCCGCGGCACCTCGCGGTACGCCCACCAGGCCAGGGCGGCGAGGACGGGGATCCAGATCGCCCACTCGACCGGTCGGTCAGGCAGGAACAGCAGCCAGTACTCCATGGCGAACGCACCGTAGGGCAGGGCTCACGTGCGCGGCAAGCCTCGCGGGGCTCAGTGGACGCGGAGAAGGATCGGCCAGGTCTTCGGGCCGACGACGCCGTCCGCGGTGACGCCGCCCCATTTCTGGACGGCCTTCACGGCGGCCTCGGTGGTGGCGTCGAAGCGGCCGTTCATGGTGACCTCCGGGTGGCTGCGGGCCATGAGCAGGCCCTGCACGCTCTCGACGTGCTCGCCCGAGTCGCCCTTGCCGAGCTGGGGTAGTTTCCTCACGATCTCCTCCGTCCAGTCGCCGCCGCCGTAGGCGGGACGTCCGTATCCGGCGATCACCGACGCGTCGCGGACGCGGCGGCGGCAGGCGTCGCCGGTGTTGGCCTCGATGGTCTGCACCCGGGCGCCGCTGAGGACCTTCTCGACGATGCCGACGTGGTCGATGGCGTCGATCCGGTTCGTGGCGTCCCAGTCGAAGAAGACGATGTCGCCCGGTCTGGCCGCTCTGAGCTGGGCCGTGGTGCCGGCGTGCCATCGTCCGATCTTGCGGAAGTCCTCGGCGTGCCAGGGGGTGTAGGCGCGGTCGCCGGCCGGGAGGACCGTGGCCGCGTTGCCGCTGTGCCGGGCCCAATAGGTGACGGCCATGTCGCACCAGGAGGCTTCGAGGAACTCGTCGCCGTGCCGGGACGCGTACTCGCGGGTGATCCGGTTCGGCCGGCCCGACATCCCGATGCACTTGCGGGCCTCGGAGAGCATCCGCGCGGCGCTCATCAGGCATCCTCCCCGCGGAAGTACCCGTCGGAATCGGGAGCGCCGTACAGCTCTTCGAGGACCTGCTCCTCGTCGGACTCGGTGGCGCGGTGGACGTCGGGGTGCGCGTCCACCGCGTCCATACGGGTGAGTTCGTTGGCGTCTTGTCTCGTCTGGGGGGTCACTGCGCCTCCGGACCGTCGACTGTGACCGTCTCTCTGCGTGGGCGGTCACCGACCGAACGTAATGAGTCCCCCCTCTCTTCACCGGTTTTGCCTTTGGACGACGCCACGAGTGACCCAAGTGACGGCAAAGCCCGGCGGTGGGCGTCCGGTTGGCTATTCGTCGTCCGATTCGCCGGGTGTCAGGGTGGTGGACGAGCCGGTCAGCGCGCCGCTGGCCGAGCCCGGGGACATCGCGGTGGACGCGCCGCTCACCTCGTTGATGACGTCGCTTCCGGGGCTGCCGTCGCCCTTGGCGAGGTTGAAGGAGCGGTCGATCTCCAGCCAGCTGTCGTTGCCGGCGTCCTCACCGCTGTTGGTGAAGTTGAACGCGTGGACGTCGATGGCCTTCGCGTCGGCGGACGCCGGGGACGGCGCCGCCGCGAGGAGGGCGGTGGCGGCCGCCGCGGTCAGAAGGGTCGTGGCGACAGTACGCATGGGTGTTCTCCGGGGGATGTTCAGGCGGCGGCGGTGGCGGCGTCCGGTACGGGCGCCGGGCGCGTGGCGAAGCGCTGGGCCAGCCACGAGCAGACCAGCAGCTGCATCTGGTGGTAGAGCATGAGCGGGAGGACGGTGGTGCTGACGGTGGCGTCGGCGAACAGGACGGCCGCCATGGGGAGGCCGCTCGCGAGGCTCTTCTGCGAGCCGCAGAACAGGATGGCGACGCGGTCCTCGCCGGAGAAGCCGGCGGCCCGCGCGATCAGTTCGGCGATGGCGAGGGCGACGGCCAGCAGCAGCGCGATGACCAGCGCCAGAACGCCGAGGGTGGCGGGCGCGAGGCCGTCCCAGACGCCAGCGACGACGCCCTTGCTGAAGGCCGTGTAGACGACCAGGAGGATGACGCCGCGGTCGTAGCGCGACAGCAGCCCGCGGCGGGCCCGCACCCGGTCGCCGATCCAGCGCTGGACGAGCTGCCCGGCGAGGAACGGCAGCAGGAGCCGGACGGCGATGTCGCCGAGGGCGTCGAGCGAGAACCCGCCGCCGTGCCCGGCCTCGATCAGCGCGGCGGCCAGCAGGGGGGTGAGCAGGACGCCGAGCAGGTTGGACAGGGAGGCGCTGCAGATCGCGCCCGCCTCGTTGCCGCGGGCCATCGAGGTGAGCGTGATGGACGACTGGACCGTCGACGGCAGCACGCACAGAAACACGACACCGGCGTAGAGCGGCTCGTCGAGGATCTCGGGGACGAGCAGCGCGCACGCGACCGCCAGCGCCGGGAACACCAGGAAGGTGACGGACGTGATGGCGGTGTGCAGGCGCCAGTGCCGCAGCCCGCGCAGGGCCTCGGCGGTGGAGAGGCGGGCGCCGTAGAGGAAGAACAGCACGGTGATCGCGACCGTGCCGGCATGGTCCAGGGCGGTCGCGGCCGGGCCGCGGGCGGGGATCATCGCGGCGATTCCCACCGAACAGAGAATCGCCGCGATGTAGGGATCGATGTGCAGCCGCGTCAGCGCCGCGGTGACAACGCGCATCTCGTCCTGTGCTCCTTACAACGTGCCTTGCCGTCATCGATCCCAGGCGGTGTCACACCGGGGCGCCCGCGAGCTCCTTGTCCTGCGAGGCGACGCCCGGCTCCGGGTCGACCGGTTCCGAGCAGGCCGGTTCCGGGTCGGCCGGTTCCATGCGCGCCGGCCGGACGGCGACCGGCTTCGCGTGGTTCCGGCTGATGTTGCGCTCCAGCAGCGCGAGCGACTCCTTCACGCCGACGGCGCCGGCGGTGACCTCGGGCAGCCGCCCGTCGTCGCCCTTGAGCCGCAGCAGCGCCTCGTCCATGGCGCTCTGCGCCGCGAACAGGCACGGCGTGCTGTAGATGGCCACGTTGACGCCGAGGTCGGCGAGCTCGGGCAGCGAGATGCGGGGCGACTTGCCCCCGGCGATCTGGTTGAACAACAGCGGCTTGTCGCCGATCACCGCTCGGACCCGGTGGATCCACTCGACGCTGCGGACACCGTCCACGAGGATGACGTCGGCGTCGGTCTCCGCCAGCGCCCGCGCGCGGATCAGGATCTCCTCCTCGTCGGTGGCGTCGGTGCGCGCGACCACGACCAGGTCGCGCCGGGTGTTGAGCACCATCTCCAGCTTGTCCAGGTACTCCTGAAGCGGGAGGATCCGCTTGCCCTCGACGTGCCCGCAGCGGCGCGGCCGCTGCTGGTCCTCCAGGATCACGCCGGACGCGCCGATCATCTCCAGCTGCTCGACGACGTGGCAGGCGACCTCCGGGTCGACATAGCCGTCGTCGATGTCGACCAGCAGGTGCTGGGCCGGGAAGGCGAGCCGCAGCCGCTGCACGAACGCCACCATGTCCGGCCAGGCGATGAAGCCGATGTCGGGCAGGCCGTAGTACGAGGCCGCGAACCCGAAGCCGGAAACGAAGAGGCCGTCGTAGTGCTGCGCGGCGACGGAGGCGGAGAACATGTCGAAGACCCCGATCAGCGGGGTCACACCATTCGTCATGATCTCGCGTCGTAGCTCGTCTCCGTAATTCACGTATCACTCCTCTGCTCTCGCGTGATGGAGGGCATCCCGGATCCCGGTCGGGTCGCCGGGAATGCCGCTTCTAGAACCCGACCGCAGAATTGTCTCGATTCCGCGTCACAAATAGTTACTCATCCATGGTGCATAGAGCGAGTAAGGACAGGGTATGGCCAGCGTAAAATTGGACACAGCCGGTCCGCTATGCACGCTGAATGGGGATTTATAACCGCGATCGGCGAAAGTCGCGCGGAGCCGGTCGAGGCGCGCGAAGCCCCGTCCACACGGGCGATGTGACGCTCCGTGTTCGCTGCTGCGGTCGACCCGTAACAGCCGGGCCATCCGGTATCGGGCGCCATCGAGATCAAAGGCGAGGCATCGTCCGGTAGGCGGCGAGCAACAATTACCGGCGAACATCAAGGCCCGCCCACAGTCGCGTCGCATGCGGAAGCTCCGCGTCCCGGAGTGGCACGGGACGAGCGGTTCGGCCAATTGCGAGTGAAGTACCGATTCTTCCGCTCTCACCGCTCGAACCGGATTCCAGAAAGGTTCATCTGTGGACGGCGCGCACAACGAACGCCGCCCGGGCCCACCCCACGTCTCGTCGCGGTCTCGCGCACGTCTTGCCTCTGTCGCTACTCGGTCTCGCGTGCGCCGCGCCTCTGTCTCGCGTGCGCCGTGCCTCGGTCGCGTCTTGGGCTCGTGTGCGCTTCGCCTCTGTCGCGTCTTGGGCTCGTCCGCGCTCCGCCGCGGGCTTGGCTGTGGTTCGCGGTTGCCGTCCGCCCGGCGCGCCGCGGCGGGTGGCGCGAACCGGGGCAGATCGGTCGGCCGCGAGGGCTGGTACGGGATTCGACCTCGGATTACGGTCATTAGGTCGCCTGCCACGGAGGTGGCCCCGATGACGTGGCCCGACCAGCGCGCACCGCCCGGAGGACGTTCCCTTCCCGGTCCACCCCGAGACGTCCCAGGGAGAGACGCATGCCCCCAATCCGTGTCGAGGTCGACGGTGCGACGTACGAGGACGACGTCGAACCGCGCCTCCTACTCGTCCACTACCTGCGCGATCGGCTGGGGAAGGTCGGTACCCCGGTCGGCTGCGACACCGGCAACTGCGGCGCCTGCACCGTCCTGATGGACGGGCTGAGCGTGAAGAGCTGCTCCGTCCTCGCCGTCCAGGCGGACGGGCACGACGTCACGACCGTCGAGGGGCTCGGGGCCGGCGGCGCGGAGCACCCGATGCAGCGGGCGTTCCACGAGGAGCACGCGCTCCAGTGCGGCTACTGCACCCCCGGCATGATCATGGCGTCGATCGACCTGCTGCGGGAGAACGCCGACCCGTCCGAGGCGGAGATCCGGGACGGGCTGGAGGGCAACCTGTGCCGGTGCACCGGCTACCAGAACATCGTCCGGGCCGTCCGGCGGGCCGCCGGCGAGATGCGGCGCCCGGCGGAGGAGCGCGCGACGGCGGAGGAGCGGGAGGCGACGCCATGACGGTCGAGGAGGTGGGCGCGCCGCGGCGGCGCGTCGAGGACGCCCGGCTGGTCACCGGCCGGACGCGGTGGACCGACAACATGGCGCCCGCCGGGACGCTGTACGTCGCGTTCCTGCGCAGCCCGCAGGCGCACGCGCGGATCACGCGGGTCGACACCGCGCGGGCGAAGGAGCGGCCCGGGGTGGTCGCGGTGTTCGGCGGCGCCGACCTGGCGGAGGAGCAGGGCTCGCTGCCGTGCGCCTGGGTCGTCACCGAGGACATGCGGCATCCGGAGCATCCGCCGATGGCGGTGGAGGAGGTCCGGTACGTCGGGGAGCCCGTCGCGTGCGTCGTCGCGCGCGACCGGTACGCGGCCGTGGACGCGCTGGAGGACATCGACGTCGACTACGAGCCGCTTCCCGCGGTCGTGGACATGGAGGAGGCGCTGGCCGAGGGCGCCAACCTCGTGCATGCGGACCTCGGCACGAACGCGTCCTACACGTGGGTGTTCGAGAACGGCGACCTCGACGCGGCGCTGCGGGACGCGCCGGTGGTGCTGGAGCGCCGGTACGTGCAGCAGCGGCTGATCCCGACGGCGATGGAGCCGCGCTCGGTGCTGTGCGTGCCGGAGGGCGACGAGTTCACGCTGTACTCGGCGACGCAGATCCCGCACATCCTGCGGCTGATGCTCGCGACGGTCACCGGGATCCCCGAGCACCGGATCCGGGTCGTCGCGCCGGACGTCGGCGGCGGTTTCGGGTCGAAGCTCCAGGTGTACGGGGAGGAGGTCCTCGCGCTGCTGCTCGCGCGGCGGCTCGGCCGTCCGGTGAAGTGGACGGAGACGCGCAGCGAGGGCAACATGGCCGTCCACCACGGGCGCGACCAGATCCAGCGGCTGACGCTCGCGGCGGAGCGGGACGGCCGGATCCGCGGCCTGAAGGTGGACCTGCTCGCCGACATGGGCGCCTACCTGATGCTGGTCACGCCGGGCATCCCGCTGCTCGGCGCGTTCATGTACAACGGCATCTACAAGATGGACGCGCTGTCGTTCACGTGCACGGGCGTGTTCACGACGAAGACGCCGACGGACGCGTACCGGGGCGCGGGACGTCCCGAGGCGACGTACGCGATCGAGCGGCTGATGGACGAGCTGGCCGCCGAGCTTGACCTCGACCCGATCGAGGTGCGGCGCCGCAACTGGATCGGGCACGGCGAGTTCCCGTACGAGACGATCGCGGGGCTGACCTACGACTCCGGCGACTACGAGTCGGCGACGGAGAAGGCGCTCCAGCTCTTCGAGTACGACAAGCTGCGCGCCGAGCAGGCCGACCGGCGCGAGCGCCGCGACCCGGTGCAGCTCGGGATCGGCGTGTCCACGTTCACCGAGATGTGCGGGCTCGCGCCGTCGCGGGTGCTGGGCTCGCTGTCGTACGGCGCGGGCGGCTGGGAGCACGCGTCGGTGCGGATCCTGCCGTCCGGGAAGGTCGAGGTCGTCACGGGCTCGTCCGCGCACGGGCAGGGCCACGAGACGGCGTGGGCACAGATCGCCGCGGACCGGCTCGGCGTCCCGTTCGAGGACGTGAAGGTCCTGCACGGTGACACCGCCGTGTCGCCGAAGGGCATGGACACCTACGGGTCGCGGTCGTTGGCCGTGGGCGGGGTGGCGCTGTACTCCGCCTGCGACAAGGTCGTCGAGAAGGCCCGGCGGGTCGCCGCGCACCTGCTGGAGGCGTCCGAGCAGGACCTCGACTTCAGCGGCGGGCGGTTCAGCGTCCGCGGCGTCGCGGACGAGGGCAGGACGCTCCAGGAGGTCGCGCTCGCCGCGTTCGCCGCGCACGACCTGCCGGACGGGATCGAACCGTCCCTCGACTCGGACGCGACCCACGACCCGGACAATTTCTCCTTCCCGCACGGGACGCACCTCTGCGCGGCGGAGGTCGACACCGAGACCGGCATGGTGACGCTGCGGTCGTACGTGGCCGTGGACGACGTCGGCAAGGTCGTCAACCCGCTGATCGTGGAGGGGCAGGTGCACGGCGGGCTCGCGCAGGGCATCGCGCAGGCCCTGTACGAGGAGGCCGTGTACGACGCCGACGGCAACCTGACGACGACCACGATGGCCGACTACCTCGTCCCGTCGGCGGCGGACCTGCCCGTCTTCGTCACCGACCGCACCGAGACGCCCGCGACGACCAACCCGCTCGGCGTGAAGGGCGTCGGGGAGGCCGGCACGATCGCGTCCACCCCGGCGGTCGTCAACGCGATCGTGGACGCGCTGCGCCCGTTCGGCGTGCGGGACGTCCCGATGCCGTGCACGCCGGAGCGCGTCTGGCGAGCCCTGCGCGCGGAGGAGGAACCGGACGAGTCCGAACCCGGAGCGGGCGGCGGGCTCGGTTCGGCGGACGGCGGGCTCGGCCCGGCGGGTGGCGGATCCGGCTCGGCGGGAGGTGCGCGATGATCTCGGCGACGTTCGCCTACGTGCGTCCCGGCTCGGTGGACGAGGCCGTCTCGGCGCTCGCCGACGCGGGCGAGGACGCGAAGGTCCTCGCGGGCGGCCAGAGCCTGACGCCGCTGCTGCGGCTGCGGCTCGCCTACCCCGACGCGCTCGTCGACGTCGGCCGGATCGACGAGCTGCGCGAGATCCGGGACGAGGGCGACGCGGTCCGCATCGGCGCGATGGCGACGCACCACCAGGTGCTGCGCGACCCCCTCGTCAACGAGCACCTGCCGCTGATCGCGCAGGCGACCGCGACGGTGGCGGACCCCGCCGTCCGGCACCGCGGCACGTTCGGCGGCTCGCTCGCCCACGCCGACCCGGCGGGCGACCTGCCCGCCGTCGCGCTGGCGCTGGACGCGGTGCTCGTCGCCCGGTCCGTGCGGGGCGAGCGGGAGATCCCGGCGGCGGACTTCTTCGTCGACTGGATGACCTCGGCGCTGGAACCGGACGAGTTGCTCACCGCTATCCGGGTGCCGAAGCTCGGCCCGGGCTGGGGCTCGCACTACTGGAAGTTCCACCGGACGGCGCAGGCGTGGGCGATCGTCGGCGTCGCGTGCGCGGTCCGCCGGGAGCGCGGCGCGATCGAGGACGCCCGGGTCGCGCTCACCAACATGGGCCCGCGGCCCGTCCGGGCCCGCGCGGTCGAGCGGTTCATCGAGGGCCGGAGCGTGTCCGAGGACGCCTTCCGCTCCGCGGGCGCGCACGCCGCCGAGGGCACGGAGCCGCCGGGCGATCTGCACGGCTCGCCGGAGTACCGGACGCACCTCGCGAAGGTGCTCACCACCCGGGCGCTGACCGCCGCGGCGGCGGTCTAGGCGGGGGGCCACGCGGCCGGGCCGCCCATCCCGGCCCGGCCGCGTGGCCGTCCAGCGCGCTGTGCACCCGCTCAGCCTGCGGCTTTCCGCCGGGGTGCGCGCTCCAGGGGGAGGCGACTGGCGGCGGCCCCGGAGACGGTCGTAAGGTCGCGGGCAAGCTCCCGGTCGAAAGGACTCGGACCATGGAACTCGACCACGATTTCACCGTGCCCGTACCGGTGGACCAGGCGTGGGCCGTGCTGCTCGACGTGGAGCGCGTCGCGCACTGCATGCCCGGTGCGACCCTCGACTCGGTCGAGGGCGAGGAGTACGCGGGCCGCATGAAGGTGAAGGTCGGCGCGATGGCCATCACCTACCGCGGCACGGCCCGGATCGTCGCGGCGGACGAGGCGTCCCGCACGGTCACCTTGGAGGCCGCCGCGAAGGAGGCCCGCGGCCCGGGCACGGCGTCCGCGACCGTCCAGGCCCGGCTGGAGGAGGCCGGCGGGACGACGCGCGTCAGGGTCCACACCAAGCTCAACGTGACCGGACGGCCCGCGCAGTTCGGCCGCAACATCCTGTCCGAGGTCGGCTCCAAGATCATCGCCCGGTTCGCCAAGGCCCTGGCCGAGGAGCTGGAGGCCGGAACCGGGACCCCGCAGGCGGACACCCCCGTGGCGAGCCCCCCGGTGGCGGACACGCCGGTGGCGGAAACCCCCGTGTCCCAGACGCCGGTGGCGGAAACGCCCGTCACGGACGCCGCCGAGGCGGACACCCCGGTGACCGGAACGCCCATCGCGGGAACGGCCGACACCGTCGCGGCCGGATCGGGCGCGGATCAGCCCGAGCCGCCGACCGCCGCCAAGAACACGACCACGGACGTTCCGAGCGCGGGCACTCCGAACACGACCGCGCCGAGCACGCCCGCCACAGGCCCGGCCGCTGCGAGCTCGGGCGCCGCGGGCGCGGGTGCCACGGATGCGGGCGCAGCGGGTGAGGGCTCGGGCGGCGCGGGGGCGCGGGCGGTTCGGGCTGTGCGGCCGGTGCGGGAGGAGGATGACGCGATCGATCTGCTGGAGGTCGCGGGGCCGTCGCTGGTCAAGCGGGCGGTTCCGGCGGCCGGGGCGCTGGTCGCGGTGGTGCTCGCCGTCCGGTTCGCGGTCCGCCGCCGCAAGGGGCGCAAGGGCCGCTGACCGGCCCGTCCCGCGAGGAGATCTCCGGGACGGGTTCAAGGGCGGGTCAATGATGGGCAGCGTCGGCCCCATGGGTCGGCGATGACGTTGGCCCGGACGCCCCGCCATGCCGTCGGCTTGGACCGTGGACAGCATCGAGCTCCAGCGGGTCGCGCGGATCGAGGACGGCAACTGGTGGTACCGCGAGCGGCGCGCGGCGCTGTCCCGGGAGCTGCTGCGCTTCAGCGTGCCGGGGGACGCCGTCGACATCGGCGCCGGGGCGGGCGGCAACTCCCGTGAGCTGCTCGGCCACGGGTGGCGGGCCACGGCGATCGACCTCAACCCCGCGGCGGTGACGCTGGCGCGCGCGCAGGGCGTCGAGGCGTACGAGGGCGACGCCCGCTACCTGCCGCTGCCGTCCGAGCGGTACGACCTGGCGCTGGCGATGGACGTCCTGGAGCACGTCGAGGACGACGGGCGCGCGGCGGCCGAGATCACGCGGGTGCTGCGGCCGGGCGGGACGGCGCTGATCTCCGTCCCGTGCGACATGGCCCTGTGGTCCGCGCACGACGTGGCGGTCGGGCGGGTCCGCCGGTACACGCGCCGGGCGCTGGTCGAGCTGGTCGAGGGGGCGGGCCTGCTGCTGGAGCGGATGTGGAGCCGCGGCGTGCTGCTGCGGCCGCTGCTGCGGCTGGTCCGGCACCGCAGCGTGCGGCGCGAGGACCTCGCCCCGCTGCATCCGGTCGCCAACGAGCTGCTGCGCCTGTCGGCGGCGCTGGAGCGGCGGCTGCCGCTCGCGTCCCGGTCCGGGACGTGGCTGTTCGCCCGCGCCCGCCGCCCGGGGTGATCCCGGGCGGCCGGGCGGCCGGGCGGTCCCTCAGCTCAGCAGGCGGTCGGCCGCGCGCGCGGACGCCTGCCCGTCGTCGTGCGGGCAGTACGTGTCGAAGAAGCGGTCGTAGGCGTCGACGTGGTCGTCCTGGACCTCGTCGATCGAGCGCAGCGCCTCGGCGACCTCCGTGGACGTGGACAGCAGCGGTCCGGGCGCCTCGGCCTCGAAGTCGAGGTAGAAGCCGCGGACGTGGTCGCGGTAGCGCTCCAGGTCGTAGGTGTAGAACAGCATCGGCCGGCCGGTGACCGCGAAGTCGAACATGGCGGACGAGTAGTCGGTGACGAGGACGTCCGCGGCGAGGTACAGCTCCGCGATGTCGGGGTAGCGGGACACGTCGATCGTGAAGCCGTCGGCGGCGGGACGGTCCCGGTCGGTGATCAGGTAGTGGGTGCGCAGGAGCAGGACGTGGTCGTCGCCGAGGGCGCGGCGGAGGGCCTCCACGTCCAGGCGGAGGGAGAAGCCCCGCCGTCCGGGCGCGTGGTGCTGGTCGTCGCGCCAGGTCGGCGCGTAGAGGACGACCTTCTTGCCCTTGGGGATGCCGAGCCGCCGCCGCGTCAGCATCCGGAGCGGCTCGTGGTCGGGGCCGCTGAGGACGTCGTTGCGCGGGTACCCGATCTCCAGGATCTCGCCGTCGTAGCGGAACGCGCCGCGCATGACGCCGGTCGTGAACGGGTTCGGCGACAGCAGGACGTCCCAGCGCGGGACCTCGCGCTCCATCCAGTCGAGCTTCTCGGTGCGCCGGTACGGCATGTCCTTGAGGTCGTAGGCGAGCCGCTTCAGCGGGGTGCCGTGCCAGGTCTGCATGTAGGTCTGGCCGTCGCGCTTGGCGAACCACGCGGGCAGGCCGTAGTTGGTGACGATGTACCGGGCGTTGGCGAGGACGCGGTAGTGCTCGCGGGTCTCCGCGAGGACGGTCCGGGCGTCGCCCTCCACGGTGAACTGCCCGTCCTTGGAGATCCAGACGCATTCGAGGTCGGGGCGGCGGCGCGCGACCTCCTCGTAGATCGCGCGGGGGTTGCAGCTGTACTGGGACGCGTCGTAGCTGTCGAAGACGACGACGTCCGCGAGCGCGTTCTTCCGCAGGACGGGGTACTCGCGCTCCCGGAGGAGGCGCTGCGCGTACCGGCCGCGCTCGTCCTCGGCGAGCGCGGTGCGGCTGCGGAGCTGGAGCGCGTCGGTCTGGTAGACGCCGAGCTCGAACTCGTGCGTGCCGACGGCCTGGCGTTCGGGCAGGGCCGGGATGGCGGCCCGTTCGACGACGACCGCCACCGGCCCGGCCGCGCCGGACCCCGAGCCGGAGCCGGAGCCGGGGCCCGAGCCGGGGCCCGGGGCGAGAACCTCCCAGGTGCCGGTCCGCAGCGGGGCGTCCACGTCGAAGGCCGCCATCGCGCCCGGCGTGAACGCGCCGGTGAACCGCTCGTCCTCCCAGGTCAGCGGCACGTTGTACGTCTCGCCCGAGCGGCGGCGCCGGAGGATCAGGTGGTCCGGGCGGTGATCGGGGTCGGCGAGGTCGCCGGACAGGGTGAGCGTCCCGTCCGGGGTCCACCCGGCGGACGTCACGACCGGCCGGAAGCTGCGCTCGACGCCGCGGAGGTTGCCGTACGCGGTGCGGGTGAGGGCGAACTCGCGGCGGCCCACCGCGTACCGGGCCCCCGGGAGGGTGCGGGCGGCGGTGAGGCGCAGCGGGCCGCCGGCGCCGGTCAGGCGGATGTCCCAGTCGATCGCGTCGCGCAGGTGGGCGCCGCAGGGCCCCGGGTCGTCGCCGTCGGGGCAGGACGTCAGCGCGTCCAGGGGAAGGGTCGCCGTGAAGTCGAAGCCGGTGCCCTTCTCCATCCGCATGCCGGTCGCCGGGCGCAGCGTCACCTCGCCGCGGACCTCCGCGCCGCCGTGCCTGCGCGCCGCCACGATCGCGGCTCCGGCGCCGAGGGCGCGCCGCGTCCAGCCGGTCAGCTCCAGCGCGCCGTCCACCAGGCGGTGCCCGGTGACGATGGCCTTGACGCGCTTGACGCGGACGCCGAACCCGCCGCCCGCGTCGGCGACGGGCTGGACGGTCACGTGCTCGTCGACCGGGCGGGCGGGCGTCCAGTTCACCGCCGGGTTCGGGGAGGCGAGCCGCTGCGACGCCCTGCGGCCCTGCGTCGTCACCTCCGCGTGGAACTCCCAGTTGGCGGTGCGCCAGTCGTCCGCGGTCTGGAGGTCGTCCTGCTCGACGCGGACGCTGAACCCCGACCCGTCGTAGGAGACCAGCGACTGCGCCGACCGGGCCGTCGCCTCGGGGCAGCGGATCCGCTCGACCGGCAGCCGGACCTCGCGGGCCGTGACGGTGTCGCGCATCCAGATCCGGATGCGCGAGTCCTCCGGGACGGCGACCTCCAGCCGGTCGAAGTGCGCGTGCCCCTCGACGACGAGGGCCCCGCCGTCCCAGCGGACGCGGTCCACCTCCGTCCACAGCCGGAACTCGTCCGTGACGTCGTAGACCTCGTCCGGGACGCCCTTGGACCGGTCGCCGAAGAAGGGCAGCTCGGCGTACCAGCGCTGCCGGAACCTGCCGCGCCCCACGACCGGGACGTCGTGCAGCCCGTCCTCCTCGAACCGGAGCACCTCCAGCAGCTCGGGCAGCCTCCCCGCGCCGAGCAGGTGCGTCTCCAGCCGCTTGACCGCCTCCAGCCCGGCGACGGCGGACGGATCGGCCTCCGCGACGATGCCCGCGCCGAGCTCGGCGAGCCGGTCACGGTCCTTCTCCGGCGCGCCCGGCAGCGCGAGGATCAGCGCGCGGACGTCCAGGTCCAGCGCGTACCGGTCGTAGGCGGGCAGCAGCGCGGGCGCGTGGTCGCCGAGGATCCCCCGCACCATCTCCAGCGACGCCATCCGGTCGGTGATGTTGGCCATCTCGTACCGGCTCTGCGTGATCGAGCCCGGCCGCCGCCGCCAGAAGTACACGGTCGTGTCGAGCACGTCCACCGCGGACGCGAGGACGTGCGCGGCCACGCTCACCGGCGGGTCCTCGTACAGCATCGCGGGGAACTCGAACCGGTGCGCGTCCCAGAACGCCCGCCGGTACACCTTGTTCCAGACGGTGCGGTCCTGGAGCAGGACGGGGTGGCGGGTGATGTGCGTGGCCTTCACCGTCCGCGCGTACGCCTCGGTGTGCAGCCACGACTGCCAGACCCGCCCGCCGTCCAGGCGCAGCACGTTGCCGCCGACGAGGTCGGACCCGGTCGACTCCAGCGTGCCGACCATCAGCTCGTAGGCGTAGGGCGGCAGCGCGTCGTCGCCGTCGCAGAAGGCGAGGTAGCGGCCGGCGGCCCGCTCGATCCCGGCGTTGCGCGCCGGGCCGGGCCCCTCGTTCTCCCGCTGGACGAGCACGAACCGCGGGTCGCGGCCGGCGTACTCCTTCGCGACGACGGCGCCGCCGTCCGCCGACCCGTCGTCCACCATGATCACTTCGAGGTCGCGGAGCGTCTGCCGGGCGAGCGACTCCAGGCACTCGGGGAGATGCTCCTCGACGTCGTGGAACGGGACGACGACGCTGATCTTGGGCGGCACGGACGGGCCTCGTTTCAGGATTCGGTGGTGCCCTGGAGGACGCGGTCGAGGACGCGGGAGGCGGCCAGGCCGTCGTCGTGCGGGCAGTACTTGGCGGTGAACGCGGCGCGCGCCGCGCGGTACCCGGACTCCAGCGCCGCCGGCTCGCGCAGCGCCTCGACGACCTCGCGCGAGGTGGCGAGCAGCGGCCCGGGCGCCTCGGCCTCGAAGTCGAAGTAGAAGCCGCGGACGTGGTCGCGGTAGCGCTCCAGGTCGTAGGTGTAGAACAGCATCGGCCGGCCGGTGACCGCGAAGTCGAACATGGCCGACGAGTAGTCGGTGACGAGCATGTCGCTGATCAGGTACAGCTCGGAGATGTCCGGGTAGACGGACACGTCCATCACGCAGTCCCCCGGCCGCCACGCCGGGCGGTCCGTCACCAGGTAGTGGGTGCGCAGCAGCAGCACGTGGTCGCGGCCGAGCTCCGCCCGGAACCGCTCCACGTCGAACTCCAGCCGGAACGCGCGCTTGCCGATCGCGAGATGGAAGTCGTCCCGCCAGGTCGGCGCGTACAGGACGACCTTCTTGCCCTTCGGGATGCCGAGCCGCCGCCGCACCGCCGCCGCGATCTCGTCCCGGTGCGGGCTGTTCAGGACGTCGTTGCGCGGATACCCGCTTTCGAGGATCTCCCCCTCGTAGCCGAACGCCCGCCGGAACAGCGGCACCGAGAACGCGTTCTGCGCCAGCAGCACGTCCCACTGCGGGACGTCGTGCTCCATCCAGTTGTGGCCCTCGGTGCGCTTGTACGGCATCGCCTTGACGTCGTAGCCGAGCTTCTTCAGCGGCGTCCCGTGCCAGCACTGCACGTACGTCTGGTCCTCGCGCTTGGCGAACCACCGCTGCTGCGTCCAGTTGCCGAACAGGTACCGGGCGCGGGCCAGGGCCTCGTAGTGCTCCCGCGTGCCCGCGAGGACCGTCCGGGCCCCCGCCGGCCTGCCGAACTGGCCGTTGTCGGTCACCCAGACGCAGTCCAGCTCCGTCCCGCGGCGGCGCAGCTCGTCGTAGACGCCCCGCGGGTTGCACGAGTACTGGCGGCCCTTGTACGCGTCGAACACGGCCATCTCGCGGACCGGCAGGTTCAGGTGCCGCCGGTAGTGCCCCGAGCGGAGCCTGCTCTGCGCGTACGGGCCGCGCTCGTCGTCGTCCAGCGCCGTCTCCACCCGCAGGACGAGCTGGTCGGTCAGCCGCACCCGCACACCGACCCGGTGCAGGCCGGTCTCCTGCGGCTCCGGCAGGTCCCGCAGCGAATGGCGGCGCACCACGACCGGGTGCTCCCGCCCGCCGAGCGGCGCCAGCACGTCCCACCGCCCCGCGACGAGCGGCCGCGCCATCCCCAGCACCGGCATCCGCGACGGCGCGAACGACGCGGTGAACCGGTCGCCGTCCCAGCGCAGCGGGACCGTGTGCTCCTCGCTGGACCTCCGGCGCCGCAGCACCAGCGCCGCCGGGCGCCCCGCCGCGTCGGGGCACGCCCCCGACAGCCGCAGCGTCCCGTCCGGCGACCAGCGGACCTCGTCCACCACCGGCGATCGCCCCCGCACCACGATCCGCAGCGTGCTGCGGCGCGTCCGGGCGATCTCCAGCTGCCCGCCGGGGATCGGGAACAGCGCGCCCGCCGCGTCCTCCTCCAGATGCGGCCTGACCCCGCCGGGCAGCGCCACCTCCCAGTCGCCCTCGCGGCGCGCCAGCGCCGCCACCGGCAGCCGCGCCCGGAAGACGACCGTGTCACCGCCGCTCGCCAGCGCGTTCGCGATCTCCCCGGCCGCGTACCCGACCGTCCGGGACGCCGCCGGCGCCTCCACGGCCTGCGGCGCCGGCGCCGGCTCGACCGGCCCGGTCACCGTCGCCCTGCCGACCCGCGGCGTCGCCGTGACCTGCGGCTCCGTACCCAGCGGCGCCCGGCACCAGCCCTCCAGCCACACCTCGTCGCCGTCCAGCCCGCAGCCCGTGACCGCCGCCGCCGTCCGCCGCACCTGGAGCACGAACCGCCGCTTGCCCGCGACGCCCTGCACGAGCACGCCCGGCGCGCACTCCCGCTCGGCGGGCCACTGCCGGTTGGTCAGGTTCGGGTTGCCGAACGTCCGGCGCCGCCGCACCCCCCGGTTCACGATCTCCACGCACGGGATCCAGTCGACGTCCCGCCACCGCCCGAAGATCTTCAGCGCGGACGGGTCCAGCTCCGCGACGAACCCCGACCAGTCGTAGGACACCACCGGCTGCCGCGACCGCGCCGTCACGTCCGGCCGCCGCACCCGCCGGACCGGCACCCGCATCAGGCCCCGCCGGTTCGACGCCAGCAGCCACACCCGGATCCGCGACCCGTCCTCGGTGGAGGAGTCCAGATGCCGGATGTAGGCGTGCCCCTCGATGCGGAGCCGCCCGTCGTCCGCCCACTCCACCCGGTCGATCGCCGCGACCGGCGTCAGCTCCTCCGTCACGTCGTACACGTGCGACGGGACGCCCCGCTCCTCGTCCTCGAAGAACGGGTACTCCGCGTACCAGCGGGACCGCAGCCCCCGCCGCACCCGAGGCGTCTGCACCGGCATCCCCAACTGGACGAACCGCAGCACCTCCAGCAGCTCCGGGAGCATCCGCCGGCACAGCAGATGCAGTTGCAGCCGCTGCAACGCCGGAAGCCGCTTCAGCACACGGGCGTTCAGCCCCTCCGCGAGGTCCGCGCCCATCCCGAGGAGCTCCTCGCGGCGCGCGTCGTCCGTCCTCGGCAGGGCCTCCAGCAGCACCCGCAACTCCACGTCCACCAGGACGTGCTCGTCATAGGCGGCCAGCAGATTCGGCGCGTAGTCGGCCAGCCCGTCCCTGACCACCTTCGCGGAATTGATGCGCTGGGAGATGTTGTCCCATGCGTAACGGTCCTCCGTGATGGACCCGGGACGCTTCCGCCAGTAATAGACCGTGTCACTCAGAACGTCCACGGACCCGGCCATCGCGTGCGCCTTCGCCGTCACCGGCGGATCCTCGTAGAAACCCGCCGGGAATTCCAGCTCCGCGCGCTTCCAGAACTCCCGCCGGTACACCTTGTTCCACGGCGTCCGGTCCCGGATGAGCAGCGCGTACCGCGACACGTGCGTCTTCGGGCGCGCCTCGGCGAACACGCCCTCGTGCAGCACCGACTGCCACGTCCGGTCGCCGTCGAACCGCTCGACGTTCCCGCACGCGATGTCGGACCCCGTCCGCTCCAGCGACCCGACCAGCCGCGCGTACGCCTCCCGGTCGACCGTGTCGTCCGCGTCCGCGAAGGCCAGGTACTCGCCGCTCGCCTGCCGCACCCCCGCGTTGCGCGCCGGCCCGGGCCCCTCGTTCTCCCGCACCACCAGCCGGAAGCGCTCGTCGCGCTCGCACAGCTCCTTGGCGATCACCGCGCCGTTGTCGGTGGACCCGTCGTCCACCATGATCACTTCCAGGTCGCGGAAGGACTGCCCGGCCAGCGACTCCAGGCATTCCCGGAGGTACTCCTCGGTGTTGTGGAACGGGACGACAACGCTGAGCTTCGGGGACAATCCGGCCTCCAGAACGGTCGCGCGAAGTGCCGCCCCGGAGAGCGGTCCGACGGAAACCTCGCCCCACAGAGAATGGTGACCGAACGCCACGACGGGTAACCGCATCGCGATTGCCAGTCCGTCACCTGACGCAGACTTGACCCGCCCTGGCCCGCGTTTACCGCGCGCTGACCTTGCGCCCCCGGCGCCCCTTCGGCGAACGCCCGCGCATTCTCACGCGGAACGGACGCCCGGCTCGGAAAGCAGCGGGCCGACCGCGGCGCGGATGCACCCGGCCAGCGCCTCGAACTCGCCCGCGCGCGGCGACGCCGTCCGGAACGCGAGCCCGACCCGCCGCGACGGCGCCGGCGGCGCGAACCGGCGCGGCGCGAGATCCGGCGCCCGCCGCGTCTCCACCGGCAGCGCGGTCTCCGGGACCAGCGTGGCGCCCAGCCCCCCGGCCACGAGCTGGACCAGCGTCGCCAGGCTCGTCGCGTACGTCGTGGCCGTCGCCCCGGCCCCCACCTCGCGGCACACCTCCAAGGCCTGGTCGCGCAGGCAGTGCCCCTCGTTCAGCAGGATGACGTCCAGCTCCCGGAGCGCCGCCCGCGGCACGGGCTCGTCCAGCTTCAGCGAGGACGGTGTCACCAGCACGAAGTCCTCGTCATACAGCGGCACCTCCGTCACCCCCGGAACCCGGACGGGCAGCGCCAGCAGCACCACGTCCAGCCGTCCCGCGAGCAACTCCGCGACGATGTGCTCCGTCTGCTCCTCGCGCACCGACAGGTCCAGATCCGGGAACTCCTCGGCGAGCCTCGGCAGCACCACCGGCAGCAGATACGGCGCCACGGTCGGGATCACCCCCACCCTGAGCGGCCCCACCAGCGGCCCCCGCACCGCCCTGACCTCCTCGACCATCCGGTCGAGCTCCGCCAGCACGGCCTCCGCCCGCCGCGCGACCCGCTCCCCCGCCGGCGTCAGCAGCACCCTCCGCGTCGTCCGCTCCACGAGCCGCGCGCCGAGCGTCTCCTCCAGCGCCGCCACCGCCCCCGACAGCGCCGGCTGGCTCATCCGCAGCGCCGCCGCCGCGTCCCGGAAGTGCAGATGCTCGGCAAGCGCCACGAACGCCCGCAACTGAGCAACCGAAGGCCGCCCGCCGCTCACCCAGGACCCCCCGAACACCCCGCCGACCCTCAGAGAAAGTTACCTGGTCAAGTCCCCACAAGAGCCCCACGAACCCCCTGGGCACCAGTGACGTTCCGCACCCTCACTCGGCGTCCGTGCGCGGCGCCGGACGTCCCGCCGTCCACAGGACCTCAACGCCCCGTATCGGATCGGACAAAAACCCTTTGTGGCCAGGAACCCGCTTCTCTAGGGTGTCGCCGTGGACATTGGCTTAACCACCTTCGCCGGCACCTACGGCATGGAACCTCCCGCGCTCGGCCGCGCGGTCGAGGAACGCGGATTCGAGTCCCTCTTCTTCCCCGAACACACGCACATCCCCGTGCGCAGCCGGCGGAGGGACGGAACCTCCACCCGGGGCTACGCCGAAACCTACGACCCATTCGTGGCGCTGTCGGCGGTCGCCGCGGCCACCCGCACCCTCACACTCGGCACCGGAGTGTGCCTGGTGACGCAACGGGACCCGATCATCACGGCCAAGGAGGTCGCCTGCCTCGACCGCCTGTCGGGCGGCCGCTTCGTGTTCGGCGTCGGCGCGGGCTGGAACCGCGAGGAACTGGCCAACCACGGCACCGACCCCCGCACCCGGATGGCCCTGCTCGCCGAACGCGTGCTGGCGATGCGCCAGATCTGGACCACCGACGAAGCCGAGTTCCACGGAGACCACGTCGACTTCGAGCCGATCTGGTCGTGGCCCAAGCCACTCCAGCGACCGCACCCACCGGTCCTCGTCGCAGGCAACGGCCCGGGCACGGAAGACCGCGTCCTGGCATTCGGCGACGGCTGGCTGCCCCAGTGCGAAGGACTAGCCGACGCCGACCAGCTGAGCAAACGCGCCCAGACACTACGCCAACGCGCCGCCGACGCGGGCCGAGCAGCGCTCCCGATCACGGTGTTCAACACCCCACCGGACACCCGAACCCTGGACACACTAGCCAACGCCGGCATAGACCGCTGCCTACTCCTCCTACCATCCGGAACCGAGCCAGACCTCCTAACCCAACTAGACAAATGGGCCCCGCTAGCCCCCAGATGGCAAAACCCCGAGTAACCATCTGCACCTACACTCGTAGGTCATATCAAGACGAATCCATACAGATTCGACTAAGTGGCGCGCGCCTTTCCTGCATTTGGAGCCAACCGGATTCGTCCGGCTGCTAGCGTCCGAATCATGTCCCCCCACGACACATCACCCGAAGCCCTGTCGCCGATCTCCTCAGCGAGTACCATTCGAGGAATAACGGTCGGATTGTATCTTCGCATCTCAGAAGACAAGGGCATGCGATCCAGAGCGGCACCCTGGCGCGAGATCGGGGAGGAGGTGAGTGCGCAGCGGGAGGAGTTGGAAGGGCTGGCCGCCGAACTGGGCTGGACCGTAGCCGAGGTCTATGACGACAACGACACGTCGGCGACCGACCCGTTCACCGTCCGGGACGGCTTCGAGCGGATGCTCGTAGACCTCCAGACGGAGATGCTCCGAGGCATCCTCTTCTACCATTCCGACCGTCTCGCTCGGCAGGAGTACGACGCTGCCCGCGTCAACCGCCTGTACCAGATGAACCCGACACTGGTCGGACTCTCGCTGAGCGGAAGTGTCGACCTCTCCACGCAGGAGGGTCGTGCCATGTTCACGATGCAGGCCACCATGGCCGGCATTGAGGCCGCCAATGCCGGCCGACGAGTCGCCCGTAAGCGGAAGCGCTTGGCGGAACGCGGCATCATGGGCGGCACCCCGCGTCCGTTCGGCTGGGCGGACGACCGGCTCAGCCTCCATCCCGAAGAGGCCGCACATCTGGCGTCCGCGATCCGTGCTGTGCCCGGCGGGAAAAAGGTCGGAACCGTTCGCAGGGAGTGGTTCACCCTGGGCCACAAGAAGCGGCAGACAAGGAAGGGTAAGGAGAGACACGGCGAACGGGACATGCCCTTCGAGCACTCCACAGTCGAAGCAATCCTGGCGAATCCACGCAATTGCGGGTATATGACACACCTGCCTCAATCCGAGCGCCGGAACCGCAAGACCAGACCGTGGATGCCCGACCACGTCGTCTACAGGGACGGCGAGCCGGTACGCGGGCCATGGGAACCGATCGTCACCCCCGAGGAGTGGGCGGCCTGCGTCAGGACGATCGCGGAGCGCAAGAAGGAGCGCAGGGACGGACTCGCCGAACCGCACGACACCTCCGAGAAGTACTTGCTCGCCGGCGTCGCCCGCTGCGGCAGATGCATGTTCCCCCTCACCGCCAACTGGTACAGCAAGGCCAGCCCCTCGTTCGAGCGCTACGGGTACCGGTACGCATGCCTCAGCAGCCTCGGTGGCTGCGGCGGCGTGAGCCGGGTCGGCCCTCTCGTCGAGGCTCTCGTCGAAACGGAATTCCTTGACGAGGTCCGCCGCTCCCTCGACGAGCCGGTCGTCGCATCCCTGGTCGTCGAGTCGGTACACGTCGAGCGCCTGACGGCGATCGAGAAGGAGATGGACGCCATCAATGAGCGCCGAAAGGCCGAACGCATCCCGCTCTCCCTCGCGCTGGACCTCATCGAGGAACTGGAAAGCGAGCGGCTGAGGCTGAGCGATGAACGGCGCGCGCTCCAGGCGTCCAAGGTGAAGCGCAGAACCGAGTACCCCACGCTGCTGAGACAATGGCAGGACTACACGATCGCCGAGAAGAAGCAGCATCTCAAGCGGAGCATCCGGGCCGCCGTCGTCCATCCCCAGGGCAGGGGACGGCAGCCGTTCAAACCGGAGCTCATCGAGATCGTGTGGCAGTAGAAGGGTAGTTCCGTTCTCGTTGCGGACGAGTTGCTTCGGATACTCCCCGTTCACCCGTTTCAGCAGGCCAGGGCCGAGTTCGGTGTGATCTTCCTCATCACGCGGCCGCGTTTCACCCGTCCATCGCGGACCGATCGCCTGGACAGCGCGGCGTTGCCGCGACTGATAAGCGGTTCCTATCGGACTGAGGTGTCGAAGTGATTGGCCCGGCACGGAGAGTTGCGGCAACATCGAACGCATCCCGCCGCCTCAGGCGGCGCTCACACGATCCAGACCAGCAGAGGGAGCACTGTGCTTACCGTCGGAGACCAGTTCCCCGAATTCGAGCTGACCGCCTGCGTCTCTCTCGACGCCGACAAGGCATTCGAGACAATCACCCACAAGACGTACGAAGGCTGGAAGGTCATCTTTTTTTGGCCCAAGGACTTTACTTTCATCTGTCCGACGGAGATCGCTGAGTTCGGGCGGCTGAACGAGGACTTCGCCGACCGGGACGCGCAGGTGCTCGGCGCGTCCGTGGACAACGAGTTCGTCCACTTCGCGTGGCGCAAGGACCACCCGGACCTGCGCGACCTGCCGTTCCCGATGCTGTCGGACCTCAACCGGGAGCTGGTCTCCGCGCTCGGCATCCTCACCGAGGACGGCGTGGCGCAGCGCGCGACGTACATCGTCGACCCGAACAACGAGATCCAGTTCTCCATGGTGACGGCGGGCTCCGTCGGCCGGAACGTCAAGGAGGTCCTGCGGGTCCTCGACGCGCTCCAGAGCGACGAGCTGTGCCCCTGCAACTGGAACAAGGGCGAGAGCACCCTGGACGCCACCAAGCTGATGGCCGGCGTCTGACCTCCCGCAGGACGGACGACGGCGGCCGGCCGCGGTACCTCGCGGCCGGCCGTCCGCAGGAAAGGACGCATGATCATGAGTGTTGACGCACTGAAGGGCGCGCTGCCCGGGTACGCCAAGGACACCAAGCTGAACCTCGGTTCGCTGACGTCCACCTCGCAGCTCACCGACCAGCAGCTGTGGGGGACGGTCCTCGCCTGCGCGCTCGCGACCCGCAGCACGACGGTGATCCGCGAGCTGGCCGAGGAGGCGGGCGACTACCTGTCCGCGGAGGCGTTCGAGGCCGCCAAGGGCGCCGCGTCGATCATGGCGATGAACAACGTGTACTACCGCGCCACGCACCTGATCGGCGACGAGACGTACGCCACGCTGCCCGCCAAGCTGCGGATGAGCATCATCGGCAGGCCCGGCGTGGACAAGGTCGACTTCGAGCTGTGGTGCCTGGCGGTGTCGGCGATCAACGGGTGCGGCCGGTGCCTGGAGTCGCACGAGAAGGTCGTCCGCGAGGCGGGACTGTCGCGCGAGCTCGTCCAGGAGGCGCTGCGGGTGGCCGCGATCGTCAACGCGACGGCGGCGACGCTGGACGCGGAGGCTGCGCTGGCTCCCGCGACCGTCTGACGGGAACCGGAAGGGCCCGGACGCAGTGCGTCCGGGCCCTTCGGCGTGTCTGGGGTCATTCCCACTCGATGGTGCCCGGGGGCTTCGAGGTGATGTCCAGGGCGACGCGGTTGACCTCGCGGACCTCGTTGGTGATGCGGGTCGAGATGCGCTGGAGCAGCTCGTACGGGAGGCGGGCCCAGTCGGCGGTCATGGCGTCCTCGCTGGTGACGGGGCGCAGGACGATCGGGTGGCCGTAGGTGCGGCCGTCGCCCTGCACGCCGACCGAGCGGACGTCGGCGAGGAGGACGACCGGGAACTGCCAGATGTCGCGGTCGAGGCCCGCGCGGGTCAGCTCCTCGCGGGCGATCGCGTCGGCCTCGCGGAGGATGTCGAGGCGCTCGCGGGTGACGGCGCCGATGATGCGGATGCCGAGGCCGGGGCCGGGGAACGGCTGCCGCCAGACGATCTCGGGGGGCAGGCCGATCTGCTCGCCGAGCGCGCGGACCTCGTCCTTGAAGAGGGTGCGGAGCGGTTCGACCAGCGCGAAGCGGAGGTCCTCGGGGAGGCCGCCGACGTTGTGGTGGGACTTGATGTTGGCCGCGCCGGTGCCGCCGCCGGACTCGACGACGTCCGGATAGAGGGTGCCCTGGACGAGGAACTCGACCGGCTCCGCGGCCTGCTCACCGGCGATCTCCCGGGCGGCCTCCTCGAAGACGCGGATGAACTCGCGGCCGATGATCTTGCGCTTGTCCTCGGGGTCGGTGACGCCGTCGAGGGCGGCGAGGAAGCGGTCCTGCGCGTCCACGACGTGGAGGTTGACGCCGGTGACGGCGACGAAGTCCTTCTCGACCTGCTCGGCCTCGCCCTTGCGCAGCAGCCCGTGGTCGACGAAGACGCAGGTGAGCTGGTCGCCGATGGCGCGCTGGACGAGCGCGGCGGCGACGGCGGAATCCACGCCGCCGGACAGGGCGCAGATCGCGCGCTTGCCGCCGACCTGCTCGCGGACGGCCTCGATCGACTCGTCCGCGATGTTGACCATCGTCCAGTTGGGACGGCAGCCGGCGCCCTCGTAGAGGAACCGCCGGAGGATCTCCATGCCGTGCTCGGTGTGGAGGACCTCGGGGTGGAACTGGACGCCGAAGAAGCCGCGCTCGCGGTCCTCCATGCCGGCGACGGGCGTCACGTCGGTGCTGGCGGTGACGGTGAAGCCCGCGGGGGCGCTGCTGACGAAGTCGCGGTGCGACATCCACACCGCCTGCTCGTGCGGCAGCCCGGCGAACAGCATGCCGGGCGCGGTCACCGCGACGGTGGCACCGCCGTACTCGGCGACGTCGGAGTTCTCGACCGTCCCGCCGAGGGCCTGGGCCATCACCTGGTGGCCGTAGCAGATGCCGAACGTCGGGACGCCGAGGTCGAACAGCCCGTCGGGGGCGATCGGGGCGCCCTCCTCGTACACCGAGGACGGGCCGCCGGACAGGATGATGGCCTTCGGCCTCTTGGCGAGCATCTCCGCGGCGGGCATGGTGGACGGCACGATCTCGCTGAACACGTGGCACTCGCGGACGCGCCGCGCGATGAGCTGCGCGTACTGCGCGCCGAAGTCGACGACGAGAACGGTGTCAAAGGACTGGTCTGCGGCCACCAACAACGCCTTTCGCAGGGCATGACGGGATTCGGCGGAAGGACCCCCAGTCTACGGGCCCCTGCCTGCGCCGACGCGCGCACCCCGAACCGGGGCGTCACTTAGCGAAACAGGTCGATAACGGTCGGCAAGCATTTACCTTGATCACACGCGCAGCAGGACTTCACTCTGATACCTCTTGATAACGCCCTGTGTTCAGTTCGTTTCCGTCCGCGTTCGAACGTCCCGCCTAGGAGTGCCGTGAAGCTGCTCGCCGCCGCCCTGATCGCCGCGCTCGTACCCGCCGCGCCGGCCGCTTCCGCCGGTCCGGCCGTCCCGGGCGGGGCCGCCGCGCTGGTCGTGACGAACCTGCCCCACGGCGCGACGACGCCGGACGCCCGCCGCCAGGCGCCCAGCCCGACCCGGACACTGGACGCGCGGAC